>JARCRS010000176.1 GCA_029850555.1 archaeon | reverse complement strand
TCCTCTCGTTGCAAAAGACGGGCATGAAAAATGGTATCTCATTAGTGGTCAATCCGGAGTAAACATTAGATCTATTGTAAGCGATCAATACACGAAAGTTATCTCGATGAAAAGGAAGAGATCCGCAGAGATATTCAGATCCTTCTATACAGCTGTGAGAGACCTCATGCCTGCTCTCTCAATTTCTGACAAATTTTCCAAACGAGAGATCGAGATTCTTCGGATTGCGCAGGAGAGGGGCTTTTCCTCTTGGCCGAGGAGGACTAACCTCACTGATCTGAGCAAGGAATTAGAGATGCCAAAGAGCACTCTTTCGTATCATTTTAGAGCCATGGAGAAAAAGATGGTTGACGCACTGAGCTGAAATTTCTAAGTTACCTCCTTTCGAAAATTAGCAAAGATAGCTATAATTCCCTAAACTAGAGACGAAACAGATTGTGTGGGCTACAAATGAAACCAAATCGTCGACTACGACTTAGGCGGGCAACAATAGAAGATCTAGATATTCTCGTGAAACAACGACGTAATATGTTTGAGGATCTCAGGCATAGAACCTCTCTTGAACATAAAGTCGGAGATCGCTCTTACAGGAGGTTTGTAAAGGAAATGATGCCGAAAGGAAGATTCGTAGGATTCTTGGCGGAAACAAAAGATGGAGAGGTCGTGGCTGGAGCCTGTGTTTGGATACGAGACATCCAGCCCCATCCCGGAAAGATCAGCCCAAGAAAAGGACCATATCTCATGTCTGTCTATACTGCGCCCAAATTTCGTAGGTTGGGCCTTGCTACTCGCCTTGTGAAGGAAACTATGAAGTGGGCAAAGAAAAATGGATTCATGCAAATGACCCTACACGCATCAAGAATGGGGCGACGACTGTACCAAGATCTGGGCTGGGAAAGAACTTGGGAGATGCGCTTTAATCTGAAAGGTCGAAGATAATTTAATCGGGCGGATCCAACTTCAATTTCTTCTTTGCGGAGACTAAAAGTAACGGTTCATACTCATCAACAATTTTTTGCTGGATTCCGTGAGTTGCCTCGTCCAAACGAGGACTTGAAACGATGGAATACCCTTCTTGATTTGATTGCCACTCGTCACATAGCTTGTAAACCTTAGTCCTAACCAAGAACTTTGAGCAATAAAAGTCAAGATTTTCGTCACGCATATACATGCAATTGAAGCATCTTGGAGCAAGAGGCTCCTTGTAGTAGTCAGAAGACTCTCTCAGATTTGGAGGACTTTTCTTCCGGATGCTTTCTAGTTTCTGAGATGTCAATCTGTACTATAGCCTTTTTTCTTAGATTCAGCAAAGTCTGAAGGTTACACCTGCGGATAAAGCGTTATGGAAGAAAAATGCATCGGAAAATGATACTGAAAAAAAGTTTCAAAACAACTGCAGTTTGATGGCAAGATTCTTTAGATCATTTTAAAGATTAAATTAGTCGAGGAAGCCCACGATTATATGCCAAGTTCAAATAAAACAATCCTCGGAGCTTTTGTTCAGACTCGTCCGAAATTTGGCAAGAACTTTGAGAATATTGAACAGGCAATCAAGCTAGCCTCAAAGGTAAAAGCTGACCTTTACGTATTCCCCGAACTTTGCAACACAGGATACGCTTTCACATCGAAAGAGGAAGCAAAGTCTCTCTCGGAGTCCCTTCTAAATGGCCCATCTGTCGAAGCTCTTCAATCGTTTAGTGAAAAAAAGAAATGTGCTCTCGTTGCCGGACTGGCAGAAAAAGATGGAGAGAAAATTTTCAATTCAGCGGTGATCGTCGATAATGGAAAGCTCAAAGGCATTTACAGAAAGACCCATCTTTTCTATCGGGAAAAACTTTGGTTTGAGCCAGGAGATACTGGCTTCAAAGTCTTCGAGCTTGATAAGCAAGGCTGCAAAGTGGGACCTATCATATGCTTTGATTGGTTCTTTCCGGAGGCTTCAAGAGAAGTGGCGATACAAGGCGCTGATGTGATATGTCATCCTGCAAACCTTGTTCTCCCTGGTAAGGCTCAGCTTGGAATGCTAGTGAGGGCATTTGAAAATAGAGTATTTGTCATAACAGCAAACAGGGTTGGAATCGAAAATCGCAGTTCCAAGGACAAGTTCCGATATACAGGAAAGAGCCAGATTATTTCTCCAACTATGGAGAAACTTGCTGGCGCAAAATCAAACGAGAGTGTAGCTAAAGCGGCTAAACTTGATTTGGAACTTGCAAGGGATAAGATGGTTACGACAATGAACAACGCTTTCGATGATAGAAGAATCGAATTTTACAGAAAACAGTATCAAAACTTGCTTCTCTCAAATCCCGAAATAACAAACACATGAAAGTAGGTCCCGCGGGCAGGAATTGAACCTGCGACACTCCGGTCACTGTGACAAGATTTGTAAGCCTGATAAGCTGAACGGGATCAGCGCCGCGTTGCGGAGCCGAGATCACTACAGCATCTCCCCTCTGGTTCATAATCCGATTGCAAAGTGTGCGATCAGCATTCTTTTGTTGAGCCAATAGGTCGGAAGCTCTACCAGGCTGAGCTACCGCGGGGCCGAGACAGTTAAAGCTCGCCGACCATAAATAACTATCGCGCTTTGCAAAGCCGAAAAAATGCTTGTTTCACGTTCACAAAGAGAATGTTTCAACGCTCGGATTCAAATCGAATAGAGCTCTATGAGATGGGAGTCCTATCATAATCTTTATAGTTTGAAATTTCGCGCAACGAATCGACTTGCCGATCGACGCCACACTCCTTGGCGACCTTGGTGTGAATGCTATTTTCTTGGCATTCCTTTGGGCAACCATTGTCGCCATCACAATTGTAGCTTTCGTCTTCATCGTATGGTCTACGAAGCATCCTGAAGAGGGCGATTCTCATGCTCTTGCAAAATATGAGGGACATTGGACGATAATTATTTTAGTTATTTTTGCCATTTTTGCTCTTTCCACAGTTACCTTCTTCCCTTATCCTTACACGCATGCCAGTGTTCATCCAAACATGGTTGTTGATGTCACTGGACAACAGTTCACGTGGACTTTGTGCGACGCGCCATATTGGGCGAATGCAAGTACGAGCTTGAACAATCCGTCTTGTTTTCCGAACAGGAACATCACTTACATTTCCATAACTGCTGGAGACACTGTGTTGTTCAACGTTACAAGCCATGATGTCACTCATGGCTTTGGAGTATACCAGTGCACTAATACTTCGTGTAGCACTGCTGCTCTTATGGATCAGGTGCAAGTTATGCCAGGATTTTACAATTCTATTTTGGTCACATTCAAGAGCGCTGGAATTTATTACATCCGATGCCTAGAGTTTTGTGGATTTGGCCACTACACTATGATCAGTGAGCTTAACGTTACCTCGACTTAGTGAGAAAAATGGCAACAAGGAATGAAATTTCAGGCGAATCTATACAGAATCCGAACGAACCAAGTGGTGCTCTAACTCCATTTTCAAAGAAATGGGTAAGAAGGCTCCTCTACCTTTCTTTCCTTGACTTCATCATAGCTGGAACATTAGCTCTTTTCATGAGAACGGACCAGGCAAACAATCCGAATATCCTGGGTCCGATAGGTACACCTGCAGTTTTCGGGCAGCTCCTAACGGCGCATGGTCTTGGAATGTTTGTCGGATGGCAGTTTCCGTTCGCGTATGGACTGTGTCTGTACGCCTTTCCAAAATACATGGGCCGAAAAATCTATTCAGAGAAACTTCTTCCTCTGATTTTCTTTCTATTTGCAATTGGATTCTACTTGGTGTGGCTCTCTACCTTTATGGGATTTGGGCCTGGGTGGTACTTCCTTACACCACTTTGGAACCCAGCAGCTTGGAGCGCCGGTGCGACCTGGGGTCCTGCGCAAGCAATGATATTTTTTGCCGGAATGATGATCACAAATGCGTCGCTTTTCGTTTTCGCATATGTTTTGCTTGGCACTGCTTTCTCTTCTAGGTACAGGGATTCTTACACTTCGAGCCCTGGAATGCTCACTTCTCTGTCGGCGAAATTTGCAGCTTCAATTGGTTTCGATGCGTATATGCCAAAGGCCGTCAGAGATAGGATTCAAGTTTACCCTCTAGCTTGTATCGCTGCAGTAGTAACGACACTTGACATGATCATTTCTGCGCCTCCATTCCTAGTTCTACTTGCTGATGGTGCTTGGGCTTCGGTGGGTAACCCAGCCTTCCTCAACAATCTAGTTGCAAAGAACTTTCTATGGATAAATTATCACCCGATAGTCTACTTCGCATTCTTTCCGCTCATCGGGATGTACTATACACTAATTCCAATTTTTGCCAATAGGAAATTCTCGAGTTCAAGATGGACGAGAACTCCGTGGCCGATGCTACTCATTAGCGGAGTCGGTGTATACAGTCACCACTTGTTTATGGATACGGTTCAGCCATACGCGCTACAGATTATGTCGGAGAGCATGACGATGCTAGTTAGCTTCGCATCTGGAATCTCGGTGTTCACTTTGGTTGCCTTGATTTGGAGATCGAAATATGAATGGAGTGTCTCGGCAAAGTTTCTCGCGGCCAGTATCATCGGGTGGATACTCGGAGGAACAATAGGAGTAGAGCAAGGAAATATTGCGACAGATGTCTATGAGCATAACACGTACGCAGTAGTATCGCATTTTCACTTTATGGGACTGGATGGAATAATTCTAGCGGCCTTTGGGGTTCTCTACTGGATATTGCCCGAGATATCTGGCAAGCAATGGTATAGCAAGACCCTTGGAGAGATACATTTGTGGGGAACAGCAATTGGCGGCTTCGGTCTAGCGGGGACTTTCGCCCTTATGGGATTTATGGGGGTACCGAGGAGAGAATTCGCTCCGATTCAGCCGAGTCTGCCATTCACTGCGATCTACTACGATCCACTTTTGCTTGCGTTATTCTTTGCCCTGTTTACAGGAGTGGCTCAAATTCCATTCATTTGGAATATCATAAAGACTTTGCAGGGACCGACTATGACAAAGGGCAACTTGATGCCTGAGCTTGAAGCAAAAGTTCCGACTCCTTTACCAGCTCCAATAACTCGTGAAACTTTCCCAAATGTCTCTCCACCATCAATATTGGGCAATCAGCCTAATCAGAACCTGAGTTATCCGGGAAACAACTCCTTTGAACAAGGGTTCTCTGAATTGAATTCCTTCAAAAACGAAGCTCAGAATAATCAAAGAGAATCTTAAAGTGATTGAATTTGGACAAGGATATTTTTGTCATCAGCGTATTCATGCTTGTTATAGGAATAGGCGCACAACTAGTATGGTATTTCCTAGCCAAAGCGCCGTGTCCCGGCACGGGAGAAATGCCCCAACTTCTAGGTGCTCCATGCAGCGCATCTGCGACAGTGGCTTCTCTTCAAGAGATTCAGAATGTTTCAGGGTTGATCATGATATTCGGGTTCATACTTTTGCCAATTGGTTTATTCAAAGACGGCCTTCCGATTCCAGGGCCAGGCGCCAAGGTCTTTCTCGGAGTACTTCTGGTTCTAATTTTGGGCCTCGCGGCAACATATGTGCTAACCATTCCTGTCTCAGCGCACATGGCTCCGGCCGTTCCATGTGGAACTCCTCAAAGAGGTTCGACGGTTTTTGTTTGCATGGGGCCTGGATCAAGTCTTACTTTTTCGCCACAAAACATCACGGTTGTAATAGGAACTAACGCCACAATTCAGTGGTCAAACGATGGTTCCGTTACACATACCACGACTAGCCTTCCTGGAGACCCGGCAAGCTGGAATTCTGGAGATTTGAACCCTGGTCAAACATTCACCGTAGCGTTTTCAACTGCTGGTACCTACCACTACTACTGCACGATTCACGGACTTATTATGAGCGGCTATGTAATAGTAAAACCAAAGATTTGAGACTTTTTTCGGCTCGCCTAATTCCTTAATTGCGTTCTTTCCCCCGAGTTGTTCTGAGCTAGCTTTTGGCACGTTTCTTTTTCGGACGAAGCGAAATTGAGCTACTACTAATTTCAATAGCCTTCCAAATAATCTCACTATTCACTTTGCTTCGGGTGGCGACTGGGATTGCGTCTTTCAATCCAACTACGAATTCCACGACTGCAATTGCAGTTCCAGCAAATATCAATCAAAACATAACGATTCCAAACTCTACTCCTCAATTTGTTTCGCCGGCCGGAAGCAACTTGAGTGGATCTTTCGTCATTGCTCTCATTTTTGTCGCAGCCAATGTTGCCGTGATTGGATTCCTTGCTTTTCTCTACAGGCGAAAGAAAATGAAATGGTTCTCTCTTTTGATTAGTTTATTTTTGGTATTCATCGTCACTGAGCTTTACTTTACCTTCATTACCGGCCTATCATCTTGGCTCCCCTTGGTCGCGTCCTTTGTGGCACTGGGGATAACAATCTTCGGAGCTTATCGCGGAAGTTCGTTTGTAACAAATGCGATCGCCTTGATCCTCGCTATCGAACTCGGTAGCTCCTTTCCAGTTCTCCTACAAGCTCCTCTTAATTGGATCATACCTGCAGTGTATGCCGTCTTTGATATCTATGCCGTATATTACGGAAGACTTGGGAAGCTCGTGCGAGAAGTGGCAAGTGGAGAAGGAACTTCAATTTCAAAACCAAAGGTGACAGGGACTGTATCAACCACTACTCTTCCAGCAACAACCGCACAACCTATTTCGGATGGGTCGAAGAAAACCGGTAAGCTCTCCAAGTGGCCCGACTTTGGACTGCTTTCGATCAAATTGAGCGAGATAGAAATTGGAACGGCCGACATTGCATTCTACACCATGGTCCCCGCAGTAGCAGCGCTGCTGGTCGCGCATTATAGTCTCATTGCTTTCTTTGTCGTGATGGCAGCCGTCGATTCCGGAATAGTACTCTCATTCTTGTTGTTCAGAAAACGTGAAGTATCTCCCGGTCTTCCGATTCCAATACTTCTAGGTTTGGCTGCCCTCTTAGTTGCATCTCTAATCATTTGAAAGAGTGGAATAATTTGCTTGGTGTAAATCAAAAAATCCAACTAGTCGATCTCGCCAATGATCCTAAGAGAATTGACAAAGTCCGTTTACTTCTTCAGGAGTACGCCAGTTCGCTTGGCGTGGATCTATGTTTTCAAAACTTTGATCAAGAAATGACTACTCTTCCTGGAGATTACTCTCCACCTACTGGGGCTTTGCTCCTGGCCGAAGATCAGGGCAAAGCGGTTGGGTGTGTAGCAATTAAGAAAATCTCAAATGAAGTGTGCGAAATGAAAAGATTGTATGTTCACCCTAATAGCCGGGGAAAAGGAATAGGAAAACTCTTGACAGAATCAATATTACAAAAGGCAAGAACTTTTGGTTATAGGCGAGTTAGGCTCGATACTCTTCCATCGATGAAAGAAGCTATTTCGATATATGCCAGTATGGGCTTTAAGCCAGTAGAGGCCTCTAGACACAACCCTGTTGAGGGAACGCTGTACCTTGAACTAGAGCTCTCGAAATAGCATCGCGTTTTTTTAAATCATCAAGTTTCTTGTCTTATAATTTACCGCCGATCAAGCCAGTGATCGGGCTCGCCAAGCCAAGCCCAAAGCCAGTAACAAAGGCACCCACGAATCCTCTCTTTTTCAGTCCCCATCCCGCTAGTACAAGACCAATTATTGCAAGAATTATCGAAACAAGAGAAGTTCCTGAAGTCAGAGCTTCTCCA
>JARCRS010000175.1 GCA_029850555.1 archaeon | reverse complement strand
GGATTAGATGCCTTGACAGAATAAGTAACTGCAAGCGCCATACCGACCACAATCAGCGCAAAAATGAACAAAGCTACGTCCTTTCTCAGCCAGTTGGGCAACTCCTGTTCTAGGACGCTATTACTCGCTAGGAGACTATATTCGCTAAGGTATGATGCTATAGAGCGAAATTAAACCTCAAAGACAATTTTATTTTTTCTCTTCCTGAGGCGTGGGTTCCGGTCCAGTTCCATCTTTCGACAAAGACCTTCCGCGAGGAAAATAGAGGAGAAATGCTCGGGGCGCTAGGAACTTTGCTTTACTTTGTCTGAATCTTTGGTCCGATAATCTCTGCCGGCCTTTTCTTCGCCTTCGGTTATTCGATGCCGATGCTTGTGGATGGCCTGATTATCATAGCTACGATCGCTTTCATTTGGAAATTCATTCCTCCCGAGGAAACTTACAAAGATTGAAGTTCCTCAGGTGCCCTAATCCCCTTCCTACTTTTAAAAGCAGTCTTTAGAAGCGATCCGAACCAATAAAGTCGCCCCGAGTACAGAGCACGCCAAAACACCGTAAAAGCTTGTAGTGAGGAGTTGGAAGTGTATTTCTGAAAGTTCCTGCGCAAAAATTAGCTGTTCTTTCTCCATACTTTTCCGCGACGCTCGTACTCAAGATTATCTTCAACCTTAAACGAAATTGATGATCCAAAATATTTCTCTACTAACCACAGTGCAAGATCGATTCCTGCAGTGACACCACCTGAGGAAATAAGATCGCCATCGTCCACTACTCGCTCCTCGATCAAATTTGCTCCGCTTTCCTTTAGATCATTCCAAGCACCATGATGTGTAGTTGCGTTTCTTCCACGCAGTAAGCTGGAAGTTGAAAGAAGCATCGCGCCAGTACAAACAGTAGCAATGATGTTATGTGGTTCTGATTTGCTATGGAACACTTCAAGGGCCTTCGCAATCGCTCCCTTCTTCGATTCTGCAAAAGCTCCTCGCGCAGATCTAGCGACCCAACCCCCACCTGGAATGAGAACCAGGTCAGAGTTTTCCTGATCAAATTTTTCCCCAATTTTGGTTTTCACTGACAGCCCGTGCTGACCGACAATTTCATTTTCTGTTCCGCTTAATGTAACAAGCTCCACGTCTAGAGATGCCCCATAAGACTGGGCCATCTTTAGAACTTCAAAAGGACCAATCACATCGAGCTCGTCAAATCCCGGATATAACAGAATTTGAATCTTCAATTTGCCCTCGATTTTTCGAAAACTTTCCTAGCTAGTATGGATTTCTCTTCGTGAAATGACAAAATAAGAAGCGCCGGTCTGAACTCATACTTCTATCAGAGTTAAATTGCAGAATTGTAACGGAGAGGAGAAGTCTAATCATAGAAGGTCTGGTATTGCAAAATTGATCTCAGTGAATTATATGCAAGTTTTTGCAATCGCGGGCCTAATCAGTCTTTCAGCTTTTGGATTTTTCGCACTGAGACTACTTTCATCTTTTAGAACGGGAATTCTCGCAAAAAGCTGGAGGCATATCTCGGTCGGTGCGATCTTTCTCATATTAGCTCAATTGCCGCTTATTGCTGCTAGTCTTGGCCCTTCTAGCGAAGAATCTTCTCTCTTGATAATTACAGGGACGTTGATGCGATTCTTAGCAGTAGTCTTTCTTACGATTGGATTAAGATCTCAGTGCAAAGTATGGTGGAGCGAGAACAAACATCTAGATCATGTAGCCAAATCAAGTGCTATTATCGAGGCATAACAGGGACAACAGCAAATAGTCCTCGTTTCCTACTTTAGCTGTAATTGAGATCATGCGAAGGTACGAAGTGCAAATTCATGAGTAATAAATTCCTCTTTTGGTCTCTCAATCAGCAAACCTAGTATTAGTGAAAATAGCTTTTTGCTCACCGCGGAACAGAAGCGCACTCTCTCAGAAAGCATACTCGATTGCTTTGAGAAGGCGATTACTCCCAAATTTGGAGAAAATGTCTATCGTGTGATCTTCGCAAATTTCGATGTAAAATTTGGCCTCCTGAAAAAGGATGTTTTATCGCATCCAAGAGAATTTGAACAACTCCTGGATGAGATCTTTGGAACTGGAGTAGCTTCAAGCCTCATAAAACAGGCCATCTTCAATGAACTAGCTAATCGCTTTCAGATATTCGAGCCCCTTTACTACGAAAGAAACCAAAACAAAGATAGGATCGTTTCTATAGCAATAACCGAGATACTAAACAAAGCAAAATAGTTGGCCCCGCACACTAGAGATCTTATTCACTGGAGTAATTATCCTGTATCCTTTTTCGCTTGTTAAAACGCAGACTGCTGGTAAAAAAGTCTCTTCAATCTTGGTTGTAATAGGTAAGAAGGAAGAAATCAAAGAAATCGAGATTATTGGAAGAATAACAACTCTTGACATTGTTGCAAGGCACCACTTTGGAATATCAATAATTTCCCTATCCTATGAAGATGCACAAGAGTTCCGAGAAGAAATCGACGAGTGGCTTTGCGAACAAACGGCGAGCAAGAAGCAAAAGCAAGATCTGACTGCTTAAAGAACAGTCCTCTATGCGATAGCTCGTCAAGACGAAATAATTTCATCGATCTAACAGCATAATACGGAATGTCTAATGGCGAATCTGCTCTCTCGAGGATTGATGAATGGTTCACGAAATGGCATTTGCCGGATGTTAAAAAATTAACCGTTGAAGATGCAAACAAAGCCCTCGAAGAACTGGAAAAACTGGTAGAAGAGTACGCAGTCTTGAGATCTTAAAAGATTGATTTACGCAGTGTCGGTCATCATGCCAGTCTTGGAAGACTGCATCGGCGCCTTTCATCGTGACAATTGCCCCGCCAGCGTATGGTTCAGATCTAGTAGGCTTCCCTTGAATATGAAAGGTAAATCTCTTCACAATCCTCGGACGTCTTGATCCTTCAATCTACAGTTTGAGACACTAATCTTTGCTTTGTCATTTCGCCGCTCTGTTTCGGGCATTTATCAAAGCGATCCTGAGTTATGTTTCAAAGAATCATTCACGAGGGCATAATCGGTCATTCTTTCCTAAAGAGATACATCTTCACTCTTGATCTCCCAAGATCGAGAATGATTTTTTCTTTCGAAAAGCCAATGAAATCGGACTTTTGAGATATGAACACTCTGACCCAAGTCAACAAATCTATCTCTCTTAGGGACCTGCAAAATTCTTTAGAATATCAGAGTCTTTCGTAACTACCAAGATCCAAAATTGCCTCAAGACAACTACGAAATCCAAAATGAAATGATCTCCTTCGATGCAACTAGGGGAAAGGTTGACGCCTATCTATCCAGGCCAAAAGATTCGTCGAAGCATCCGGGCCTCGTGGTTATTCACGAGATATTTGGTCTCAGTGACCATATCAAGGATGTTACCAACCGATTCGCATCACAAGGCTACGCTACACT
>JARCRS010000174.1 GCA_029850555.1 archaeon | reverse complement strand
CAACAAACAGGCGAATGGCTTGTCGATCTATACTTTGCAGTTCGACATTTTTCGTTTGTGGTTACTGGATTAGACACTATTTACGAAAATATTACTTCTTTGCTGAGAGCCACCATTCAAGATATTCGCTCTGTTGCTGCTTGCGCTTGCGGTACTCGTCGGTTCCTTGTCTAAGCTTGTCTTTGATGTTGACAAGTTCATCTTTGGTTACGTAAAGACCGCAGCCTTTGCAAGCATACCGTTTTGTTGGAGAATCGTAGAAAAGTGTCGCACCACATTCAGGGCAAAGCTGCTCCGGCATCTCAGAAAATAATGGTATTTTGTAGCCAATTAAACCTTTCCGGCTAAGGCAGAAAAGATCGATTTACTTTCGCCCAATTTGTCTAAAAAAGCTAAATTATCTTTTTGCCCATCGAAGATAGTATTAGCTCAACCGCAAGCTCAGCTGTAGCATTGTGTTGATCAAGGATCGGATTCACTTCTACGACTTCAAGGGATTCCATTGAACCAGCCTCATGGATCATCTCCATCGCTAGGTGAGCCTCGCGATAAGTGATCCCTCCTCGGACAGGCGTTCCTACTCCCGGTGCGTCTGTAGGATCGACCACATCCATATCAAAGCTGACATGAAATGAATCATCGGAGGCAGAAGCAACTCGTATAGCTTGACTCATGACTTCTTGCATCCCTAACCGGTCAATATCTGCCATGGAAAACACTCTTACTCCATTTTTGCGTAGATTTTTCCTCTCGTCGGGATCGAAATTTCGTCCTCCTACGATAGCGATTCTGGATGGATCTACTGCGCTCTTTGGCCACTGGGGTCTTGGGAACCATTTTCCACCCATTCCCGAAGATATAGCTAAGCTCATGCCGTGAATGTTTCCGCTTGGAGTAATATCTGGGGTGTTATAGTCGCCGTGCGCGTCTAGCCATATCACGCCGGCTTCTTTCCGTTTTCTACCCTTGTAGATTCCCGCTAAGGTTCCAATCGCGATCGAATGATCCCCACCTAGTACAAGCGGCAGTTCACCTTTCGTCATCATGCTTGCAACGGCTTTTGACAAATTAAGGCATACATTTCGAACTTCGGGAAGAAATTTTACATTAGAAAATTCAACCTTGCTCTCGGCAGCAACGGGCGTTTGAATGTTCCCAGCATCTGTGACCTTATGACCTAGCTCTCTCAGCTTTTCCGAGAGCCCTGCATAGCGAATAGCAAAAGGGCCCATGTCAACTCCTCTTCGATCTGCCCCTAGATCTAGAGGCACTCCGATTATCTCCACGTTGGTCAATTTGAGATATCACAACTTTAAGTGCAAATCACAGGTTCTGCAGCTTCGTCGCAAGATACTTAAGTAATTTCCAAGACACTCGAGATTTGAGGCCTTCTTGGAAGATCTGCAATTTCGTTCGAGGATTGCTAAATCTTCAGATCATCAAAGAATAGCTCGCTTGTGCAGGCGGGCTGTGGGGCCTAATGATTATGTAATCTCAAGGCTAGATGAGACTATTCGAAAGAAGCATCTCTTCCTCGTTTTCTCAAAGAAAGGCGATCTAATTGGAATGTCCAATTTCACCCCTGTCTTTGACAAAAGTGGCTGGCTTGGAATGGCTCGCACAGATCCTGATTGGAGAGGCAGAGGAATAGCCCAATTTGTTCAGAGAAGCATAGCAAGTTATGCGAGAAAGAAGGGGATCAAAACACTGAGGTTCTTCGTGCTTTCGACAAACACTTCCTCGCTTAGGGCGGCAAAGAAAGGTGGATTTAGAGTAGTCGCTCACGGCACTCACATAACTTGTGATTTGAAAAAAGTGAAGATTACTTCACGAGATCAAATAAAAATAAAATTGGCTCCCTGCCTCGTAAATTTGAATCAAATCCTTCACTCGAACTATCTTTCGAAAATGAACGGTTATCTAGGGTATGGATATGCCTTTGTCAGAGGAAACCGAGCGAACCTGCTCCTTATCAAAAGTAAAGAGGAACTGTTTTGCTACGGAAAATCAAGTTTCATACTTACAACGACAGAGCAAGATTACGAGGAATTCTTTATTTTGAGCGGAAATGTGAGAGATACGCTTCTCAAGATTTTGAAGGTATCTAGAGAATTGGGAGCAAAAGCAGTAGGAAGCTTTCTCCCTTACGATTATCACATGAGACGGGTTTCGAGGACCTTGGGCTTCAAAGAAGATTCGTGGGGAAAACACTTGATATTATTCGAGAAGCGCATCTAAATTGAGGAAGAAATGATTCCGGCCGGGCGCAAGTCTAGGACCTGCAGCCTTCCTTCCTGAACGGATAGGTTAGCATAACCCGGTGGAATCGCTCCGTCTGCGCTGATCATAGATATAATATTGATGGACAAAGTAAATATCCGATGAAGTATGCCCTTCCTACTTCCCTTTGTTTTCATATTCTCTTGAGTTGTGACAATCATATCTCAATTACCGTTACACCCCTCGGGGCAGTTATAGTACACCCTGTTTCGCTTTTCATGTGGCATTGAGAGGCTGGTTGCTATATTCATGTCCCTCGCAATCTCAATGCTTATACATTTTTAGGCCTCTGGGTAGATTTTTTTCCACCTAGGATGTAATGTACGGGTTAAAGCTAGCAGGGAGTTGCTCGAATACTGAGAGCGATCTAGAATGAGCAGCAAAATATTGGAACGTGTGAAGACAAACCCTGAGCTTTTTGTGACGTGCCAGCGATGCAGCAAGGATGTCTCGAAGGATAAGATAGCGAGTATTGCTTTTCGAGATCGAATGATGACCTTCTGCGAAGGCTGTTTCAAGGCGGTTTTCAAGTACGATGAGTCATTGAGGACAGTTTCTCAAATCTACGAGGAAAATGGGCGCAAGACTCCGTTCACAATCCGAAGCAACAACTGGCACAGGGCAAGCTTCATGATAGTAAACGAGGTTAAAACTACACCAGGAAAGAATGGAAGCGAAAAAGCGGTCTACGTAGGCGATTTCTACCTTCGAGGCGTTTTGAAAGAGCAGTCCCACAACGTCGGAAAAGCAAATCACTTCCTTTGGACGCCATGGTCTGCCGAAGAAGCGGCGAAATACAAAGAAGCGACGCCTCCCGAATCCTCAAATCAAGATGGTTTGCTAGCTTGAGATAATAATCGTAATAGCTTTAAGTATCGCATCTGCTTCGGACTATTGGCTGCACTGTTTCTGTGAGCATACTAGACACGCAAAACAAAGAAGACACCGAGATCCTAGTTCGGATGCTCTACTATTGCTCTGAACCGCGTCTAGCTTCACAAATAAAGTCATACTGCGAAATTGATGGTATCCAATTCAATAAATTCACAGATCATTGCATAACTCGTGGCCTTTTAAGAAAATTCTTTTCTCAAGACGGGCTTTTCAGCTATGTCGTGACCGACCACGGCAAAGAGACTCTTGCGACCGCACAAGAGGTCATGAAGGCACTAGAAATCAAAGTCGCAATTCCTGAAAATGCGATCCAAACTATTCAGATGAAGCCCTAAAAATAACTCGCTGGCCGGATGTCCTATACTCTGTCTAAAGGTAAGTAAAGGCTTTGCATTGCACTCTAAGCTCTAAAAAAGCTTAGAGCGCCCTAAGAATTCGAAGTCAACTTACCCGACTTGAATACATGAAGTACTTTCTCAGGCGCAAGCGCCTCAACATCCTTCAAAGGGTTTCCTCTAACTATGATTACATCCGCTTCGAAACCTTCCCTTATTCTCCCGACCATTGGAAGGTCTAGGCACTCAGCAGCTCTCGACGTTGCCGCAACAAGAGCTTCCCTATTTCCAAGAAATTGAGCTTCTTCAGCGATCTCCTCATAATTTCGTCCATGAGGCCGATTTTCATCGCCAACAATGTCAGATCCCATTGTCACCTTTAGCGAGTATCTTTTCGCCAGTTCCATGTCTTCTCTAAAATGTCGGGCTATCATTTTTTCCCTGGCCGTGTTTGTACTAGGTTTTAATTTGCGATAGGTTACGAGCGTCGGGACGTAAAAGATACCGCGGTCCTTTATGATACGTGCGGTTTTTGGAGTAAGGCCCAGTCCATGTTCTATTGAATCAACTCCTGCATTTATGGCGTTTAGCAAAGCTTCCTCACCGTAGGCATGAGCTGCGACCTTTATCCCCGAACGATGCGCCTCGTCTACAATTGCCCGTATCTCTTCAGTTGTGAACTGCAATCTTACTTTACCACCTTGGGCAAAGCCTCCCGAGGCGTAGAGCTTGACAACTTTTCCGCCATCTCTTACCACTTTTCGCACAGCTCGCCGACACTCCCAAGGGCCATCGCAGAAATAACTGTAGGAAGCAAGGGCTTGGCCGATCTCTAATGGATATGAGGGAGGATCGTCGTCACCGCCCGTTTGAGCGAGAGCTCGAGAACAAGAGATTATTCTGGGGCTCTCAAAATGACCTTCTTCGGCGGCTTTTGCGAGAAATACACCTGATTTTGTGCCAAGCTCTCGTACACTTGTGAATCCAGCTCTGAGTAGCCTATGTAGATCAGAAACAGAGCGAAGCACCGCAAGAGCATCCGGTGTCGTCGCCCACTCGTTAATTCCGCTTCCAATCGAACCGAAAAAATGCACGTGAGTATCTATAAGACCAGGCAGGATTGTTGTGTCACGTTGTTCAATTATTTTCTGACCTCTCTTCTCCTCAATAGAACCTCTTTCGCCGCTCCCGACTATTTTGCCAGTTATAGAATCAATCCGAACGATCCAGTTTTCGTGCAATGATTGCCCGTCAAACACTCTACCTTCCAATAGATACTCCAAGTCAGCTTCTCGCTTTGTCTTGCAAGACATAAACGGAGCTTAAAAGAGTACAACCGCCAGCTGTATCAATGGGGACTGAAGAAAATGAAGGGATGTATATTATGCGCCTAGATTTTCAGCACGCTCGACATTCTACGCAGCGACTTGACACAAAGAAGTGCAAAGAAAGGATTCATTTTGAAAAAATTATTGCTTTAGTGGTTTTATCTCTCCAATTTCGCCCTTCCAGTCAAGCCAGTCAGTGACGGGAGGGTCAATGTCCATCTGCCATAACAGCGCATTCAATTCCCCTCTGTGTTGGAGTTCTTCTTCAACGAGGTGCCAGAGCATTTGCCGCAGATTGATAGTCCATTTGGTTGTATCAGAAGTCTCAAAAAAGGTATTGTCAAGATCTGGAGGTGTGAGTGCTTCAACAAAGTTCATGACGGCCGAATCAACTTTCTTTTCTTCCTCTTTTAGTTCCTGAATCGACTTAATGCGGCCCCTGAGTCTTGTCGAAGGATCTGGCGATTTGCCTGGGTACCTGAAGAAAAACCAGTGATTGTAGGCGTCTAACGTGTGGGCAATTATGTCAAGTAAGGTTGGAAACGAAGCGCCCCTGTCGCGATTGATTTCTTCAGAGGGCAACTTTTCAATTGCAGCAAGGTATTTTTTTCTAACATAAGAGTTGTATCGATACCACTCCTTTATGACACTCAATTCGTCATTTTGTGTCGTCAATCTAGGATCCGACTTTACCTATTTTCGACTATCTCTTTAAACTGAGTGCCTTGGCTGAACTTCGAACTTATCGGATTCTGTCTTCGAAATCAGCTTCTTTACTTCGATTCTAATGGCGAATCACACTTTTCAAATGTAGAAATTGCGACTAAACTAGCTAATTATGCTCCGCCTTCTCCGATGGTTAGTCTGTTAGAATACAAGTCTGCAAAGCGAGTGGCTTTCAGACTCCCGCCGTACTCGATTATCAGGAATCTCTCGACTTTCAACAGTTATGACTAGCCTCACAAAAATACGGAGAACGGAGTATGAGCTAAAATTAAATGTCTTCAAGTGTTCTTTTAAATGACACTGAGTGATTGCTCTAGTAACACTTATACCAGCAGAGCACTATTCTCTACATCATGGCCAAAGTGCTCGTAAAGACCCGTAAGGTAGGCGGATCGATAGTGGTCAGTATACCCAAGGAGGCGACCGAACAAGAGGGAATACGCGAAGGTGAATTGGTAGAATTAGAGGTGCGAAAGGCGAGAAAGGACTGGTTTGGGGCTACAAAGGGAGTCGGTCCATTTACGAAGGAAGATGAATTAGACACGCATGACTGATCTAGTAATTGATTCTTGGGCGTGGATTGAATATCTCGATGGAAGTGCGCTGGGCGCGAGAGTGCGCGATGCCATTATGGACGACAAGCGAAACAAGTGCTACACTCACGCTATTTCCGTAGCCGAGATTGTGTCGAAAGAAAAAAGAAGAAACAAGGATCCAGAGACGGCTTGGAGGGCCGTTACAAGCCTTAGCAAGATTTTACACATTGACGAATCAGATTCGAAAGCCGTCGGTTATCTCCACGCATACATGAAATCAAAAAACAAGAATTTCGGCCTCGCAGACTCTTTCGTTTTGCATGCAGCCAGGAAGATTGGCGGCCGTGTCCTAACCAGCGATCCTGATTTCAGAGGCGTCAAGGACGCTATCATGCTAAGATAAGGTTGCGTTTGTTTTGTGTGGAACTTTTTTAAATTCTGATGTTACCCCTCTAGAATAGGGTCAAGACTACCTGGTGGTAGGAGAGCCATAATTTTACTAATTGTCTGGGTTGTGCACATTTCATGTCATTGCCGCGCACCTTAGATGTTATCAAAAAAATGTGCGTTTTGCAAGTCGGCGAGTACTTTGAGCCATGTTTTGTAAATTTGAGAAACCTGGAGCTGCCGGTCAAAGGTCACAGACTCTGCGGAATCGCGTCTACAAAGGCTAATTGTTCGTACATTAATATCGACGTCACATGTGTAAATCTAAGCTCGCTTTCCAAGAGTCTCATTTTAGCTGAGTTCAAATCCATGAAGGGGGAATCTTAACCACGGCGGCCTTTGTAAATCTGCACGCTGTCTGCTTGGCGGTTATAGAGAAACTGAATTCGAAATCTCCAGAAATATCGCACAGAAAGGAAGGAGTGCTGACTCATTGTTCTCGATGAGTACTGAAGTACTTAGTTCTAATTTTAGCGCCCTATTGAGAGATTCCCATATAGACTATGCGAATATTGTCGATTGATTAGGAGATGCGCCCGAATCTCGTTGAGCCCCAGAATCACCAGCTTGCCTCTCTTCCGTCGAGGATTATCGCGCTCTAGGAAGCAGAATCTCGACGACAGTACCTTTTGTGTAGTCTCCTTCAATCCTGTCCCTTGCTTGCATTCTACCGCCATACCTTTCCACAACGAGAGCGTACACTATGGACATGCCGAGGCCGCTCCCTTTGGTTGACTTGCTGAAGTACCTGAGAAAGATCCTGCTCTTATCCTCAATCCCTCTCCCGTGGTCTATAACAGAGACTTTCCAATAATCCCCGGTGCCCTTTTCTTCCTCGAGAACTGTCTCTATCTCAACGTCAGGCCCCTCTGTGTACTTTGTTGAATTAGAGTAAAGGTTGTCAAACACGTCGAGGAGCATGTCATCAGCGAGCACGAGCGGATCTGAATTCAATTGATCAGGAATTCGCACCTTAAAGTGGATTCTTTTTTGGTTACCTTTGAAGGCATTGCTTACTAGTTTCGCCGCATCATCAACTTTTTGCAAGACATTAACCGGTACCAGTTTAGGCGATTTCTCGGCAAATGCGATCCCCAATTTCTTTGTTCTTTCTATGAGCATGGTCGAGCCGTCGATTCCCTGAAGAAGGATATCCACAAGCTTCTGCATCTCGGCTGGTCCGTTCGCCGAAACTTCCTCCTTCAGCATCTCCGCGCTCATCCTTGACACCGAATTGTAGTTGGGAATATCGTGAGTCAAGATGTCTTGAAGTAAAAGTGCTTGCCTCGAGACACGTATTTCATTTTCAAGCGACAGCTCAAGGTTCTTAGTTCGATCTTCAACAAGCTTCTCCAGATTCCTGTTGCTTTCTTCGAGAGCCTTTTCTGCTTCAACTCTGGCCGTGTAATCTTCGACGAATGAGAAAACTGAAACGATTTTCCCATCGCGATCGAGCAGGACAGAATTGTACCACTTGCAAAAAATCACTTTGCCGTCTTTCATTACGCTATGATACGATGATACGTTCTTTGTCTTACCACCTGCCAACAACTCCATTGTTTTTTCGAATATGGGAATGTCTGACTCGTAAATTATGTGCAGATCCATTATTTGCTTGCCAATAGTATCAGCGGCAGTCCAGCCGAACATTTTTTCAGCTCCGCCAGCCCAACGCGTAACAACAAAGTTTCTATCCCACTCAATCACAGCGAGAGGAATGTTCTCGGCATGGAACTTCAACCGTTGCTCACTTTCCGACAAAGCAATCTGCGCAAGCTCTAGTTTCCTTGTGTAATCTTTCACCGCTTCTTCCATATGCGCGGTTAAATCGGTCACCACCAAGAATGTATTGGTTCGGCCGTCCGATTCCAAAGTGTTGACTGACACCAGAGTTGGCACAAGGATACCGTCTCTTGTTTGAAGTGTTATTTCTTTGGCTATCGCGCCTTTGCCTTCTCTGCCTGAGGACAAAAGCTCCTTTAGAGCTTTCACATGGGTGGAAAAAACCAGGCTTTCGATATTGACGCCCACGATTGTTTCAGTGGGGCGCCTTAACATTTTTGAAAAGCCGTTGTTGCAATACAATACGATGTCATCGTCCGAGAGCATGACCGCGCCTTCGCTCATCTCAGCAATTAAAGCCCGGTAGGGCTTATCCGCTCCGCTGATCGAGTAAACCTGCTCACCACTTGGGGTGGAAACGATGAGACCGTCTACTTCGCCACGCCTGATTGCATCTAGCGTTTCTTCAGCCTCTTCCAGACGAGTACGCAGTTCTTGAACCTTTGAAATAGAATGGCGGGAGGAACCTTCTTCCTTCATATCGGTTTCCGACTTCTATAGCTTTTCTTTTACATTCTGGGAGCCAGATCTAATCCGACGAGAATACGTTCTCTGTTTGACAAATCGCCGATGAATTTTCTCAAGGGCAACGGCAGCTTCTTGACGAGCGTGGGTGCAGCAATTATTTCATCTTTCCTTGCGTATCCCGGCTTTTGGTAAATGTCAATGATCTCAAGTTCGTAACGTCCCTCGAGATTTTCTTTACAAATTCTCCTGATGTTCTCGATGGCATTAAGGGACCTAGGAGACATGCCAGTAACGTAGAGGCGTAAAACGTACTTCTCGTAACGAGATTTACGGATTGATCTTTCGAATCCTTCTGTTGTTGTACCTAATGCCTTGGTTTCTTTCAAAAAGATTCCATCACTATATCTAATCATGCCTATCTAGGATTGTCAGCCAGAGCGTAAGTCAAGGCCCACGAGCACGCGTTCGGTGTTCGAAAGGTTACCTATTATTTTTTTGAGAGGCTCGGGAAGCTTTCTCACCAAGGTTGGGATTGCCAAGATCTGGTCTCCAGCGGCTAACTGTGGGGTCTTGAGCAAGTCAATAACCTCTATTGAGTACTTGCCTTTTAGATGTTCTTCGCAAATTCTCTTGAGGTTGGCGAAAGCTCTTACAGAATTTGGAGTCTGCCCAGCAACGTAGAGCCTCAGTTCCACCATATCCGAGGAATCCTTCTGCGTCTTCTTAGTTTCATTTGGGATGGTTGTCTTTTTCTGAGTGGTCATGTCAATGCATTCATTTATTTTAGTTGTATCAGATTCTTTCTTGGTTAATTGCTGTCTTCCTTCCGTATACGACCCATTTCTTTTCGGTCTCCGGATAATATTTCTTTGCGGCGTCTTTCTCGTGTAGTGAGTTCTTTGAACTCTTCCTCTTTTGCTGCAAATTCCGCCTGCAAAGCTGCAACTTGCGATTCCATAAGCTCCCGTTTGCGCTCGAGGTCACGTTGGAGTTTCTCGATTTCTTCTATGTGAGAGTCTTCGGCAACCTTGTCCCGTGCTTCCTGGAGGAGCCTTGCTGAGCCAGTGAGCACCCCTGCGGGTCCTGTGTATACGTCCATGATGTTTACCCCCCTGTTTGTTATGAGGAACTCGCGTATCTGATTAGAGTGAGCCATGCCCCTAGATTTGAGGATATAGATTCCTCGATTGCGTTCTCCTCCTGATTCAATGTCTCGCAGCAGAATCCATGTATCCACCATGGACGAGACTTCGGATTCAGTGCTCTCGAGATGTTCCATTCGAGTCAGATTTGTGAACATCGTCGTAATCTGCTTGGTTTTCAAATAGTCCATTAGGCGCATCAAAACGGACTTTACTTCCAATCCTTCACCAGCGTTGATGAGGTTAGTGATGGGATCAACTATGACGGCAGCTGGTTTGAATTCATCGATCATTTTTTGCATTTGGACGAGATGCGTTTCCAAACCGTAGAATGTTCCGCGCACGGCGTGGAATTTCAGCAACCCTTTCTTGACGAACGGTTCGAGGTCCAATCCTATCGAGCGCATATTTCGAATTATCTGGAAGGGAGACTCCTCAAACGCAAAGTACAGGCAACGTTCACCGCGTTGGCAGGTTGCATTTACGAAGCTTGCTGCAATGCTGGTTTTGCCTGTCCCGGCTGTTCCTGAAACTAGAATGCTACTGCCCAAGTAGAAACCTTTGCCCGTGAGCATCGTGTCTAGTCTCTTGATGCCACTCGAGACTCGTTTATTGGAAATTGGATAGTCAAGAGTCAGCGAAGTGATGGGCATTATTGAGATGCCCTCTTCATCAATCAAGAACGGGTACTCGTTAGTACCATGCAATGAACCGCGATACTTGACGACGCGCAGCCGCCTTGTAGAAATCTGGTCTTGCACACGATGATCTAAAAGGATTACACAGTCCGAAAC
Organism: archaeon; assembly: GCA_029850555.1. GTDB lineage: Archaea > Thermoproteota > Nitrososphaeria > Nitrososphaerales > CADDZS01 > JASHOD01. The sequence continues at coordinate 6,030 of JARCRS010000174.1, read as the reverse complement.
ATATTCTTCTAATCCATAACGAGTAAGCATGCCTTCGCCTCGCTCGGCTGTGATCAATGCTGTCACACCTTTGTCCTTTAGCCAACGAAACAACCTTCGGAGCTCGGCCCGCAAAATAGACTCATTGCTTAATCCTGCGAACAGGGATTCAATCGTATCCAGCACAACACGTTTGGCTCCAATGGCGTCGATTGATTGATTGACGCGAACGAATAGTCCCTCTAGGTCATATTCGCCTGTTTCTTCAATTTCACTGCGTTCAACACGAACGTGATCCACAAGAATCTTCTTTTGAATAATCAGTTTCTTTAGATCGAAACCAAAAGAAGCAACGTTTCGGGCTAGTTCTTCACCGGTTTCCTCAAAAGCTATGAAGACTCCTGGTTCATTGTGATCAATCGCGCCCCGGACAAGGAACTCCATCGACATCAGGGTCTTGCCGCTTCCGGCACCACCGGCTATCAAGGTCGGGCGCCCTTTAGGCAACCCGCCAAAGGTGATTTCATCTAGTCCTCGGATTCCCGATGCTGACTTTGGAAAAACATCTTCAATATCAGCCGCTAACTTTCGACTAGATGGCATGAAGCAGCAAGATCTTTGCTTTAACTTTTCTTATGAATGTTTGGTTTTTCAGAGCGTTTCAAATCCGGCCGACCCCATTATGCTCTCTCTTTTTGCCTTCACTGCCATATATTCCCACCATAAACGCGGTCTTTATCACTCTTAGTCTCTTCCTTAACTTTACATAAAATCTCCCTGCGTTAGTTAGGCTTTGATAAGCGCTTGGAGATTTTACATATCCCGCCCTTCTTAATTCGTTGAGTGATTTGCTTACTACCTATGAAGTCACGTTCACTTATCTACAAAACGGCTAGACCTTTAGTACCGTAGAATGGTTTATCTTAATGTGTCCATGCCCAGAACAAATCGATTGACAACACAGAACCTTCCTACTCAACTATTGCAGATGGCGACTGGCTTTCGAACGACCCAAGCACTCTATGTTGTCGCTAAACTTCGGATTGCTGACCTGATCGTAAACGGGCCCAAGGCCTGTGACGAACTTGCGCAAAAGACAGGGGCTCATCCTGACAGCCTCTTTAGGGTGATGAGAGCCTTGGCGAGCCTAGGTGTGTTCACACAAGACTCAGAGAACAGGTTTGGCTTGACCCCTCTTGGTTCGTTACTCGTCACGGATGCTCCTGATTCGATTAGGGCAGCCATTGTTTTCTACGGACAGGAATTCTATACCGCGGCCGGAGGACTACTGCAGACTGTGATGACCGGTGAAACAGCATTCAACCGCATGTTCGGTAAAGGGCACTGGGAGTATTTGAGCGAACATCCAGATTCTAATGAGATCTTCAACTTGACAATGGCGCAAAGCATCAATGCGTCTCCCGCGCGTCGCTCGATCGAGAAATATGATTTCAGTGACAGACAAACGGTGGTAGATGTTGGCGGAGGCAAAGGCACCCTGATCGCCTCGATTTTGAATAAGAATCCCCATCTCACCGGCATCTTGTGCGACTTGCCTGCGGCGTTAGAGACCGCTCCAGAATATTTGAAATCATGCGGGCTCGAAGAGCGGGTCAAGATTCTTGCAGGGTCAGCTTTTGAATCGATTCCCTCCGGGGGAGACGTGTATGTGATGTCACGCGTCCTCCACGATTATCAAGATGACAAAGCCCTTATCCTCTTGAAAAACTGTCGGCAAGTCATTCCATCATCCGGCGTCCTCCTCATCGCGGACTGGGTGCTTCCAGAGGACAGTTCTCCGTCGCAAGGGAAACTAGTTGATCTAACCATGCTTTTGATGACGGGTGGGCGCGAGAGGATAGAGAGCGAGTGGAAAGCGCTCTTGAATCGGGGAGGGTTTGCTCTAAAACGGGCAGATGTTCAAGAAGCCTTGGTTGTCGCCGAGCCCTTTTTTGAGCCTACGCTCTAAACAATACTATGATCTCGATAGTATTTTCCATGATACACAATCGCTCCGGACTCCGCTAGAACAGGAGCGGCCGAAGCGATACAAATGGGGGAAACTCAGGGAGGTGGCGGCTGAGCAAAATGGGTTACAAATCCAAGTGGGCGACGGATGAAAAGAGTCGCTGAACACAAACATCTGCTCGTTTTTCGAACCCTCATGATGGTTGTTCCTCCCTTTTGTCCTTTCTAAAATGATAGTCCCACTTTATGGAAGATGTCGCCATGCCGCCACTGTTTCGTACCAAAAGACGGCGACCGCGACAATTAACAAACCGTCAATAGCAGTTCCATAGAGATAAGACGAAAAACTAACTGTGAACACTCTAACCAAGAGAAAGCCAGAAAGTATCGTGAACATTACAGCGTAAAACAGGAACCTAGGGACCATGCGCGTTCCAATCTTGGCGAAAGACTGTAAGGCGTCCACTGCAACTTCCTTGTCTACCCAATACGCGCCATCTTCCGATTTTGCGATTCCAAGGCTCTCCAGCTTTCGGAGATGATACTGCGCTAGCGTTGCGCTTGAGAGGTTTAGGGCTCTTCCAATTTCTCTAACGCCCGAACGTTCGTGCTTGAGAAGATAGAGGTAAACTTTCATCGTGTTTCCTTTAAGATAGTGCTGCGCGTTACTTTCTGAAGTGTGTACTTTCGGCGCTGTCGTCAAATTCTTATTCTAATCCAGATGGTTCGGTGCGACCGGAACACTCGGTCTATTCGATCATAAATTTAACAAGGATGCACATTGGCATCGAATCTCTGCTCCATATTCAGAATCTACATTGTTTGAGTACGTCCAAGAGCATCTCCAATGTTTTGTTAAAAATTTTGTAAGCGCTGTAAAACGAATTTGCACACAGGAAAATCGACTGTTAAAAAATGCTCTGCTAAATAGCGGAGCTCTCCTCATCTCTTTCCAAGAGGTTCAAGAAGCAGAATGATATCGAATAACAAGAACGCACTTAAACCAAAGACAATCGGTTTGCTCTGCTTGGTCTTGTCGCTGCTGGCACTCACGCCTATTATGAGGATAGCAGCCGCAGACGGCGGACAGGGCCAGAGCGAACAAAGCTCAAACATGCAAGTGAGCTCAGGTGGAAACCAAGCCCAAGTCGTGTCAAACATAGAAGCAAACGGCGTAGAGAAAAGCTACAAGGCTCAGCTCGATACTTCTCAGGGAGTCACAGTCCACGTTAATTTCGAATCTGACTCTGAGAGCCAGAACGCCGAGAGCGAAAATGAAATAGAGTTCCAAGCGACATTCCAGAACTTGGTCGAATTCACAGATCCAAGCGGAGTGCTCACGAATACAAGCACAATAATACAGTCGATGGATCTCACTCAGCTAAGCTATTCGCCGATACAGGAAACTCAAGTTACTTACAATGGAATCCAAGGCTACGAGCTTTCGACACAAGCGACGCAGGGCAACTTCACATTCAAAGTGGTCGCATACGCATTCCCGAATTCGACTGCTATCAACGCGACATCTCTATCTCCATCATCGTTGAAGATAGTCATCTACATACTGAACTATCCATACAAGCAGTCTAATTCTCTCTTGGCTTTGCAAATACGCACTCAATCAGACGCAAGCGTCGATACATCGAACGCAAATTCGCAAGAGGATATCCAGTCATCGGCCAGTAGCCTAGGAGAACAGGCTGTTTTCTCTTGGAATGGCCCTCTGACAGTGAATGGTCAGTCCTACTCTAGTCCTATCAAGTCCTCGATAACTAGCCAAGGCGACGAAGCGAAGACTTTGAACTTGATCTATCCGCACGGACAAAGCATAGTCCATGATCCGACTATCGGAGTGTATCTCGGATCTGTGCCACTCTACCTCCAGCCGACCTTTATGATTGGTGCGGCAGCCGTCATCGCAATAGTGGCGGCTCTGTCAATCGCAATGGTCAGTAGAAGGATACGAAAGTAGGCATGTCCGTCAAAACAAACTTGAAAGATAGGGAGAACAAAAGAAAGAACTCTCCCTATCTTACTTTCTTTTTCTTTCCTTCAAACTCCAATCTAAGAGGTAGGGTGCAAACATCTTGACATCTTTAAGAAAACAAGAAGAAATCAATGAAAAGGACAAGGAGGAGGATGCTTACTTCCTTGGTCTTCAGTACTCAAAGCTTGATACCTTGCTTCAACTAAAATTAAGATCAAGAAAGGATAGCCCGATTACAAGGTTGCCGAACGGAGAGTATTTGGCGGAATGCACTAAATGCGATGCTGGAACGGTCTTCACGTCTCGTGATGATGCGTTGCTTGCGTTGCTCGATCACAAATGTCACGTTTAAACTGAATTTTCTAGCTGAAAATAATTTTACTTTACATGAAGTTTCACTAACCATCAATCTCAAGTATCCAATAGTTTGCTGTCGAGAAAGGGAGGAGCGACGATGACCAAGAAAGCGAAGGAAGAAGCGAGAGCTTGCGAGTTCTGCGGCGCGTCAATCAACGCAGGCAGAAACAAAAGTCGGAAGTTTTGCTCCCTCACATGCAGGCAGAAAACGGCTCACAGTAAAGCTACGCTTAGACTCGCTATGCCTATGTCCAAGCGTTTCAGAAAGAGACTGATGTTTTCAGACCAGCTTTACTTTAACTAGCAGGGTAATTTTTTGATCGACAAAAATCGCAAGCGGTATATATTTTGGACGTGCACATAGTGAATCAAACGACAAAAATAGCAACTAACTGGGCTGCGGTCGTTCAACCCAGTCGTCCCAACCAAAAATGGGAGGATCTACGTCAATCTGCCAGAGGAGCGCGTTCAATTCTCCTCTATGTTGTAATTCCTCTTCAACAAGGTGCCACAACATTGCCCGAACTGATACCTTGTGATCGCGATGGCGGATGAGAAAGGTTTTGTCTAAATCTTCTTCGACAAGCCCATCAAGGAATTCTTTGACCATGCTCTGGATTTGTTCTTCTTCTTTTGATACCAGCTCAAGCGTTGTTGGAATGGAACTATCACCTTCGGGCGGAGGGTTGACTTGGGGCAAAGTTGGGTTGCCTGTTGAGGCACTCTTTATCCAGTAAAAATATGCTCCCAGTACATGCTCGAAAATATCAAGCATGGTAGGATACGAGGCCCCACGGTCACGAAGGAGTTCTTCCTTGGATAGTTTTGAGAAACTAGCCAGATACCCGCGACGAACAAGTGTATTGTAAGCGTACCAATTCCTGATTGTTTCTAGTTCTCTGGTCATTATGCTTTTTCCTCTATTTATCCAAACGAGCACGCATTTATATCTGAATCCACCCGCTTCCATGACTCATGAGCCACAACAAGTAGGTCATCGAGACCTACTTTTCTAGGGCAGACCGCTAGAAGCTCGCCCCGCCGACGATTTAGAGTGGATAGAGTGGGCCGACGGAGTCCCTCCTCGGGAGTTCAAACGCGAGGAAAGGCCGCTTTCATTCAGAACTCCGGAGACGACGAACTCCGGCCCCAAATCAAGCGGATGACGAGGAGAACAACGTGGTGGTTGCTGAAGGCACTGTTCGCGTACACAAAAAGGAGGACAAGATCTTGACGGTCCAGTTTTGCGATATCTTCGAGCAATTTGGCTTAATCGTGAAGAAACTAGGGTATGAATTCGAGAACAGGTCAGCACACTCGAACCAACACGCCAACAGCTTGACAAACAGTTTGCTCAACTATGAATATGCGATTTTGAAATCTTGCATTCGCAGAGGCATCAACGACGCAGTGCTGGATAACGCGATTTCCTTCCTTCACTTTCTGGGCAAAGGACAAAATTCCTCGCTTACCTTTGATTTGATGGAGTTATGGCGGGTGAATATCGACTATTCAGTACTTGAAACAATGAGAGAAATGAAGCAGGGCAAGAAGAAAAACTTCGGCTGGACTGATAATTACGCTGTCGAGATCACCTCCGACACTGCGCAATTATTGATAGAGAAAATCAGGGCGAATCTCTCGCTCGAAGAAATCCTTCACAACGTCAGAAGGTTTGCATCGTATTTAACAGGCAAGACTCTGAATCTAACTTTCGACCTTCAACCTATCAGAATCAA
>JARCRS010000173.1 GCA_029850555.1 archaeon | reverse complement strand
TTGTCCTTCCTTCTTTGCTTGCAACGGGCAACAGATAGTTGTCAGCGCTACTTTGATTTACAATCGGAAAAACATAGCTATGAAGAAATAAAAGAGGACTCTAACGAAGTCAGTCCAACGATGGAAAGAGAATCGAAGATTCTCTTTCGAAGCTTTCTTGCGAATCCGAGGCGTGGATCACATTGTCCGTATATCCGAGGGCGAGATCGCCTCTGATAGTTCCTGACGCGGCTTCGAAGCTTTTCGTAACACCGATCATCCGCCTGACGACCTCTACAGCATTAGAACCTTGAAGCACAGCAGCAATTACGGGGCCGGATGTTATGAAGTCTTGCAGCTCTGGAAAGAAGGGTTTTCCAACATGAGGGGAGTAAAAGTCCTTTGCAAGGCTTTTATCAAATCTCAACATTTGAAGAGCAATAATTTTGAACCCTTTGCGTTCAAACCTTGAAATGATCTCTCCGGTTAGAGAACGAGCGACCGCATCCGGTTTGATTACTATAAGAGTTCGTTCCAATGATCGTAAGACTTGGTCCTATTTTTATCGTGATTTCTTTGGAACAGTCTGAGGCGCAGCAACTACTGCTTTTTGGACCGGCATAGATCTTACTGCTCGAGCCCCCACGCGAGACCATTTTAGTTTGCGAGGATCTCGTTTTAGCTTAAGCGAGTTCTTTCGGCACTTTGATGAACAGAACCAAAAAGTTGTGGCATCGTTACGAACGTACATTATGCCGAAGCCGAGAGAAACAGGCCTTCCACAGAATGAACATCGTTTCGGTGTATAGGACAATTCAATACATCACGACCTATGATTTCTTTTTCTTTAGCGAATTTTCCTAGCTTCTCTCTCAGTCTCACGTAGCATGAGGACGTCTCCCATTCTTACTGGGCCTTTGACGTTTCTTGTTAGAATCCTTCCGCGATCTCTTCCTTCCAGGAGTTTCACTCTGACCTGTGTAATTTCACCAGCTACACCGGTGCGACCGACTACCTGAATTATTTCGGCGGGAGTGACTCTTTCTTCTGCCCTAGTGCTCATCCGACTATCAACTTTGCTTTTAAAATTATTATCATGCGGATTTCAATTTTTGGACAGCACTGACCACTTGATCTATAAGCGGCTGGGCTTCTCCAGGTTCTACGATGCAAGCTGATGCTGAACCGACATCGATTCCAAGCGCAGGACCCATGTTTGCCCGTGTTGGGACGAAAACATAAGGCACTGTTCTTTCTTCGCAGATAATAGGAAGATGCGCAACGACCTCGGGAGGATCCACATCCTCCGCTATAATCACAAGTTTTGCAATTCCGCGCTCAATTGCTTTCGTAGTCTCATTCGTACCTTTTCTTACCTTCCCTGTTTGCTTCGCTTGCCTTAGTGCCTCGTAGGCCGCATCAGAGATTTCTTTCGGCGTTTCAAATTTCGCAAAATATGGTTTCGACATTGTGATTACCTCAAACTATGCAGCAGAACGCAGGTAAAATGACCTCGAGAATGCTCACTCGGATTGGGTTCATCTTTCCGCACTCGCCCAGAACCTAGACTTTTTCACTGCCTTATAAAATGTGCTTCCAAGATAAGGCCCTAGCTATGAGTTCTTATCGCGATTCCGGGGGTGTCCATTCTGCAGAAACCAAAACGCACGAACTGGACTATCTCTCCACTCTGTATTTGGCGGGCAGCTGACTCTGCGACTCCGTCTACGACCCTTAAACTATCCGGATTGAACTGATCATTGATAAGGAGGGGTCCTGGAATCTTTGCTTTCATCGGAAAGGCTGCCTCCTCGCAAACCCATTGTAACTTGGGCATCTCAGCGACTCGTTCCTCACCGATATACTTTGCTTTGACGACGCTGTTGTTTTTTTCGGCGATTTGGATGTTGTAGGCCTCAATCAAGCGCGCATTTGATCCGATTCTGAGGTCGTCAGCATCATCCCCTGGAATGAAGAAAGAGTCACCCACATCGATGCTACGCTCGCCAAAATTCTCGTCCGGATGATACTTTAGCGTAACTTTGACTTTTGGCGCGTTTGCGATTTTGAGTTTGACCGGGTTTGGCACGAAGAAGTACCTCTTGGCAATAGGATCTAGCAATTTCCGATTGAAACTTTCAAGCAAATCCCATGTAGGTTCTGATTCGACCTTTGAAACACCCATACTCAAAATGAATTGGCGGATCGCAAGAGCTAGAAAGCCACGTCGCCTGAGGGCCGAAATTGTCGGTAGTCGCGGATCGTCCCAGCCTTCTACTAGCTTTTCTTCAACGAATTTCTTCAAGTTTCGTTTTGAAAGCGTGGTATTTTGCAGTTTCAATCTTGAAAACTCAATCATTTTTGGCTCCCTCAATTCCAATGATTTCAAGATCTCAAAGTATAGCTGGTCTCGTAGTTCGTACTCCTTTGATCGCATGGCATGAGTAACCCCGTCTAAGCTGTCCTCGACAGGCCCTGCAAAATCATAAGTCGGCCAGACCGAGTATTTGTTTCCTAGAAGAGGATGAGGGTCGTCAATAATTCTGAATAGAACTGGATCCCTCATCGTCGTATTGAGGCTCTTCATGTCACCATGAAATCGGAAAGTCGCATCGCTTTTTCCAACTTGTCTCGAGATCATCTTTCGCCACAGATTCAGATTCTCGCTCACAGATTGGCTTCTATGCTTGCACTCTTCTCCCTTCCCTCTGAGTTCCCGCATCTTTTCTTGAGAGCAGGAGCAAACGTAGGCCTTTCCGACTGCAATCAATTTTTCTGCAAATACATAGAAGCGATCCATATCATCCGAGGAATTGCGAATTGCATCCGGTGTAATACCAAGCCATGCGAAATCATCTATAAACGCGCCATAGTATTCTCTCTTCTCCGCCGACGGGTTCGTATCGTCAAATCGCATTATGAACTTCCCGCTGTACATCTTCGCATACTCACTACCTAGTATAGCCGCCTTCGTATGTCCTATGTGCATGAAACCATTCGGCTCAGGAGGGAATCTCGTTACAACCTCACCGATTCTCGCATCTTCCAATTCAGGTAGCTCGGCGCCTTTCTCTGAATCCTTTTTTGATTGTTCTTTCTTTCTTTGGATCTCGGATCGCAACGATTCAGGAAATTCTTGCTGTAGTGCGGAGACCTGCTGACTCTGATCTAATCCATTAATCTCTGAAACGACACTGCTTGCGATTCCAGAAACTCGTTTTGACTCGCCTCTAAGATCACTTCTTTCTGCCATCAAACGGCCGACGACTGCGCCCTTGTCGGCTTTACCGTCGTGAGCTAGAGCGTTCAGTAGTGCATACTTCCTAAGAAGAATCGCTATTTCTTCTTCCTTCGCCATCATTTTCTGTATCTCCTGATGAGTAAATGCACTAAGAGTAACTGGTTCGTTAGTAGTCTCTTTTGACAAGATATTCCAAGAGCAGCCTAATTGTATCATATGATTTTGCTGATCGCAGTCCGCATTCTCGGCAGATTGAATCGTAAAGAGCCAACCCGCTTTGGGCATGTTTGCGGGCTACATTGGAAGCGTAATCTACCGCTCCCTTCTTCTTCATAAGCTCGAATATTCTTTTCGCTTCCTGGACGGTTTTTTCTTGTCTTGGTTTAGATAAAGTCGAGATTATTTTCCTTCTTTCCTCGGCATTACAATTGGACAGAAGGTGAATCATCATCAATGTTCTCTTTCCCTCGAAAATGTCTCCCAGAATTTCTTTTCCGTACCTTTCTTCAGAGGCTGTCAGATTCAAGATATCGTCAACGATTTGGAATGCAATGCCCATATCTGTTCCCATTTGGATGAGGCGCTCGAGGATTCTCCTTCTGTCCTCGTTGGTTGACTCCGTAGAAATCGTACCGAGTATGACCCCTATCCTAGCGGGAGAGATACAAGTGTACCATGCTGATTTTTTAGTTACCATGAGCAAATAATCTGATTCCGTTATTTCCCAATTTTTTGAAACCGTCCAGGAAAGCTCCATCTGCTGACCCTCTGTTGTTTCATTAAGCATAGAAGAAAATTCCCTTAATACCTGAAATGAAATAGCCTCTCCGAGTTTCTTTTGGTTTGACAGTAATAGTTCCCACATCTTCCCGTGTAAAGCATCTCCTGCGTTGATTGAAAGAGGAACTCCATACTTTCTGTGAAGGGCTGGATGACCACGTCTTAGATCTGATTCGTCCTCTATGTCGTCGTGAATCAGGATCCAGTTTTGGAAAAGTTCTAGAGCAGTCGCTGCCACTAGAGCGTCTTCTCGCTGTCCGCCGCAGAGTTCGCACCATAGAAGGCAAAGTGAACCACGAAAGCCTTTTCCCCCTCTCGACGGATAATCTCTCATCATTTCATACAGCGTGGATATCTCTTTGTTAGGGCTCGCCTGCGGCAAAAACCTTAGAGCGATCGCATCGAGCTCCTTTTTGTTACGAGTCAGTAGTTCAAGTAAGCTTTCAGGACTAACCTCTTGTTCCAAATTTGTTTACCTTTGCTCTGCGGTCCAATTAAATCAACTAGCTAACTATCTCAGTAGCTACCTTTTCGATTCTTCCTGTGAGTAAATTCGTTAGTCTGTTCGGTTTATTGCCATTAACATAAAAGACTTGAGCGCCGAGATTTCGAAGTTCGAAACCTAATCTCAGTTTTGACTCGAGGCCGCCGGTCACGTCATAGAACCTAGTCCTTGTGTCAACGGTGTTTCTAATGGAGAGTTGAGGTATTATCTTTCCTATCATTTTGGAATCCGCATATACTCCATCGACATCCATTGCGAATATCACTTTCTCAACTTTCATGGTCGTCGCGACAGCTTTGCAGATATGATCGCCTGAAATTATGAATGCTTTGCTCTCCGTGATTCCCACGCCACCAAAGCTAATGGGGACGAGACCATTAGTAAGGGAATTCCGGATATGTCTTAGACCATTTTCTGTTATACTCGAAAGGTTGGGTTTGAGTAATTCTGAAGGCTGAATCGTCTCCGTGGCAACTCCCTCAGACAAGAGAGACTCTATAACGAAAGAATGTAACCTCAACATTGCTGAGGATGTCCTCGTAATTCCAACTAATTCTATTCGCTTCGGTTCCCGAGATAGATGGAATTTTTTCGCGTAATAATGGCCAAAAGATCCGCCTCCGTGAATCAATATTAAGCCTATTTCCTTATTCGGTAGACCGGATTGATTTATCGCACGCCCAACTTTGGTTAGAGCACTCTTGTTTACGGACAGAGGCACATCTTTGTTTGTAATCAGGCTCCCCCCCAATTTCAAAACTACTAGTTTTCTTGGCACTTTTCTGGCCAACTTGATCTATTCGCACCTCAGTCCGTGTTGGGGAATGGAAGAGATAAAGGAGAAATCATATTTCGCTGAAATGCGTTTGAGAAGCACTTCCACTCGATCAGGTTTTGGCAAAGCGATGATGCTGCCTCCACCTCCAGCACCTGTTAACTTTGCCCCAAAACATGACTCATCACTAAGTAGATCCTCAATCAAATGATCTAGGTCTTCGGTCGATGCGCCTGCCCATGAAAGCGAGGCCTGACCAAGATTCATTAACGCGCCGAGGTACGGAAGATCGCCACTTGTTAAAGCATCAACAAGCTCAAGACTTGCAAACGAGGAAGCATCACTCAAGTGAGCGAATGTTGAAGGAAACTCGGTCCTCTTTTTATTCACTTTGGCCACTAATTCCGATGTGCTTCTTGCTTGTCCCGAATAAACCACGAGTAATTGAAAAGCTCTATTCAGAGGAATGGGCTTCGCTCCAGTTTTGCGGCTGAAAAGTATCATTCCGCCATAAAGACTGGCAGCGGTATCGATTCCTGAAGGATTCCCATGCACCGACATCTCTCCTATGGCCGAGATTTCGGCAATTTTCTCATTTGTCAAATCGTGGCCGAGAAACTTGGCGAGGGCAGCTGTCGTTGCGACTGATACGGCGGCCGAGGAGCCCAATCCAGAACCTAGCGGGATCTCAGAATCAATTTCTAAGCTAATGCTTCCGTCAGGTTGTCCAAATTCTTCGAAAATCCTTCTTGCGACGCTTCTTGCCGCCGAGAATTTTCCATGATCATCCAAAAGGGCTTCTTTTTGACCCTGAGACAAGATTACGGATTCGGGCGCATTCTCCTTGGATACAGTGACTGTTGCTCTTTTGTCTATGGCAGCGGCGACTGCATAGGAACCGTGCACAACAAAATGTTCGCCAATGATAATGACCTTGCCAGGCGCACTCGCAGTTACCTTGTTTCGAGAGCTGCTCACACAAAATGCACCGCCGAATAACCGACAACGGAACTCATGTCGCCTGTTGCGTCTCCGCTAGTGGCGTATTTCAGAACGGTTCCGCTTGTTTTTCCTAGCTTCTTAGAGAGTTCCATGACAACAGCTATCGCGCCATATCCACAGGCCGTGACATTATTTCGTTCAAGAGTCGAGTAATAAGAAAGCAAGTCAAGAGTTTCGATCTTTCCTAGCAGTTTGCCGTCCTGAGCATTTGCTCTCGATTGTGGTTCATAGTGGGTCAGGTCGCTAGAACCCAGAATTAGAAAAGAATCACTCCTATATTCTTCTGATTGAATCACCTTAAAGATGGCATTTGCAACTTCTTCCGCGCTTTCCCGGTCTTGGAGCATTAGGCAGATCGGAACAAAACTGAGTTGCCGATCTTCCGTTATATCTTGAAGAAAAGGTAGCTGCACTTCGATCGAATGCTCATATGAATGGGCAAGACCATCTATGTCTATTATTTCTGAGGAATCCGAAATCTCTTTGGAAAGCTTGGCGTCTATCTTCACATTGCCTAGAGGGGTCTCCCAGGCATTGCTGGGGGACAGGGCAATCCCACTTCCTATCCCTTGATGATTAGGGCCGATGATAATCGCTTTCAAAATTTCTTCTCGCGAAGTCAGAATGTCGTAAGCGAGGGAGTAGGAGTGAGCGGCCACTGGTCCCGAATACGGATATCCGGCATGAGGGACAACAAAACATTCGATTCGATTAGACCTTGCTCTAGTTTGAGCTCTTCTAGAATCACCACGAATCGACACTCCAGGGCCGATTTTTTTGTCATGAAAACAGCGTCTAATTTCAGCGAGCAACTCGTCTTTCCCGGCAGGATAGAATTGACCTGCTACAACTGGGCGTCTAATGTCGGAGCTCAAGAAAGCCTGGGCTAAAGCGTACCCAATTTGGCTTAAGAGCTTTCGTATCCATCGCCAGTCTCTTCCTCGCCCTCTTCTTCTTCGACTAGCTTTGTTTCGAAGTCCTTTACCGTCAATTTCATTTGTTGATCGGATGATAAAACTCCTTGGTGGAGGAGTACATATCGGGCAAGTAGCCAAAAGACCGCGGCGAGAGCACTTCTGCCTCTGTTGTTGGCTGGAATCACCACGTCAACATTTTCTGTTACATTGTCCGTATCACAAATCGCTACGATGGGGATTCCTAATTTTGATCCTTCATCCACCGGCTGAAAATCAACGGCTGGATCTGCTACCACGACAATCTCTGGATCCAAGTGCCTTGGAAAAAGAGGATTCGTAAAAGTACCTGGCATGAAACGACCGGTCAATCCAACTGCTCCGGTTACCTCACAAAACTTTTCCACTGGAGTCTTTGCGTACTCTCTCGCGGAATAGACGACAACCCTTCCTATCTCAGACCGTGCAATAAATTTTGCAGCAGCGTCTATTTTGCTCAGAGTCTTCGAAACATCGATTACGTGTAAACCGTTTGCTTGAGTTCTCGAAACAAATTGAGCCATGCTTTTTGTCTTTACGAGGGTTCCTATCCTAATCCCTGTAGAGAGAAGAGCTCGCTCTGAAAGACCAGGGGCAACTGTTGCTTCGACAGATCCTTCATCTTCAATTTCATCTGTACTTTGTGCCAAGCGGAAAAAACCGATACTGAGTAACTACTTCACGTGTTTATAAAATCCTTTTGGGCTCGAATTTTCTATGAAATCCTCTTACGATATCTGTCATTGGGGCGTATTCTAAATCTTTGCGACCAATGATTTTGAGTTGTTGTTCTTTCATGGGTACGACGAGTTTTGTCAACAAAACTCTTTGAAGGCTTTGACAAAACGCTGAACTTTTTGGCAAGTATTTTTCCCGCTGCTGTTACTTGATTTGTTAACTTCATCGTTACGATGGTCTTCATTTCTACCTTCTCTCTTTTTCTTATTACTGTATTGTTACAGTAACCACATAAGGAATGTGGATTTCAACTCGTCAACGCTTTAACTGAAGGCCTTTCTCAATAGTAAAGATATATCGGATGTCGCTATAGTCAAGCTTGCAATGGCTTTTTCTACTGATAGTATGTCAACCCCATTTTTTTTCTGTGACCATGAAAGAGGACTAAATTTACGCATAGTACAAACAATGGCTATATTCACTGATAGTATGTAGCGCGCCGAATTTTTTTACAATATAAAGGACAGGCGAAAGTAAAGCAAAAAGCCGGAGTCCTCAGAAGATAGATAGAAGAGAACGAAGA
>JARCRS010000172.1 GCA_029850555.1 archaeon | reverse complement strand
GCATGGCAATGAATCAGCGTTTGGTTCTTCTTCTTTCCCTTTGATAATGTAATATTTCCAATCATACTTGTGAGTTCTATCTGCTCATTGACCTTCAACTTCGAGTATCCCTTTGATATGGGATTGTAGTAACCAAACTCTATGTTTGATAGAGCACCAATTCCAGAGAAGACAGCTATTCTTTGACTCGTTTTCTTTGGTGGAGCTAGCTTCTTGAGGTAATCAATTACGTCTTCGTTTCTTTTGACTAGATACAGTCTTCCCATACGAGGGGCCCAAAGAGGCCCTCTTATCTTTAATATCTTATGTTTCAATTTTATTTCTCCAAGAGCCACGAATTCACATAGCGGAAGAGTTTATCCTTTTAACAGAGACTGATGTACTTTTGTGCCATGATAGATCACATTAACGCGCTAGTGCTCCCCGTACGCGATGTCGAGAGATGCGCTTTGTTCTACCGTGACAAGTTGGGATTTAATTTAGATCAGATCTAGGATGACGAGGCTTACCTAACCATCGGTGGCAAGGGCGGACTAGTGCTAGCCATTTTATCGTTTGAGTTCGTCGCTAAAAATGATCTCAGAGGAACGGGTTCGACCGCGAGAGGAGGTCATCCAACGAACCTACTATGTGGTTTTCGTGGATGATGTGGATAAAGAATACAAGGAGCTAAGGCGGAAGGGTGCGAATTTCGTAAAGCCTCCTACAACTCAGACAGGTGGGTGGCGGACAGCGCACTTTGAGGATCCTGATGGGAACCTTTGGGAAATCTCTCAGCGCCCCAAAAAGTAGGCATTTAAACTGGACCTACGCCAGAGGTGGCAATCATGAAAAGAAAAGCCCGGAGTCGAATGGACGAGGTCACACTAGTGCGCGCATGGTCTGATTGGAACTTGAAATCGCTGAACGACTATCTACTTGCTCTCCTCGCTCTTCCACCTGAAGAGAGACGGAAAGATCGGGGTGCCTCATATAGGTCGATTCAGGATATCTTCCTTCATATCATAGAAGACTACATCTGGTGGTTCGAGGACGTCCCGCAAGGCCGAAAGGAGGGAGAATCCAAATCTCTCGTTGGACGCGATTTGAGTGAACAGGAGCTTCGCCGCCTCACTCGGCGCGTTGATCGCTCGGTTCACAAGATCGTGGATTCTCTCAAACCTCGCGATCTTGGCCGTTCGTACGTGGTCCAAGGAGAAGTGAACGGAAAACCGTACACAATGACTACTTGTCTTGCGGATATTGTCTGGCACATGGTGGAGGAGCAACTACAGCATATTGGCGAACTCAATGCGCTTTTCTGGCAGATGGATATTGATCCACCTACGCATGCGTGGTTCTCAAGCAAGATATCTTTCACTTTTTGACCTCAGGTTTGAGCTTACGAACGATTCCATCGTCGTTCTGACCTCCGCTTGTTGCGCTCGGCGTATCATTCATTAATGCATTGAGTCATCGGATTCGCCTGTGAATTCGCATTTCCTCTTTTAATACCCAAGTTTTACCTTCGTCTCGAGTTTCTTCTGAACGCCATCTGAACGAGCTTGGCGTAATCTCGGAGAATATCCATTTCACAGGACATCCTTCAGTGCTTTTTCCTTCGAGAACAATTTCATTTCCCAGTTGACGTCCAATGAAAGTCTTGACGACTTCCTGAGTTGGAGAGATCCACGTACTTTGCCACGCATCAATCTTCGGGTTATAAAATCTGACAGTCGTGCCGTCAGGGATGAAATTATGGGTCTCCTCGTCGATCGTTCCCCAAACATCCTGAAGAGCTCTCCCGTCAAGGATCCATCGCCAGTGAAGCTCTCCTCTTTGATTAGCCCATGTGCCGTCTGTTTGCAAATATCTACATTCTAAGATATCCCAATCTCCGACAAACTGACCGAAGAGCATGAGCTTTTCTTTGAATTCGGAGTTTGGTCCTTCGGACGCGAGCCCTTGAATTTCCCAAGCAGTGTTTATTGTTGAATCTACTTTTTGCGCCATTTTTTCACTTTTCTAGGCGAATAGTTCGATAAAGATTCCATTAGGATCTTGAATGTATGCCCATCTGCTGGTTTCACCTTTCATCTCTAGGGCAGTCGGGTACCCAAGCTTTCGTGCTTCGTCAAGTGCTTTGTCAAGATCATCAACTTTGAACGCTAGATGATCTATGCCTTCTCCAACATCGTAATTCGTTGCAAACTTGCTCCCCGTTCCATAGAAATTCAGCTCAAGTTCTGGCCCTCCATCCTTGCTTACTAAGCTCACAACTTGGCCATTCGCAGCTTTAATTTCCCCTCTCCCGGTCTCTTTCATTCCGAGTACTTGGGTGTAGAATTCCACAGATTTTTCAAGATCCTTGACTCTGATTCCAGTGTATGTGAAAATTGTTTTCAAATTGAATCCCTTGAACTATTATCATCCAATCTCATAAGAATAAGGTTTTGACCGTCACTTGACGGGTTTGCCTATGAGGCTCAGGCAGGTTTTAGACGAACATACGGTCCAACTGTTTGGATTAATTTATTCTGCGCTTTCCGCAAATGATCTACAAAGCTAGTTCTCGGGACTCCGAGCCTTTTAGCTATCTCCATGGCACTCGCACTTCTTGGTAAATTATAGTACCCATTGTCTATAGCCGCAATCAACGCCCTTGCTTGTTTCTCTGTCAAAGCGCTCAACAAGGAACCTGCAGAAATTAGAAGGCTATTATGTACGGATTCTTCAGAGACCGATTTACGCGAAGTTACTTCCACATCGCAATGCCTTCTTTCAAGGTCTTTGAACAATTTCTTGATGTCTTGATCAGAGAAGGCCATTACTCGATACCATTCCCATCCTCCGGTGTAAACCATCGGCTGTAGATTCAGACAATTGTACTTTTCAATCGTTGGTAATGTAGGAGGCGGCAGTCTGTCGCATGCGCAGTGTTGGAGTACGATTTGAAGGCTAGAAGAAGCTAGAGATTGTCGAATGATTTTCGAGCCGATAGTCTTGAACATCCCGCGAATTTCCCTTCTAGATTTGGTATCTCTTAGATGACTATCGGCTATCTCTAGGACATCTCTGCTCCAATTGCACCAATGCGAAATGACAGTCGAAGGATGCTCTCTTGAGAAATCGTTGTAGGGGCATTCGTGTTGGAGTTTGAATGTGAGTTCGTAATAGGTCATACAAATTACGAAGTTTGAAAACTAGGATTTATAGTAATGACCGACATATGACGGGTCGCGATTTAGAAGCTGATAAGAGTTGCATGAACAACTGCAAGTCTAGCCCAGAAAGTACTTGTATGATGAAGCTTGATCTTCGTCTCTTCCATACTGTCTTGTTTCAGCTGCATTTTGGCTAGCCCATCTGTAAACTTTCAGAAACTTCGCGAGGCAGAGAAACAAGGATTGGAAGCCATGATTTCAGTACTCCAGCCTGTGTTCGGTTTGTGGGTGTTACGTGCTCCCTGCGAGCTAGCCTTCTAATTTTGCAAATTGTAAAGAGATTCTAGTTTTTCTTCATGAAATTTTCAAGCGTTTTCAAGTAAAGAGAAGTCTCTTCCCACATCGTAAGGTGCGAGCTCTTGTTGAAGACTTTGAGGCGAGAGTTCGTTATTTCTTTCTTGATCGCCATTGCGACATTCTTTGTGACTTCATCGTACCTTCCGACAGTTATTAGAGTAGGAATCGTTATCCTGTGAATTTCATCTGTGATATCCCAATCCTTGATCGTCCCAGTTATAGTGAACTCGTTCGGTCCATCATTATTCCGTATTTCAGGACTGCGCACCACAGCATCTTTGCAGGATATTCACTTCAACTGGAGGCACAAACTCCTGTTGCAAAAGGTGTATTGTCATGCGCGACCTCAACACCGGGATTGATTGTGATGTCGTGAGTATTTCCCAAAGGCGAGGCAAAAACCATGAGGTATTGAGCACAGCCTTCGGCCAAATAGAACATCAAAGAAGTTGCACTTTGCCCATGATAGTGAAAATACCATCCTGTTACGCAGATCGTTAGCCCTTGGCAATTTGCAAAGGCATTGTATTGATCAAGGCTAAAGACATAGACATCGATTACACCGCTCGCAGTGTAAGTGATATTGAGATCAAAAGTATCTGGAACCGAACCAACCATCCAAGGATGTTTGTAGACTATTGGGTCAGCGAATGCATGAATGACGCACGGGTCAACTCCACACTCGTTCCAAAGCGGCACCCATTGTTGCACTCCAGCAGACCAACCTGATGCAATATTCTCTGAAGTGTCATTCGCAGGTGCAGCTAGAAAATAGGGCATCACATAGACAACACCGATTATGACAGTAAGAATCAACACCGCAACTTTTAGCATGGCATGTAATTCAAGGAAGAATGAGATTCAAGTAGGTGATTTACAACTCGTCTAGAATTGATCGCTTTCATTCTAGGCGACACACTAATGGAATTGACATGGTAATGACGTATTGGATGAATACTGTCACTATAGGTTCGAGATCTCCCCTGATTTAGCATACAATGGTGAACCTCGCGAGTCTGCTCCATCGAGCCCGTTCTACCGCGCTTTCTTTCTTGCAATGAATGTCATAAGAAGCTTAGATTACAAAGTTCTGTAACCCCCCTAACATCCTAATTTGTCCGCCCAGAGCAAGAAGAAAATAGCGTCATCCTGAATTTATTTTTCGCCTTTAAGCAGTATCACTTTTCCTGGGTTTCTTACTTTAAAGATTCATCCAATACAAAGAGACTGCTATGCAGTCAGGATCCGTACTTGTAATTCAAAACCAGTATGTACATTGAATGAGATTAAGTAGAGAGACATTGAGGAACAAAAAGAACTCGACCAGTGCGATTAGCAAGATATGGCTCATTCTCCTTCCAGTGCTGGGGCTCGCTATGGCGTGTGGTGTACTTGTCAGCTTGTCTAGGCAAGTCATACATTCAGCTCTAGGGATAATATTACATTAGTCGTGTTACTTCTTGCTAGCTGCCTAGGTTATTTTAGGATTAGAGTTTGACTGACGCTTTGAAGAAATAGCTTGCACCTCCGCGTGATCCAGGTAATGCAAACGAAATTGGGAATATGATGTACCCTCTTTCGCTTGTCACTTTGAGTAAACACAAGTCGACCTTTATCTTCTCATTCTTTGTCGTGGGTTGCTGAGCGTCTCGAGAAATCTCGATGCGCACAAATACCGCTGATTTAGGATCTACACAGATTAAGGAAACAGAGATCTGTGACAAAGAAAAATAACTCCGCACTTTTCTTCTTTCTGACATCATTAGTCGTGGTCGCCTTATTCACGACTTTTCTAATCGCGGGTGAAGATCCCTATTCAATCGGCCGCCTTGTTCTCATTGGATTCTCATATATTCTCGCTATCATCGCGTCAGCATACTGGATTATCACTTCAAAATCTCGTAAGAGATCCATCCTATTTCTTTTGATTGTATCAATAACCATCTTGGGAGTCGTTTACGTCCTATCAGCAGGTAGTGGTTTGCCCATACCCATTAGCTCAGCAAGCGGAACATTCCAAACATGTACACAAACAACGATCACTATTACAAATACCACATTTCACACAAGCTACACAAGTTACGGAACTGTTTGCGAACCAGCTCCATCATCCATTTTCCCTTTGATTGCTTTTCTGACGGTCTTGGAAAATCTCCTTGTTTGGATTCCGGTTATAGGTTGCATGCTTTTCATGATGCCAACGAATAATTCGATGCCAGGAAAGCTAAGCCGCCTTCTTCTTGGAGGAGCAATCTCGGGAGCTTTACTCTTCAATTTGATCGGGATCCAAGTTCCAAATTCCCTAAACGGGCGTATATCTGTGCTTGGGCCTGTCAATCCATATGTTGCTTTTCAGCTCTGCGATAGTACGACGGTATTTGTTGGATGCGTTTATGTCAATAGCCTTTACGTGTTAGTTGATTATTCATTCTGGTTTTTGGTAGCATGCTTAATCTCTCTTGTTTTAAAACAACTCTATGATTTCATTATCGCTCGTCCTATGTCAGAAAAAAGAATCGACCGTGTCCATGATGAGGTGCCAAGTGTTACTTGATCAAGCGTCTGGTTTTCTATCTTACGTTTTTGATTGCACTTTTAATCTTCGGCTTGGTGGTAGTTCCGACTTTGGTCTCAGAGTATGGAATAATCGTTCAATCCGGAAGCAGCTTTTCATTCTACACTATCAGTTTCTTGAATATCCCATTTCAAGTACAACATCCAGCCAAACTGACCGGATCTTTTTCTTCTAATATTCCAGTCATCTTGTATCTTTTAAATTCCAGTCAGTGGGCTTCCTTTAACATGTTTTGTCCTATTGCGAATACCACGGCTGTTTCTGCAAACGTGACCGAGATACACCTTAGCGTTTCAATCAAGAGTGCTGGAAATTATGATCTACTTTTTTGCGACCCTATAATCTACGGTAGCTTGGTACAAATTCAGGTAACGATTTCCGTTCAGCTCTCTTAACGCTCTAACTCCTACGCTGTCGAACCAAAATAGCAGTCGGTTGCGAGACATCTAAATATAGGGCTATTCATTTCTCTCTTTCTTGGTTATGCCCCAACAAAGAGACTACCCGAATTATTTCAGCCATGATTATTACGATGGGGCAATGATCTTCTTTTTTCAGGATTCACTGTCAGTACGTGTTATGGTCTAAACTGTGGTGGACCATATCAATTGCCGCTGCTGCTCAACTGGATCGGATTGTTAAAGCGTGCAGTCCAGATGAGATAGCAAGTTCACTAATTATGGCCGCTATTATTACTGCAAGAGTTGAAATCTCCGCTCTTGTGCTTCTCATGGCGAGTGTGACAGTTTGATTGTATGAGACATGCGTTTACTTATTCATTCTTACCAGTCGAAATTTGAATGAGCTCACTTTCTCTTTTTGCGAACTATGAGATAAATTCCAGCAGAGATGCATCCAACTCCTGAAACAAGCAGACCATAAGCCTCCACATAGAAACCTGATGGAGGCACACAGCCGCCACCCCCAGAAGGGGCACCGCAAGAATAGGACATACTGAAACTTGCTATCATAAAGAATGCGCCAAGTAGAATCAACACCGCGCCAGGAAGAGTCGTATTCTCTTTTGGTGCTAGTATCTCTGTGTCTTGCTGCGAATCTTTGCTCAACGCCAGTCATCTATTTGAAATACTTATTCAGAGAATACAAATCTTTATGATTTCGCTTACTTCCTTAGTGTTTTTGTTTCCTTCAGGATGACTTATTGGCTCCGCTATGAATTTTGCATCAAAAAGCGTGAGAATAACAAAGAAAATGATGAACCAAAACATGCAGTCTAAAAAGAAATTGAAGGGGTAATATGTTCTAGGTTCTGGGCAATTTAGACAGGTTGGAACGTAGAAAATGCGATAATAGCCAATCGGAAAATTCGTGAGCCAAGTTGCGATAATTGAAGCAACTGAAGAAATAGTCCCATGTCGTAAGAATGAATGGCTCACATTAAATCTGCGTTGTAGTTACTCTTTTCGTGAAATATGAATCTAGCATTTAGAACGCAATTTTCCCGAAGTAATAGTGGATGAATTGCTTGCTTTGTCCTCGCTTTTTTGTTCTAAAACCCAGAACACTCAGAGAAGAGGCTAGAATCAAATAGCTGCAGTTTGTTTCCTACTTATTAAGAGTGCAGTAGCGGAGAAAAAGAGACGGATTTGTCAAAGGGGATCGGATTTCAAAAAGACCTCTCTTTGTATCTATTTCTCAGCGGCATTGGATCGTTATTCATAGTCCCTTTTCTTACTTGGTATAATTACGGCTTGATTTTAGATTGGACTACTTTTCCACCTGTGCTGAGGACTGCTACACTGACTGGCCCGTTTCCCTCAGAGGCGAGCCTTTTTTGGCTCTTTGAGAACGGCTATCGTTTTAACCTGACTTTGTATCTTTTGGGAGTTGCCGCTACGATTGTCATCGTTGGAACCATGAGAAGACCAGTCTTCTTTCAAGGAATAATTCCAGCTCTTTTCCCATCTTTCACAGTATTTGTAGCGATATCCGCGTCCCTTGCTTATCATTTTCCAGGTTACTTGCAAGTCCTTACTGATGGCATCTTTACAGCCTTTCTCGGTTCTGTTTTGCTAGAAGCTTCGTACTTTTCATATCGCCATAAGATAGCAAAAATTAGATCAGCAACGGCGCTGACTTCGCCCCACCAATAGTGGTGGGACAATGATTCGCATCCTCGCATATCGCGGAGTATCCACCATCGCTTCCATCTTTCTGATCGTCCTCTTAATCGCAATCGGCACCGTGGGTCTAATGGTGTATGGTATTTCAAGAGAAGCTCCTTCTTCTACGACTGTCATTGAATGCTGTACCATGCAGATATCTACACAGAATACCAATTTTACTTGGAGTTACAATTTCCCGATTGTCCTCAGTTATGACGGATCGTGGAATCTGGTCTACCAAGGATACAACGGCACAACACCAAACAACATAATGGGAAATCAAAGTGGCGTCGGCAATTACAGCCTCAGAGTGACATTGTATGGTCGTGGTTACGTTCAAAGGACATTGTGCGCGAATGCCACTAAACTCGATCCGCAAAACTCTAACCTGACCCTGAAAGTTGACTATCGCTCTAACAGTACATCTCTCCCTTACGGTAAAGCTATTGTTTGCGAGACTGTAGCTCCCTGAAGAGCTGGTATGATGAATAGAAGAGCAATTGCTGCCTATTTGATGATAGGCGTCGGAGCTGTTCTCAACGCCATCGGAGATTTTCTTCTGATCCGCTATTACGAGCTAGAGCAAGGGTGTGCTCTAAACAAAGTTCCGTGCCCAACTTTCAGTGGCTACATTTCACTTGGCACTTTTTCCTTTGTAGATGGTTTACTCATACTCATCGGTGGCCTCGTAGCTACTTTGGCGATGAAGAGGCAAAGCCAATTAGAGAAAGAAACTACTCCAGTACAAACACAAAGGGAACAGGGTTGAACTCAGATGAAACATAGATCCATTGTTGCATTGGTCGTTATAGTGACCCTTTTATTTTTCTTCTTGGCCCCCGTAGAACCTTCGACATTCGGTGGTAGTTATTGGTGTTCTACAACGAGTGAATACTGTACCGCTCCTCTCTTTTATCATTCATTTAGCTGTCAAGTAATTCCTATTGGTGTTTCATACGATAGTGGCTATGGATTCGCTTTAGGATGTGTGCCACGAATTTTCTGATATAATTGTGAGAACTTGTAAATAGCTAGATTATCACGGGTAGTCTCGCGGAAACATTTGTACTTTCTTATCGCATCTTTTCTTCAACTCTTTGGCACAGGCTTTGATTGGCTAAGCTTTTTTGTATACATTATTTTCTCACTTGCGCTCCTTCTAGGTATTGGCTATCTAGTCTATCAGGTCATTCGCTCCTTTGTCAGAAATGCTGTACGAGAAGAAATGGCTAAACAACAAGAGTCACCTGAGAAGAATAAATCATAGAGTAAGTGGGTGAATTATGAAATTAGACGAAATTGGTTACCTAAAGAAACTGCCGACGCACAAGCGGTCAGCCATAGTAGGATTCTCATTGTTTGTATTTTCTGACGCTATTGTTATCTCCCTTTTTCATTTCCTCGGTGGAGTTTCATTATCTGATACAATTTCATATTTTGTCGCCCTGCTTCTTGGCGCACTGGTGTGGGGAATAGCTTTGTGGTTCTGGGGTCCCAAAATTTTGAAGATTGGCGATAAGCCAAAACAGGGAGCTTCTATAGAGTCGTGAGAAACTTACTTTTGTATCCACCTACCGAGTTCTTTTTCTCGCATTGTATGAAGTAATCGGGGATCGAAGAAAAAAATTGTCCGAAAGTATTCTTTCTCGTTTTCGTGCGAGATACGGATTGCCATTCATCCTTCTGACATTTTTTGGAGTGGTAGCTTTATTGGTACTTGATTTCGCAGGCTCTAACGTAATTCTCCAAGACACGGGAAGAGCATTTAGTATTGTCTACTTCTTTGTCATGCTGTGGTTTTTCTTCGTCAAGAAAGATGATTCCGTAGAGGCTACTAGTAATCCATTAGACAATCAAAAACCTTCAGAGAATTAGGTACCAACAGTCTAAATTCAAAAGGCAACTCCCTTACAAATATTGACGTAAACACAAAGAATCACGAGGGCGTTCTTTTTTCATGGGCGAAGCATTTCCAAGACCCAAGAAGCCTGAGCAGAAACTCAGCAAACGATGGTTTGCTCTATTATTCGTTTCTCTGGCTTACATCGTAATAGGATTAGTATACTTTAGCGTTGAGAATTGGAAGCAGTGCCTTAGCAAGTTCACGGGAAATGCTTGTACAAGTAGCCAGATGTTACCCACAATTTTACTCCCGTTGGGCTTGGTTATTCTCATCGCTATATTACTCTTTGAGCCAATGCGCGTCGATGTTAGTAAGAAATAAACCGTCCTGACTTTTCCTGACCGTCACCTAGTCGTTGTCTAAAAATAAAATCAGCACGTACTTATGCCTGCACTTTTTCCTTTGTAGCTGGTTTACTCATACTCATCGGCGGCCTCGTAGCTACTTTGGTGATGAAGAGGCAAAGCCAATATTCATTTGCGAGAGCAGAGCATTCATTTCGCCTTTTGCTGGAGCTCTTCTTCGACCAGCCGTTGAACTTGAGAAAATTTTTCGTGCAGGATTAGTTGCACCTGTCCTCTTTTGGCGCGATTCCGTATTCTTAACATATAATGTCCAACGAATGTGAGTAAAAGAGGATGGATGATTCGGAATCATGAACGCAGGAGAGACTGAAAAACTACTAAAGGCGAATGAAGAGTACGCGAAGAAAGAATTTCCGGGAAGGCAGCCTGGGCCGCCGTCTAGGCGTCTTGCCGTGCTTGCTTGCATGGACGCAAGATTGACCGTGAGTAAGCTTCTTGGGCTGAAAACTGGTGAAGCCCACATCATAAGGAACGCTGGAGGTATTGCGACTGATGACGCGATTCGTTCCTTGATTATCTCAAACGAGCTCCTTGGGACAAAAGAATTTGCCGTAATCAATCACACGGATTGCGGAATGTTGACCTTCAAGGACAACGAGTTAGCCGAGCGACTTGCAAAGAAATATGGGAGAGCGGAGGACGCCTCGAGGATCCAATTCTATGCCTTTTCTAACCTAGAAAATAACGTGAGGGAGCAGGTGAAAAAGATCAAAGAGCATCCGCTGATTCCTAAAGACATACGAGTTTCAGGTTTCATCTATGACGTCGATACTGGACGACTGAGAAACGTGGTCTATGAGCCTCAGGTTGGCGCGTCCGCAAGCTTAGCGAGCTAAATTTTCTGAAAGAGATAGGCTTTTTCAATGAAATACTATTAACTCGTCCGCGAAAGGAAGGTTTACGATCTTTTGCATATACTAGTCGCTCAAGCTTTCAAAGCGCGTTGACTTTTGAATCGACTTTCTCTAGTTTCCGAGCATCTTCGAGAGACAATCTTCCCCGCGCTGTCCAGAATAGTATCCGCCTTGCCAGAAATGACGGGAGAAACCAGAATCAGTTATATGGGCTATTCCAGCATACTACATAAATCATGTCCTCTTCGCGCATCACTCGACTCCATGGCATCTTGAAATCAGAATCTAGTCAACTATTCCTTCTCAGACCTAACATCATCGTCGAATGCATCCGCTTTGAGAGGATGAGCTAAGCTCTTGCTCGCAACTGAACGATTGAACTGGCTGGGCAGGTATGTCGAGAGCATAGATGTCAAGATTGCACAGTTGTTCGCGCAGAATCCTACGTCAGCTTTAGAGAGAGCAGTAGCTGATTCCCTATCAAACGGAGGGAAACGAGTAAGAGCAGTACTCGGTCTTCTAATGTGCGAACTGTTTTCTGGCGAATTTGAAGAGGCTATCCCAATTGCCGTGGCATACGAGCTTGCGCATGCTAGCGCGCTAGTGCAAGATGACATAATAGACGCTTCCGAATTGAGACGGGGAACTAGATCAATCGTCTCAAAATACGGTCTCTCAAACGCCATACTCGCCTCGGATCTTTTACTATTCAACGTGCCGAAGATGATTGCAAAGTATGACAAATTGGAAAGCTCAAAGCTCGCAAAACTCTTTGATCTCGTCGGCGAAGCATGCCGCGGAGCAACTTGGGGAGAGTTTCTCGATCTCGAAATGGCTAAGCGGGAAGATGGTGTCTCTGAACTTGAGTACGAGGAGATGATAAGATGCAAAACGGCAACTCTTCTTGCCGCTCCCTCTGCGAGCGGAGCTATCATCGGAGGTGCATCAGAGGAAGAAACTAACCTTGCATACAAGTTTGGGGAGTGGCTCGGGATGGCTTATCAGATTCAGGATGATGCCTTGGATCTTTTTGGCAACGAGCTAACTCTCGGCAAACCTATCTTCACCGATATTAGAGCGGGGAAAAAGAACCTGATCTTAATCCATTGCTTGAACCACTGTACAGAAAAAGAACGAAAGTTTTTGTTTTCTCTTTTCAACAGGATCGGAGAATACGATCAAGACGAAGTGTCAAAAGCGCGAGCAATACTTGAAATTCATGGGTCTCTCCGATATTCAAGAAAAAGATCCACAGAGTTTGTACAAGAGGCAAAGAGGCTACTTGTGAATACTGGTACCTCAAAGGCCCCACAGGCTAGGAGCTCGCTCCTTGAGCTCGCTGGCTACATTTCAGAAAGATATTACTGACCGAAAGCCCGCTGGCTGAATTAGTCCGCTTAGGCAACGGATCTTCTGAAACTTAAAGGATCAAGTTTTTCGAGCGTTTAGCAATCCGCGAGGACAAATACCTCGGTCAGGATTATACCGGCTCGTCTAGTACAAGTTACGCGACTGTGAATGGCGTTTCGGGGCCAATATCTGCGTTCTCATATGTAGCGATCACGATGGTTGATAATGCGGTAAGGTTCTCTCAGAGCCATCTGCTCTAACTTCTGATGGAACTAGCTTTACTGTAACTTGGCACGCTTCCTCATGAGAAAGTAATGCGCCAAACCAATTAGAAAAAGACGACCTGTGCGCACTGTGTTTGATTACCGAATAGCTTCACGTCTAGTTCTAGCTACATAAACTAAGCCCAACAAAAAGAACTGCATAAAGCGCCGAGAAAAGCTCAAGTATATTCCGGAAGAATCAAATCCCAAAGCGAAAAAACTTCTTACCACTCTGTTTGTGATCTTAGGAAGCACCTATGATCATGCAACGCTATTATAGCATCCTCATAGTACTGAAAGACCATTCCTGCATTGCATGTATTGCACTCCGCCAGATAATCTCCATTTGGTAACCTAGTAACTCTTAGTTCATTCCTTGATCTCATTCTAAGTTGAAGGAAAGTGTCTAACTTTGAGTAATCGCTAGTGTCTTTACTTTCTTCGTCATTTGATTCGGAATGATCGCTAGTTCTAGCGGTGAGTTCCGCGAGAGGAGACAATGAATTTTTTCTTTGGTCTGGCAAGATTAGTTAGGCCCCGATGAAAGCTTTAGATCTGATGTTTTGAAAACAAAAAAGAAGGAAGAGAAAGAGCATGAACGGTTGCCATGTCGCAAAACCGTCTATGCTCTTTTTGCATGTTGTCTTCTCTTCTAGGTTGTGTGCGAGGTTGTGCTTACTGATGTGATAGTTGGCTGTGTAACGCTCGTAGTCGCTGCTGGCGAGGATGCTACTGGCGTTGATGGCGCTGCGGTGGCTGATGGAACTAGAGTGTACTGGTTTCCACCATAGGTGACTCTTGGGCTGATGTCAATAAGCAAGGCTGATGTTGCGCCTCCTTTGACATTGACTCCGCCAGTGATCACTGACTGGACCATTCCGCTTGGAACGCTTGCTGTGTAGTTTTGCAAAGTTCCTGATGTGCTGTTGACTGTGACGACAGCCGAGGTTATGGTGAACCTGACAATGTTGTATGTTCCGCTTGGTAGGTTTGCAGATCCGAGCAAAGTGCTAGAGCTGACGATCTTCATGAGATTAATTGTCCCTGAAGATGTTACATTGTACCAGCCGCTTTGATTGCCTGCATTCGCTTCGTGCACTTGGATTGAGCTATAGTTGACATATACATCAACTACATTGCTTGGCACGTTTGGCGGGTCGATCATGCTAAGTTGCATGGTTCCGCTGCCGGATGTCGAGCT
>JARCRS010000171.1 GCA_029850555.1 archaeon | reverse complement strand
GGGAATGAGTGAGGTATCACCAAACCTTACGCGTACTTGCTCTACATCAATTGAAAGTTCCCTAGCTATTATTTCGGAAAAAGTAGTTTCGTGACCTTGACCATGCGGTGAAGAGCCAGAGTAAGCGCTGACATATCCATCACGTTCTACCCTAACAAGGGCTGTCTCGTACTGGGGCTTGCCTGTCTTTCCTGGCGGACCACCGGTATCTTCGACGTAGCTTGAAAAACCAATACCAATTAATTTTCCATTGTTGTTTTCTTCGGATTGCTGCTTTCTCCAATTCGAGTACTCTCCTTTCTTGACGACTCTTTCAAGAGCTTCTTCATAATCACCCGAATCATAGATAGAGCCGAGCTGATTGTTGTATGGTAACTCGTTTGATCTGATCAAATTCTTCTTTCTAAGCTCGATCGAATCAACGCCGAGCTTTCTTGCCGCATCTTCAATTGCTCTCTCTGTGACAAGCAAAGCCTCGGGTCGTCCGTTCCCTCGTATTGGACCCATGGGCGGCCTATTTGTTGCAACTCCTTTGTACGAGATTTTGATGTTTGGAATCTTATAACAACCACCTAAGAGCGGGACTAGCCTTTGGCTAGGACTAAGCGAGAGAAAGCCTGGCGTGCCAATGTCAACCAGGAATTCGTCTTTGAATCCGGTTATCTTCAGGTTTTGATCAAAGCAAATTGTGGTCTTGTGAACTTGATCCCTTGCTTGCATAGTACTTTCGAGGTCCTCGGTCCTTGTGCTGATCCATTTCACTGGCTTTTCTTTTCTGATCGCAAACGCCGCACACACAACTTCTTCCGGGTAGTAGTAGGCCTTGACCCCGAAGCCCCCACCTATGCTTGGAACAATGATCTGAACCGCTTGTTCTTGGAGTGAAAATACTTGAGCTGCTGTTGCTCTGGTTGTGTGAGGGCCTTTGCTTGGAGTCCATATCCTTAGTTCTCCTGTTTCGCGATTATAGATAGTAACGTTTCCCCGTGCTTCAATCGGGATCGCAGCTTGTCTTGCAATTTTTGTTTCAAGTTCAAAGTGATGCGCGGCTAGAGCTTGCGCCTTATCATAGTCTCCCACACTCGAGGTTTTTTCAAATGCAATGTTATTCGGCCACGAATCAATCACTTTTCTCTCTCCAGCAAGAGAGGTATCATAATCGTTAACCGCGTCGCTAGTCTCGTACTCTACTTCGACAAGCTCAACCAAATCCTCCGCGTCATACCTAGATCTTGCAAGAACTGCCGCGACAGGTTCTCCCACAAAATGAACTGCATCAATAGCAAGAGCTCGATGCTCGAACTTTCTATCTCCTTGCTCGAACTTGCTGTATGGTTTAGCTATCTTTGCGAGCTCTTTGCCATCGAGAAAATCTAGCAGCCTTTGGTCATTCGGTTTGTTTATTTTTTTGATCGTAGCTTTTGCATAAGGACTGCGGACGATAGCGCAATAGAGGATTCCATCTAATTTGATATCGTCGACAAAAGTGGCTTCACCTTCTAGCTGGACGGGGTCTTCTTTTCTTCGCATGTCGGAGTAATTCCTTTCTAAATTGCGTGTTGTATTTTAAAAACAAGGAAGATTAGAATCAGTTTTTCTTCTTCATCGAAGCTCCCTCATGCTTGATCCATTCATGTGGAGCATTTGGATCAGTCCAAATTGAGGCTGCCTCATTCTGGGGAGCAAAAGCTTCGAGCATCACCATATCCTTCGAGCCTGTATTCTTGATATAGTGTTTATCGCCGGGATCTAAATACACCATTGTTCCAGCCTTGACTTGCTCTACTTTTCCATTTATCCTAATTTCACATTCTCCTTCCATAATGTAGATGAAGCTCTCGCTCTTGTGATAGTGTTCTCCTCCTTCAGCATTAGGAGAGTATCTCACAGTGTCTGCCTTTAGATAAGTAGAGTTGCACTTTTCTTTTCCAATGAGAAAGATTCTTTTTCGTCCTGGAACTTTGGAAAGAAAGTATTCTTCCTGATCTTGAACAATTATGGTTGCCATTCGACAGCGAAAGCCGTATGACTCTTTAGGCTCATAGATAGATTAATTTTATTCCTTACTTTTTCAAAGACGCATTCCGGGCTTTGTCCGGACTTGCATCTCGTAGAGCATTTGAAAGCTCAGTAGAAGAAACACCCTCAGGATTTTGTGTTAGTTCTTCCATATGGACTAGTATTGTCTTTTTTATAGCCCCAGAGCCTGATCCAAATATCTTGTCGAGCGTTTCAACAAATTTTTCAGGATTATCTATTATCGACTCTCTTTTTACTCCAAACATGGTCTCGAGATTCGAGTAGATGACCTGTTTCATGCTCTCGCCATAGACATCTAGCGCGCGATCAAGACTAGCAAGGAGCCTCAAATCGCTTCTATTATCCAAGTTACTTTCACTTTTGTTGAAACGGGTATCGATGTTTCGGGTTTTGGTTTCCTAAACAAAGGGCATGAGCTTGATTTTTGGATACCCCTGGCTGTTATCATATATAACTGCGAAAAGCTGCGACCAAGGCTTCAATCGATGGATCACTATTGTTCCATCAATTTGATCTAATTTCACGTGAATGTCGCTTAGATTTGAAAGCTGATCGACTAGAGGAGACCCACGACGCATCACAACATAGAGAACATCGCCAAAATGTCTGACACGTTGAACCATTCCTTGCGCAAAGCGGAAAGCTTCTTCACGAGAAAAGACATTCTCAAGTGTCTCGCTGCCAAAAGAAAAAACGCACGGCCTGTTTTTCGCCCCCTTGATCTTCTGTGCTTCGCTCATAATTTTGTCGAATGACTCTTTTGCTGACGATGCATTCAACGAAAAAAAGCATGGATCAACATCAAAGAGTTCGAAATAAGCTAGTCTTAGGCTAGAATCGATCAGTTTCGTTGGCACGTGGTGTGCGACTGATTCCTTGATCCTATTCGCGCTCACTCCCGGCGAAGGAATAGTTATCGAGCATCCATCATTCATAATGAAATTGCAGCGAATCGACGTAGAAACAGGGTTGAAAGCTGCAGACCCTACATATTGCCCGAACTCTACCAAAACAAAGAAAGTTTTGCGCAATCCGCCTCCAAAAAACGCATCCAAGTCATCGCTTCCGGTTGAGTAAAACGCTTCCTTGTGCGCAATAGGAACAAAGGGTTGTGGCTCTGCGATATGTTGCCACATGAGAGCTTGCTGGGAAAAGGCAGTGAATCTTCCATCGAAAAGTGTGAATAGATTGCTCCAATTGGTCATAGCCGAACCTCGTATCTTGTTCCATTGTATTCTCCGAACTCTCCTTCCTTCGTAGAGGTCGTTCTGCAGTGTGACAACCGCGTCGACCAAATAATCCGTTGTTGTGAGCTGAGGTTCTTCGCTCACAAAGAGAAGCTTTGCTTCATTACCAAGAGCCATAAGTGAAAGAGATTGCTCTACTTTGAGACGTTCTGATTTTTCGGTGCGGTTTGCGATTGCATCCCAACTGTCAAGAATGATCATTGGTTTCTTGACTTTCTGAATTGCTCTGATAACCGAGTTTACGACATCTTCCGGATTAGAAAATCTCAGATCCTCAAAGGAGTAAGCGGACGAGCTTCCGCGCTTGAGATCATAATCTTGTGGGTTGATTTCAATAGCTTCTCCGCTATCAAACAATGAATTGAGTTCCGGATGATGATCTTTCGATTGTTCTTGTGAGACGCGGGTCGAAACGTAGATCCCGCTTCCATATATCCGAAGGAGTTCCAGGGCAAGAGTGGTTTTTCCAGTTCCTGGTTCCCCTTTGAGAAGTATCGATTTTACTTGCGACTTTAGTAGAGGCTTTAGCATCTCATCCGAGTCTGGCCCCGCATCCAAGTCGGGAGCTATCGAAGTCTTGACAGTTAGCAAACGTGCACAAAAGCCGCTCGATTAGATGCAAGATATATAATTGCTCGTTGAAGCTTTCTCTTTCGGTCTTTTTTCGTTGAGAACGACGACGCCGTATATGGTAGAGCGTCCTCATGTCTTATTTTGGCCATTGGGAAACAGGGAGATTGAGACTTCGCAAGAGGATGCAAAGAAAGCTCTTGAGAACCTCAGAGGAGCTGACCTCGATGTATCTTCGATCCAAAAGATGACCTGGTGGGAACCAACAGAGATTCCGAAACTTTCAAGACAAGTTTCGAGGAAAGACCTTGATCTGATTGTAGTATTTTCTGCGACTCATGGAACAGTAAGATGCATAACTGCGATTGGACAAAAGTTTCGAAAAATTCCACTAGTTGTCTGGTCAATTCCAATTAGGTATTCACTTGCCACAAGCGCGATTGCAACTAGCTACATGCGCGAGCGAGGTCATTCGCTAACGCTACTCAACAACAAACCTTCTGACACTTCTATTAGAGCAGAGATAGAAGTCATTGCGAGAGCCGCTAGATCTTACAGGCTTTCAAAGAGCCTTAAGATCGGAATAATCGGGAATCTCTCGCCGCTTATGATTTCAATTCCGTATAATCTCCCTTTGCTTAAATCTAGGCTTGGTCCTTCCACTACCAAAATCAGCATACCTGTTTTGGACAGGTCTCTCAAGTCAGTAACCGATTCAGAAGTTAACGAATTAGTTTCGGAATACAAGGAAAAATATTCAGTCAATGTCAGCGATCAGACTCTAGCCAAAGCAGTCCGATTTCAGCTTGCAGTAAGGAAACTCGCTAAGAAGTATGGCCTGGACGGGATTGCCCTAGAATGCTGGACCAATCTTTTTTCAAAGTACGGAGTGAATCCATGTCTTGGACATGCCGATGATCTGGTTGTTGGCTGTGAAGGCGACATTGTAAGCCTAAGTGGATCATTGATACTACAACGAATTAACGGGGTCAACCCATACCTTGCCGATGTTCTCTCAGTAGATCCTTCGAAGAACACAATTGAGCTCAGTCACTGTTCCGCGCCGATGTCTCTCGCAAGCGACTTGTCTAAAATCAAGATCTCTGAGAGGACAGATCCGAAGAGTGTAGGCAAGACTGCATTTCTTAATTTCGAACTCAAAAGCGGTCCTGCCACCATGGTTCGATTCTTCGGTAGAAATCTTGACAAGGTCCACATGACTTATGGTGAGCTAAAATCTACGGGCAATTATTGGGGCGGTATCAGCTTAATCGTCGAATCCAAAGGTAATGCGAAAGATTTTCTCAATACCGTCTCTGGTAATCACTACCTCTTTAGTTACGGTGATATTCGAAAAGAAGTACGACTATTCGCCAAGTGGAAAGGGCTCGAAGTAATCGAAAGCTAAATTACTCCATTACTTCTTTAATTAGAACCGGCCGTCTTTCTTTAGAGGATTTTATCGCAGCTTCAATGACAGCGATGTTTGCCATTCCTTCATAGCCATCCACCTCAGGTTTTCGCTTTTCTGCAACTGCTCGCGCAAAATCCTCCTCTTCCTTTTGGATAGGGTCAACTTCCTCATACTCAACTTTGTCCCGGACATCGGATCCTAATTTTTGAGAATACAAACCCATCTTTTCCACGAGGAAGAGATTCATTTGGGTGCCGAACACATTCATGTAGGTCGTCCTTGGCGTAGTAAAGACACTCGCTGAAAAAGCGTAAGCCCCGTTTGCAAATTTTAGCCTCAATAGGGCAATATCGTCGATTTCAGCCTTTACACCCATTTTGTCCAAGGTTGCAATCACTTCGACGACCGAAGGATCTAAAAGAAAACGTAGCGTATCAATCATGTGAACTCCAAGGTAAGCTAGAGGACCACCTGGACTCTCTGATTTATACCAGCGCCACTTGTCGGGCGTAATCCCGAATCCCGAGGGGTTAAGGTAATTTGCTTCTCCAAGAATCAATCTTCCAACGTCTCCGCTCGTAATCATTTGCTTCATTTTCCTGACAGGTCCCCAGAAACGGCGGTCCTGACACACCGATAATACTAGATGCGCATCCTCAAACGCAGAGATCATCTTTTTGCATTCAGCTACGTTATTGGCAAGTGGCTTTTCGATCAGAAGATGCTTTCCCGCATTTGCCGCCTGTATTGCCATCCCCGGATGAGTTGTGTGAGGCGTGCATAGTATTACGGCGTCAACATCCTTTCGAGCGAGTACGTCCTCGTAACTAGTTTCAAAATCACAGCCATTATCTTTCGCAAATTTCTTTGCCTTATCCTGCGTTCTGGTATAGCATGTAACTAGCTTCAAAAGCTGAGTTTTCTTTAGGGCGTCTGCATGCATGGCAGACCAATTTCCAAGTCCCACTAATGCTACTCGAAGAGGTTCCATGGGTTATTTTCAGCCCGAATTGTTACTGACACTTTTCACGATATCAGCAAACTCTTGATCCGTAAGGATACGTTTTAGCTCTTCTGAAGCTTGTTTCGTGTGCATCAGCACCTTTTCGAGCTTATCTTCGGAAAGCTCTAGATTCAGTTTCTTCACTTTGTATGTGATCGAATCTTTTCCGCTTTTCTTCCCAAGAACAATGTTCACTTTGTTTTCATGGCCAGTGAATCCGGGAAGGAAGGGGAACATCTCAAGAGGCATGTTAAGCTCTTCCAGTTTTGACCACCACCCTGCGATAATTCCGGATTCTGTTGTGAATAGTCCGTCACCAGTCACTGGTTTCTGGGGAGGCATCTTCACCAAGGAAAGTTCTTCAATAAGCTTTGAAAGGGATCTAAATTCCCCGAATTTCAGATTTGAATTTACCCCGTAAAGGAGTTTCAGCGCCATTGCTACTTCTTCGGTCGAGGCATTTCCAGATCGCTCCCCTATTCCGTTAATCGTTGTGTGGACCGTCTCTACTCCTTCAAGTACTGCAGCGATCGTATTTGCAACACCCAGTCCAAAATCGTTGTGAACATGAATCTCAAGAGGCTTTGGATTCTTTCCCATCTTTTCGCGAACTTTACGAATAAAGTATGCGACCCCGTGTGGAGAGGCAACGCCGAAGGTATCTACAAGCGTTAGAGCGTCCATGTGGCCTTCTGTTGCAACGGAATTTACTAACCTCCAAAACACATCAAATGAAGCTCTAGTCGAATCTATCGTGAAAAAAGTCACAGGCAATCCATGTTTATGCGCGTAGTCTGTCGCTTCTACAGAAGTGGCTATCGCGCGCTCCTCCGTCCATCCGTATCCATATTTTATGAGATGGTCACTAGAGGGGACTTCCATCATGACTCCATCAACATCGCATTGAAGCGCCATGTCAATGTCGCTCTTGAGGCATCGAGAGAAAGCATAGATCTTGCTTTCTAGCCCAAGCGAGCTCAAATACTTGATCGCTTCATAGTCGTTTTTTGAGACGCTTGGCATTCCAGCTTCTATTCTGTCTATGCCAGCCTCTGAAAGTTTCTTTGCGATTTTTATTTTCTCGTCTTTACGAAAGATGATGTTGGCCTGTTGCTCTCCGTCCCTTAGAGTAATGTCATGAAATTTTACTTTGGAAGGCTTGGTCGAACTAAACTTTTCAGTAACTTCAGGCGCGTAGTTATAGAAGCTAACAAAGTAATCCTTGTTGCGCCACTCAGATTCCGACATTTAGAGAGATACCTCCTTCCTAGTGCACAGTTGTGATTTCCTCTACTGGGAACTTTGTAATCACTTCGTGACCAGAAGGGGTCACGACGAGCATCTCTTCGATTCTTACTCCAAAGTCAAACATTTTCCCGTGCTGGGTTTCTAGTGCAAACACCATGCCTTCTTTGATTGGATATGGATAATCTATGGAATTGATGCGGGACACTAGAGGAAGGTCATAATGCGATAATCCCTGCCCATGACCCCAGAGATTTGCGGCTGCTTCTTCCTCCTCTTTATAGCCCCAGATCTCCTTTGCTGTGGGGAATCTTTCCGCAATGTCCTTTGTGGTTATTCCTGGCTTTACAACATTTATCGAATCATAGAGCCAATCCAAGGCTAGCTTGTAGTAGTCCTTTTGCTCGCTTGTTGGCTGTCTTCCTATGCTGTATGTTCTATAGTAACATGTGTGGTATCCATTCCAGGCAATTACGACGTCAATGAAGACAAGATCTCCATAAGCGACCATTCTATCAGTGAATGTCCTATTATTCGGCCAAGTATTCGGACCCGAGCTGACGATAATCGTTTCCACAAAATCAATCCCTCTGTGCGAATATGCGTAATCTATGAGGTGCGCCATTATCTCGTTTTCAGAGATTCCAGGCCGAAGTATTTTCGTAGCTTCGTAGTGGATAGCATCAGCAACGACCGCCGCCGTCTTTTCGGCTTCAATTTCATCAGGAGATTTTACTGCGCGAGCCTCGTGGATCGCGCTTGTTCCGTCGACGAGTTTCACACCCACTTCTGAAAAAGCAGAGAGCATATTGAAATCAATGAAATCAGTCGCAAGCGGAAGATCTGTAACTTTGTGTTTCTTCATTTCTTCCTTGATATCATTTGCAAATTTGAGAGCTTGGTGTTTTGTTCCAGCCCCCGACGCGCCCTTGATCCACGTTCCGTAAGAATAGCGTACGTTTTCCTTCTTGATCCATGGATTGTTTCTCATTGCGTGATATCTATTGTCTCCTTGCTCGTAAAGCAGGACATCGCCGTCGCTAATTGTAAGACCATATCTCAGACCCGGTTTATCACGAGTCCAAGGGGGTCCCCGCGTCCCGGTGGTGTATCTTATGTTTTCTTCGTACATTGCTAGGAATGCGCCAAAGCCGGCCTGCTTTATGTTTCGAAGAGCTCGATCAGATCTATACTTTCTGACTCTATCCCAATTGATTCTCTCTTCAGAATCAGTTCCAACGATACCAAACGACAAAAATTATTCACTTGAGAAATTCTGTTCCCTCATACGACACTTAAGCCTTCTCAAAGAGTAGTGATCATACAGCCATAGCGCTTGCAAAAGACAAAAGGCAAGAATAAAATCCCACCATCTAAAACGACAGAATGCAATGTCAGACATGATGATAGAACGCGACCTTGAGATTCCAATGGATGATGGACTAGTTCTTCGCGCGGATGTATACAGACCGAGAACTCAAGGAAAAGTTCCTGTTATTCTAACCATGGGACCATATGGTAAAGGACTCCGCTACCAAGACGGTTATGCTCCACAATGGACGTGGCTTATCGAAAGACATCCCGAGATACTTGATGGCTCAACCGGAAGCTATCTAACTTGGGAGACTGTGGATCCGGAGAAGTGGATCCCAAACGGATATGCGGTTGTCCGGGTCGATTCGCGTGGCGCTGGGCGTTCTCCCGGATTACTAGATCTCTTCTCTCCTCGCGAAACGAAGGACATGTATCTTTGCATCGAATGGGCTGGAAAGCAAGAATGGAGCAGTGGAAAGGTCGGTCTGTGTGGTATTTCCTATTACGCGATCAACCAGTGGAATGTAGCCGCATTAAAGCCGCCGCATTTAGCTGCGATGATTCCTTGGGAAGGAGCCGCTGACTTTTACAGGGATTTTTGCTACCATGGCGGCATACTTTGTAATGTGTTTTTGGAGGTGTGGTACGCATCGCAGGTCCTGACAATCCAGCATGGTCTCGGTGATAATGGCCCAAAAGATCCTTGGCTAAATGAACCCGCTGCTGGACCCGAAACTTTTGATCGTGCAGAGCTTCTCGCAAATCGGGTAGACTGGGTCTCTAACATAAAGCAACACAAACTCAATGACAAATTTCACAAATCGCGCTCACCAGATTTTTCGAAGGTCACAGTCCCTTTCCTCTCCGCGGCAAATTGGGGCGGGTTCGGATTGCATCCCAGAGGCAACTTTGAGGCTTTTACGAATGCTAGATCAAAACAAAAATGGCTAGAAGTACATGGCGGAAGACACGAAGAAAATTTCTATCTTCCTTACGCATTCGAGCTTCAAACTCGATTCTTTGATTTCTTTTTGAAAGGAGAGAAAAATGACTGGGACAAGGAGCCTCGAGTAATGCTGACGGTTCGACACGTCGACAATTTCGAACTGCGGCATGAGAAGGAATGGCCCCTCGCAAGGACACGCTGGACAAAAGCCTATCTTGACGCCAAGAGTAAAAGTCTATCTTGGAAGCCGCAAACTAGATCAAGCAGTGCTCGATTTGAAGCGCTAGGTGATGGACTTACATTCACTTCGGATCCTCTAGAGCAAGAAACTGAAATCACGGGCCCGCTTGCGGCAAGACTGTTCGTCTCTTCTAGTACGAGTGATGCTGATTTGTTTCTAACTCTTCTTGCCTTTGATCCAAATGGAAAGGAGGTAGAATTTCGGGGTACTCTTGATCCCCACACACCATTAGCACAAGGATGGCTACGTGCGTCCCATCGCAACCTTGATCTCCATCGTTCAAAGTATTATAGGCCCTACCATAGTCACAATAAGATTCAGCCGCTGAAACCGCAAAGTGTCTACAAACTAGATGTTGAAATTTGGCCGACCTGCATCGTCTTGCCTAGAGGTTACAAGATTGCGCTTGTAATACAAGGTAAGGACTTTCAAAGAACGCCTAATGGAACTGAAGAGCAATTTAGAGGGGTTCCAATGCGAGGTTCCGGCCCCTTTCTTCACAATAGCCCAGATGACAGACCCCATGATGTATTCGGAGGAAAGACGACAATTTACACGGGCGGGGACAGAAACTCGTTCTTACTTCTTCCGGTCATCCCTGCGTCAAAGTAAAATTCAAAGTTGACGACAACGCAAATATCGTGGCCTTCTATCTTCGCGTTTCTTAGGGCATAGAACTCAAGTAAGCAATTGCTCATCTTCCTCCTGCGCGTGTGTGAAAGTACAATCTAGGGTCCTTCAGATACCATCTATCGATTATAGGTGTTCTGGTTCACGATGATTTAACCTCGCTGTTCGGCTGGCGGTGATTTTGCAATCTTTTGTTAAGTGCTGTGTGTACTTTCTTGATCAGTTCTTCGTTTTGTATAACGACAGTCTTTGCGTAATCATAAACTGTCGCATTTGAAAATGCGTATCTTTTTCTGATTTCTTTGTTCAATAACTCACGAATGTCGCTCACTAATTCAAATTCACTTACGGACAAAGCAAAACGACCTTGAGTTCTTGGAAGGTACTTGTCGATAAAGCTAGGTTTGCCGATTTCTGCCGAGAGCCATTTTGACAAATTTGCTATTCGCTCTTTTCTCCATTTTTCTGTTGCCAAAATTCTTGGCATACCTTTTGCTCTAGGCTTCTGTGTAATAACTCTAACCATTTATTTTCAATCGGGATTCCAGCTCTCTGAGCTGGTGTCATTCCCTCTAATGCTTGGTGTGGTTTTACAAAATGATAATGAATCCTTTGACCTTCGGCAATTTGCGAGCGAAAGAAAAGGCTCTTGGATTCAATTCCTGAAACGATAAGGGTAATCTTGAGCGAATATCTTTCAAGATCTTAAGGGTCAAGTTCCCCCGCTAAAGGTTTTCTCGGCACTATTGTGATTTCTTCTTTCTTGAAATATTCGTCTAATTCTTCTTGTTTAGCAAAAGGTCTTCCAAAGATAACATTGTTTT
>JARCRS010000170.1 GCA_029850555.1 archaeon | reverse complement strand
TCGCATTGGCTTCGCTCTATATGTCAAATGATACTCCTAATGTTGTGGCGTACCTGGTTGGAACACTTGCAGTGCTATCATTTGCATTCGGAGGAGGCTTCTATTTCATAGGAGCAATAGCGGGTCTCGTCGGGGCGTTCTTAATTCACTACAATAGATAAGAGGATTCTCACCAAACGCAATTTGCGAGACAAATCGGACTAATGCGTGAAGGAAACGTACCGTGCTATGTTCCCGAGAAATGAGAAACATCAGGTGACTTGCTGGGCCATGTGGTAATATATTGCACTTCGGCCCAGCGTCATACAGCGCCTCATTTAAAAAAACGGTTTCAGCTGTGGAGCGTAGTATAGTCGCTAAAGGCTTTCTCAGCCTGATTATCAATCGATTTTAATAAAGTTCAAGACCTGCTAGCAAACCTGTGACCCTACGAAGAAGCCTTCTATTCGTACCTGGCAATAATGAGAAAATGCTAAGAAAGGCGATCTCTGACGATCTTCAATGCGATTGTGTAATCTTTGACCTGGAAGATTCCGTGCCGTTAGAAGAGAAAGGAACTGCGAGAAAGTTAATTCATCATATTTTGGAAGAAACGGATCAATTACAAGCAAGTCAAAACAAGAAGCAGTTATATGTCCGGATCAATCAACTAGACCATCCTTTAGCGAAATCAGATATTGCAATCTTTGCCAAAGAAGATGCCATCGCAAATTTTGTAGTACCTAAAGCTGATCTAAAAGGAATCAAAAACCTATTCCGAAAAAGTGGCAAACATATCCTTCCAATAATCGAAAGCGCGTCAGGATTCCTTCATATGGAAGAAATTGCGGGGAGTAACGGCGTTGACGCGATGGCTTATGGCGCGGCGGACATGGCACTTTCATTGAGAGGATCGGTCGAGAGCTATCGAAATAATGAGTATATCGTGGCTAGACTCGCAATTGTTGCAAGAGCTTATGGTCTTGATCCTATAGACCAAGTCTTCTTTGATCTGAACAACCCTGAAGGCCTTAGAAAGGAAGCTAGCAAAGCAAAGGGACTGGGCTACTCCGGTAAGCTGTTGATCCACCCGAGCCAAATTGAGATTACTAACGAAATATTTTCGAAATGGTCGCGCGAGGAGATAGACTGGGCTAGGCAAGTAATTCAGGCTTATGAAGACTCTCTCAAAAAGGGATCAAAGGGGGCTATCCGATTAAACGGTCAGCTAGTTGACGCTGTGCACTACAAGCTTGCAAAAGATATTCTACTGCAAAGCATCTAATTTTACCAAAAAAGTACAACTCACAACTGCCAAGTTTGATGCAGATTAGAGAAATTATTCCTTGCCCTAGTAGGATTTCGGGAGATCCAGGATAGAGTGAGCAATGTAACTGAGTACTAGATTCTGGGAAACAGGCGCCACTCTGTATAGCCGGTTTTCCATAAATTTTCTCTCAATATCCATTTCTTCGCTCATACTATATCCCCCATGGACATCCATCGCCAAGCTGCCCGCCTCGGTGGAAAGATCCGACGCCAGGTACTTCGCGATGTTGGCATATTTTCCTATTTCTTTGGGATTGGTTGCAGACTCAGAAGCTTCAGAACTTGACCGCCACCTTTCATCATAGATAGTAGCTGCATGCCATGTGATTCTTTCTGCGGCAAGCAGTTTAGAATAGACGCTCGCAATCGGAAATTGAATTCCTTGATTTGCACCGATCGGCCTGTTGAACACGATTCTTTTCTTTGCGTAAGAAACGGTCTTTTCAATAAACCATTTTGCATCACCGATACATTCGGAGGCGATAAGTATCCTTTCTGGATTGAGAACCTCAAGTAGATACTTGAATCCACTTCCAACTTCTCCAATTACATTTGAAGAGGGAATCTTAAGATCATTGATAAAAAGCTCCGACGTCTGGCTATTGATAGCAGTGCGAATATTTTGAACTTCTATCTGTTCGAGACCTTCTTGCAAGTCGACTAAAAACAAAGTTATACCGTCAGTTTTTTTCTCGACTTTATCAATCGAAGTCGTCCGAGCGACAAGGAGCATGAGATCACTTTGGCGAACTCTTGAGATGAATATCTTGTGACCGTTTACTACGTAATGATCTCCTTCTTTTCTTGCAAAAGTCTTGATTTTTGTAGATTCCGATCCAGCCTCTGGCTCAGTCAGAGCGAAGCTCTGGAGCCGAAGCTCTCCGCGGGCTATGGCTGGAAGGTACTTTTGTTTGATTCGTTCATCAGCGCAATTTGAAAGTAAGAAAAGTAGATAATACTGACCGTGAAAATGCTGCGAATTTCCACCTGAAGCATTTATTTCCTCAAGGATTAATGCCGCTTCCCGAACTCCTAGTCCCGGCCCGCCGTATTTGTTTGAAATTGGAATGGATGCCAATCCGAGAGATTGAATCTCTTTGAATAAATCTTCGGGATAACCGCTATCACGATCAAGCTTCCTCCAGTATCTAGAGTCGTACTTCTCAAGGACTTTTCTTACTGTCCTAACAATTACCGCTTGTTCATCGCTAAGTGTTTTTTCGCTCTCCACTCCACACACTTCCTTTCTTTCTCACCATGAAAGTTCGATCAAATTCAACGATCTTCTCCTTTCTTTGATTGAAGCCTGAAGTCGATACCTTCACGATGCCGCTTTGAGGATACTTGTTTGACTCCCTGATATCCGAGATAGTGCATTCTGCGTAGATCGTGTCGCCCTCGAAAACGGGACGCAGGAATTTTAGATTCTCTAAACCTAGCATGAATCCGTTTACACTTGTATATTCAACAAGAAGCCCTGCCACTATGGCGAGTATCAGGAATCCGTTTACTACGAGCTTGCCATTAAAGGGCTCTCCCGGAAATGTTTTCTGCACATAATCCTTGTTGAAGTGAATCTGATTGTTGTTGTTCGTCAAAAGAGTGAACCATATGTTATCCGTCTCCGTAATTGTTCTTCCAACTTTGCTCAGAAATTTAGTTCCCAGAACAAAGTTTTCGTAATACGGACCTGATTCTGAGTGTAATGGATCTTCGGACATTTGTATTTGATGCCTCTCTCAAGATAAGAACTGTAACTCCTAATTAAGGCCGTCTCGTTAATTGTTCGACTGGAACCTCAAGGCATTCATGGATAGAAAAAGAAATTATCAAATTTGAAACCATAGACTCGTAAATCGTGACCGAATTCCATCAGGCCAAAGTTGAAAATTGGAAATGGGATCAATTTGTGAACTCAGAGTTATTCCAAAGCATAAATAACAGAATGAGTTTTCTCCTTCTCATGAATTTTCGCAAACGGAACCTGAGAAATGCGATAAGCACAACCGCGTTAGTTGTAATCATCGTTGTTATCATTGTTGTGGCAGGCGCTGCCGGATATCTT
The DNA here is from genome assembly GCA_029850555.1 of archaeon. Lineage (GTDB taxonomy): Archaea > Thermoproteota > Nitrososphaeria > Nitrososphaerales > CADDZS01 > JASHOD01. The sequence goes on along the minus strand of JARCRS010000170.1, from coordinate 9,577 downwards.
GCTCTTACATCGACTAGTTCTCACACCACGAATCCGTACAGCAATGTAACCTACATCGGGATTGGAATGTCAATGCCCCTCTCTGGCACTTTTGCTGAAGATGGTACATTAAGTCTCGATGGACTGAAACTATGGGCTCAAAATGTGAACGCGAGCGGAGGAATATTCGTTAGCAGTTTGAACAAAAAACTGCCGGTCAAGCTCATATATTCAGACGACGCATCCAGCGCTACCAACGTCGTAACTATTTATGATCAACTTGTAGCGAGATCTGACGTACAGTTTCTGATTGCGCCCTACTCTAGTCCTTTGACACTCGCAGCGGCTCCTATTGCAGAACAGCATCATTTGCTATTGCTGAGCCATGGCGGAGCTTCCAACAGCATTTGGTCAAAGGGGTACAATTACACAGTAGGTGTACTTAGCCCCGCAAGTGAGTACATGCTCCCTGTAATAGATGCACTCAATAATTTAAGTTCCAAGCCCACGAAGATCGCATTCTTCTTTGGAAACGATGCCTTCTCGCTTTCTGTCAATGCGTCTGTCGTTCCATATGCGATATCTAAAGGATTTACAGTCGTTTACGACCAGTCGTACGACGAGTCAGCATCGAGTTATACAACACAGCTATCCGCGATTGGATCAAGTGGCGCGCAAGTACTGATCGGGGGAGCCCACTTTGTTGACGGAGAAAATATCATGAGAGGCATTCAGAGTCTCGGACTTCATTTCAGCGCAATCAGTCTCCTTGTTGCTCCTGATGATCCTACATTCTATTCAGACCTTGGTACCCTCGCAAACGGAGTAATCACACCCTCGCAGTGGGAAGCAAACCTGAACTTCAGTTCGTTCTCGCCATACTATGGAAACATAACAGGCGAACAGTTTAACTCGACCTTTACGAGTACCTTTGGATTAGTTCCAAACTATGAAGCTGCTGAAGCTTATGCAACCGGTTTGGTCCTGCAGAAGGCTATCACGGATAGTGGCTCACTCAACTCAACTACTGTTAGGCAGGAGTTATCTACCGAGAATTTCTATACATTCTACGGACACTTCCAGATTGGCCCTACTGGCATACAGACGGGCCATACGATGGTGGTTGCGCAGTGGCAAAATGGCGTGAAGAGCATCATTTGGCCAACTTCGGTGGCGACTGCGAGTATAGAATATCCAATCCCGTAGTTCAGTAGAGTGGAATAACGCTGAGAAACGAGCGTGCCCACCACTCCACTTTATCTCGTCTCCCCCCTGCGGATCTTTTTTTTCTGATATTTATGGCGCTAATTTCCCCAGGACGCTCTGATCGCAATTAGTTGAGCTCTCTCTTAGTTGAGGAATTGATACTCGGCCTCATGAATGGCCTCTTATTTGGCGTCCTTGCTCTCGGCCTCAATATTGTTTGGGGCGTCATGAATGTAATCAACATTGCACATGGGGACTTTGTGATGGTAGGCTCTTATGCGAGCTACTGGCTCTTTATTCTATATGGGGTAAACCCAATTCTTTCTCTCTTGTTTACCATTCCATTTGGTTTTGCTCTGGGGGCAGTCACCTATCTAGGACTAATAAGAAGAGTTCAAGGAAAGCCGGAACTCATGTCTTTAGTCCTGACTTTTGGTTTGTCTACCCTGATTAGTGGTAGCTTACTTCAATTGTACACTGCTGATCAAAAAGGGATTAGACCTTCAGATCTCAATCTTTCGAGTTTTAGTGTGCTAGGGCAAACCATTCCAGAGAATTATCTGATAGGTGCAATTTTTGCTGTACTTGTTGCAATTGTGCTTCGCGTTTTCTTAACCAGGACCTACTGGGGCAAGGCGACTAGAGCCGTGATTCAGGACAGAACTTCGTCGCTTCTCGTTGGCATAAACCCAAACACGGTTAGTCTTCTTTCGTTCGGTATCGGAATCGCCATTGCTGCATCGGTTGGTTCAGTGATAATGTTGCTTCAGACTATTTCTCCCGACACGGCATCTGAACTCACTTTGATTTCTTTCGTAATAGTGGTTCTTGGAGGGCAGGGAAGTCCAATTGGCTCTATTATAGGAGGCATCGTGATAGGTGTCGTAAATAGTGTAGCTGCTCTCTACGTAAACGCTGCACTCACTCCAGCCATAGGATTCATCATTCTTGTCGCGGTTTTGGTGATCAGACCTCAGGGAATAATGGGTACTAGATCTCGTTGAATGAGTCAAATACAAAGACCGAATCAAATAAAAAAAGCCCTGGGCAAAGGCGCAGGTCAATACAGCTTAATCCCTATGTTTTACTAGTGTGGCTCGCGCTCTTCTTGATACTAGCGCTTGCGCCGCGATTCGTGAATTCAGGACTCGAAGCTGAGCTCGCAGAATTAATGCTCTACATAAGCCTCGCCCAAAGCTTCAATTTATTCACGGGATTGACTGGTTATGTGAATTTTGGGAATGTCGTGTTTTATGGCATAGGTGGATACGGACTTGCTATCGCGACCGCACTTTGGAATATGCCGCCACTTCTGGGTGTTCTTTTAGGCGGCGTGTTTTCTGCGATACTCGCCCTCGGAATGAGCTTCCCAACCCTAAGATTACGTGGTGCATACTTTGCAATCGGTACGCTTGCAATCGAACAGGCTATCTTTGTAATATTCGACAACTGGAGTTATGTCAATAGGGCGGCTGGACTTACTCTCCCGATTCTAGATTATCAGCCAACACAGACTTACTATACGCTCCTTCTCGTAGCTGTGGCTACGATAATAGTCCTGACTATTGTTATGAAGTCAAGGCTAGGATTAGCCCTGAGCGCGATACGGCAGCAGGAGGAGACGGCGCTCTCAATTGGTGTCAACGCTACGCTCTACAAAACCATAGCTTTTGTCCTGAGTGGCTTCTTGGCAGGTCTTGCGGGCGCTGCTTGGTTTTGGAATGTAACGATAGTCGAGCCTACAGGCGCCTTTACTACTGATGTCACACTTACTGTGATTTCGATGGCCCTGCTAGGAGGCTTGGGAACTTTCTTTGGCCCGGTCATCGGTGCTGCGATTCTCGAGTATATCGACATCGCAACACGTCAAAATTATCCTTACATTCACCTGATAGTTTTTGGAATAATTATCATTGCCGTTGTTCTAATCATCCCAGATGGGATAGTTGGTTTCGCGGAGAAAGCTTTTCGCAGATCACCGATTGGGAAGAAGCTGGCTCTTTCAAAATCTTTGTCTTCTTCAGAATTACCTTCATTAAAGAATTCCGAGGAAGAGGGGCTGGAACCATGAACATCCTAGAAGTGTCCCAGATTACGAAACACTTCTCAGGACTTGTTGCGTTGGACAATATCTCTTTTAATGTGAATAAGAGCGAGATCGTGGGCCTGATCGGCCCTAACGGTGCGGGAAAGACCACTCTTTTCAACATCATAGCAGGCTCACTCAAGCCAACTCGTGGCAAGATTTCCTTTGATGGAAAGAATATCACCGGTCTACCTACAAACAGAATCTGCAGACTAGGTTTAGCAAGAACTTTCCAGATTCCAAAGCCCTTTGAGGACCTGACAGTTCTTCAAAATATCGAAATGGCAGAAATGTTTGGACACGCAACTGGCGAAGGAAAGAAGAGAGTTGGTTCTCCGATGGAAATATGTGAAATCGTTGGCTTGAGCCCAAAGAACGAAACATTGGCGAGAATACTTTCGGCTTCGGACAAAAAGCGACTGGAAGTCGCAAGGGCTCTTGCAACATCTCCAAGGATTCTTCTTCTGGACGAATTCGCCGCGGGCCTGTCTGCCCAAGAAAGCGAATGGGCCTCATCTTTTGTCAAAGATATGCAGAGAAGTTTTGAGCTTTCAATCATCTGGATCGAGCACGTCATGAGGATTCTCATGAAGAATGTTGACCGAGTTTTTGTCTTAGATCATGGAGTAAAAATTGCTGAAGGGACTCCTAAAGAAGTCGTCAACAATGCGAAAGTACTTCAGGCATATTTGGGAGGTAGTGCATAACTCGATTTGACAACAAGGGCTAGGAACGAGGAGTTACTAAGCGCGTCAGATCTAAGCGTCTATTATGGAGGGAGTAGGGCACTCTGGAGTGTCAACCTGAAGGTAATGCGCTCCGAACTTGTAACTATCATAGGAGCAAACGGAGCAGGGAAGACTACAACTCTCAAGTCCATACAAGGACTCGTAAAGCCCAGGGCGGGAAAGATTCGCTTTGATTCAAAGGACATAACTGGCGTCTCTGCAAACAAGAACACTGCGCTCGGAATTTCACTCGTGCCTGAAGGGAGAGGGTTGTTTTCAAGGATGAGCGCCAAAGAGAATCTTGAGCTCGGAGCTTTCACTAAAAGAGCACGCCGCAATCTCACTCAGAATTTGGAACGAGTATATCATCTGTTTCCAATTTTGAAGGATAGGTCGAATCAGATCGCGGGCCTACTTAGCGGAGGAGAGCAACAGATGTTAGCGATTGGAAGAGGATTGATGTCGGAGCCCCAGCTTTTAATGCTCGACGAACCCTCACTTGGCTTAGCTCCAATTGTCCGAGAAAATGTGTTCAAAGCTCTGAATAGCTTGAAAAAAGAATCGAATCTAACTATTTTGCTAGTAGAGCAAGAAGTGCAAAGCGCGTTGGGAATAGCCGATCGCGCTTATCTTTTTGAAAATGGAAGGGTAGTATTGGAAGGCACTCCGGATGCAATACGAGACAATCCCATCATAAGGCAATCTTATCTCGGGATCTGAATCTCCTCGCAACACTTTTCTTTTTCTATGTGTAATCCGATTCTAGTTTAAGCCAAAGAAGGTGGCAGAGTGCAAGAAAAGGCGCGCACTGCTACCTCAATTTTTGTGCTGTTCATGTACAATTCTTGTCTTGCAATCTTTCTTACGTACGGTGTTTTCTTCACGAAGGTTACGAGTGAATTTCAAGTATCACAATTTTGGACCTCCCTAGTATTTGCTGTGTTCGCTATTCTCTACAGTGTGTCCTCATTGGGAATGGGCTTTCTGACTGACGCGTTCGGTGCGAGCAAGACAATCCTCCTTGGTGGTTTGCTAATGAGCATAGGTTTAGTACTTTCAACTTTTGCTCCTTCGATAATTATACTGATTCTGACCTACGGTGTTATTGCGGGCTCGGGAACAGGCTCCATGTGGCTACCTACCTCGTTTTCTGTGTTTGAAAAGTTCGAGCCTTCTAAAATCCGTGAAGTTACCGGACTTGTGAGCGCGGGGACCGCATTTGGAAGCTTGTTCTTCGCGCCGCTTGAAGCCTACCTGATATCAGAGTACAGCTGGCGAGTTGCCTTCTTTGTTTTAGGAATAACAGTTTTCGTGTTGACATTGTCTGCATCATTCGCATCTAGAAAAAGAGCAAAAGGAGAGTCTATGTCAGACAATGCTGAAACTGAGAGCAAATCTAACCTGCGCAGGGTCGACTTAACAGGCGCGTTTCGCCGGATCAGAAACAGTACGGGCTTTTGGTCTCTTTACCTGTATTACATGATGGGAAATGCATTTTCTAGGACGATGGTCATGGTATTTCTTGTACCATTCCTCCAAGAAAGAGGATTTAGTGTCTTTCTCGGCTCCGTAGCGCTTGGACTAATCGGGGGTGGAAGCATGATAGGACGATTATTTACCAGATTCGAAATGATAAGTGAAGAGCAAATAGCAGCTCTGAGCTTCCTGCTTCAGGGTTTTTCTGCTATCATTCTTTTTTATTCAAGTAACTTTGTCGCGATATACCTAGCGTCCTTTGTTTTTGGATTAGGATACGGCGGGTACATACCACAGTTTGCGCTCATCATCAGAAAACGCTATGGACTTGCACTGTACGGAGGAATTTTTGGTATTCTTCTTACGAGTTTTGGGATAGGCGCTTTCTTTGGTCCAGTGCTTGGAGCTATCACTCTTTCAATATCCGGTAGCTACACCGTAATTTTTTTCCTCGCGTTCCTATGGAGCGTTGCAATTGGTCTGCATCAGCTTGTTTCATTTTATCAATCCGCCAAGAAAAAGACAGACCTGTGATTATACTACCTTTCACCTTCCAATGGATTTCTATATCTTTCTGAAGTGAAAATGAAGGGCCGCTATTTTTCAGAGAACTATCTTATTTCCTATTTGGGAGTCGCGACGTGATGTAATCGCAGACTTGCATTGCATTCGATGAGCCTCCTAGCTCATAAGGAAGAATCGAGTGGTCACCCGCATTAAGATAGCTGCCTATTGCGGTTTCGATAGAGTTTGCAGCAATTATCGCGCCTTCATCCTTGTGCACAATCCCCAAATAATTCAGCATAAGTGCCCCAGCTCGAATTTGCCCAATGGGATTCGCAAGACCTTTGCCTGCAATATCCGGTGCGGAGCCATGCGTAGGTTCGAAATAAGCTCGTCTAGTTTCATAATTGATGTTAGTGCCGGGCGTGAGGCCCAAACCGCCAGCTATTTGCCCTCCAAGATCACTTAATAGGTCCGCAAGGAGGTTTTCTGAAACTACAACATCAAAATTCTGAGGATCGCGAACAAGCCTTGCGCACAAAGCATCCGCGTATAGATGCTCGAATTTGATGTTTGCGTGTTTTTTAGATATTTCTTCGAAGACTCGCAAGTACATCCCGTGGGAATTTCGAAAGATATTCGCTTTCGTAGCTAGAGTTACTTTAGGATTCTTTGCTCTGCGGCTTTCAGCCACTTTGAAAGAAAGTTCGGCAATTCGTCTGGCACCTCCCTCGGTGAATACTCCTGTTGAGGTCCATGTCCCTGGGATAATCTCATTCTCAAGAGCTCTATAGAACCCTTCAGAATTCTCACGAATTATCATGAGATCTATATCGCCCCTGAGAGCAGGTGGGGTTATGCCAGGATACGACTTCGCTGGTCTGAGATTCGCGTAGAGATCGTAAGCAAACCTTAGTCTGTTGTTCAAGATGTTGACTGTTTCGCCAACGGGCCCCTTCAAGCAAGCATCGGTATTTTCAAATGTCTTGAGACTTTCTTTAGGAAGAGCATCGCCAAATTGTTTTAGGGCGGAATCCCCTCCTGGAACCTCTTCATATTCGAGCTCTATTCCAACTTTCAAACAAGCAGATTCGAGCACTATTTGGGTTGCGTCGATGATTTCGGGGCCTATGCCGTCTCCTCGCATTAGGCAGATAGTGTAAGAATTCAATTTGCCAAAAATCAGACGTGGCCCTTGGTTATTTCTTCTTTTCAGGTATCTAAATTAGGCCAGCTGCCTCAACGAACATGAAACAGATATGAATGCCGCATCAATTTCGTAGCTCGTCAAAATACGCATATCCGTAAACAGTATAATTACGACGTTTATCTACGTCCAAGGTCAGCATGATAATTTGCGAGATTACAAGCTATAAGAGAGTCCCTGAAGGCGAAATCAGGTCAACTCACATGCAATTTCTAAAGGAATACGGCGAGAAGGGAAAGATCCTAATGGCGGGCCGGTTTGCAGATTCCAAAGGGGCGATGATTATTTGGGATGTGGAGTCACCAGATGAGGTCAGAGCGATAGCAAAAACAGATCCGTATGTGACTGCTGGATTGGTAGATTACGAGCTTAGAGAATGGCCTGTGTTATTCAATTATACAACGAATCCTCCCAAGGTCTGGAGTGGCTAAAAATAGAAAGTTGTTTATTCGTAAAACTCAAGCCAGCTAAACCAGGGAAAATTCTTACTACGGTTCCTTTGCCCTTGCAGAAGAAGCACCGTCTATCTTTCTTGTGGCTATGGCCTGGATTACCGCAACTCATGCAGTTTGATTCACCTTTCATTCCGAATGCGCTTTTGAATTTCTTTGAAAACTTTTGATGCCATCTGCTTCCATGGCAGATTGAGCATATTCTATTACCTGGGTTTCTCGCAAGATGTGCACTCGCGCTCCTTAGATTGCATCGTTTTTTACGATCAAATCGAGGCACAACTAAGAATCAGGTATTCGTGATCCGTATCCCGAATTAATTCCAGCAATTGAAACTGTTTAAAACACTGGCACGTGGAGATGATGAGTGGTACAATGTCCAAAATTCTGCTCCCATCGAAGGGAAATAATCCTCCCAAGGACTGCGAGGGTCGAAAACGAGGAGTAGCAAGAGGGAGTTACTACGAATTCGAAGTTTCCAACGAGGAGTTCAAATTTTGGAAAGCTATCTCAAATGAAGAGCGAGATAAGCTACGAGAAGAGGCGTACAATCGCTGTTTCTATGATGTTCTGAAAGAATACATGCAAAATAATCCCAAAAAGTCTACTAGCGTCTTTGGTCATATCTCCTAGAGTCTTAGCTGTAAAGTCCTGATGAATCCTCGGAGGGAGGAGTTTCAGTCAAATTGTCTAGCGCTTCATTGATCTCATAGTTGATATTCACAAATCTGAGGTCCAGCTCCTTCATTTGATTCAGCAGATCGGTTTGAGTAAGATCCTCGGTGTATAAGATCCTCTGAATCTTTAGCCAAAAAGGATCGGAGAAATCCTTGCTGAGCTGAAATAGATATTCTGATCTATCAAGTTCGCGGAAGAACTTGAGGAAGAGAGCATGTCGGTCCTCTTCTTTTATTTTCTTCATTAGTTCCACTTGGTCTTCCTCAAGTGCCATTATTCCTTCTACTACTACGCACCCAACCCTCACATTCGATTCCCGTAAATGGATAGCTAGGTTCTTCATCTGAGCCTTTAGGTGGAACTTTGAATTGATATCAGGCACAAGATCAAAGGGGATGCCCTCGTCATCAAGCCAGCCTTCGATCCGACTTAACAATTCGCTGTTTGGGGCAGGCAATGGGAATCGCAAGACCTACTAAAGAAATCTATTTCTCAGTTTCGATTCCTCTTTTTTTGGACTCTAGCCGATACGAACAAGGGGAAGACTTGAATTAACCGTTGCAGAAAATCACGTCTTCGAAAATAAGCAATTGAGCTACTCAGAACTTGAAATCTCTCAGTGAATCCCACGAAAGCAAGCACAATGCCATGAAAAAGGTTATTTTAGAGTAAAATGGTCAGTCGTTCTTCGAAAGGAGAACTTTTTCCAAATGATGAGAACAGCTTTGATCGTTGGGATAGGATTCTTTGCATTTGGCTTGCTGGGGCTAATCTTGGTTGCCATACTCACTCCGCACGGATTCTGTTTTGGAACATGCGCTTCCCGTTATGAGGATCTGTTGGTCAAGTATGCGATAAGAATCTACGGTTTGATTTCTATGGGCGTCGGTTCACTATTTGTCCTAGTAGGAGCTTTTGGAAACACAGTTCGAGCTTCACAGATTTGAAATATCCGAATTAAAGTTGCTAGTGCAAGCACGTCTTTTGGTTCGAGAGACTTTAAAAGAAAATTTGCCTGTTTCTTTGTCTATCTAGAGACTTTTGCCAAGGTCCTCGAAAATATGGATAACAATCGCGACGAAGAATAGAACGCTTGATATCCCCATCTGAGCGGCTATCACATATTCGAACGGAGTAAATGCCCCGATAAATCCAAAGGCCGCTATCTCTGCGAAACTTAGGAGGAAAAGAGCTAGAAAGACGATGACTGCTAGATCTATTGGTCTGAGCTTTACCATTTAACTTACCTCTTCTGGCGTAT
>JARCRS010000169.1 GCA_029850555.1 archaeon | reverse complement strand
TTTCAGTGCGGTTGCCGGCTCAGGTATAGGAAGACTCGTGTTATCTTTAGCTGTCGCCTTGCTTGTGTTCGTGATTCCGTTGGGTTCATACGCTATTGAATTTGTTCTGACATCAAGTCATGTATTGTCAATCATGATGATGCTAGTAATTTCGTGCGCAGAATTTACTCTTGTGTTGGGTATCAACAGAAAAATTACACACTAAATGAGATATCATGGGTACGCCGACGCTCTTTCTTGTAACACCTAAGTACCTCAATTATCTTAGAGCCGAAGATGTCTATGGAAGACGTGTGCCTTGACCCTTGAAATAGATGAAACTCTCAAAAAACTATTCCCAGGGCTCCAAGTCATCGAGCTTCAAATGAATGATCTTAGAATCGTAGATAAAAACGAGAGCTTGGAAGCTTTCAAGAGAGAGGTCCAACAAAAAGTTAGAAAGTCATTCAACTCGATGGAACAGATCAGAGATCAGCCGATATTCAGATCTTACAGAGATTTCTTTTGGCGAGTGGGCATAGACCCAACAAAGACTAGGCCAGCTGGCGAGGCTCTTACGCGAAGAATCGTAAGCGGTAAGGATCTACCAACGATAAACACGCTTGTGGATTCCTACAACCTTGCATCTGTAATGACATCAATCGCGATTGCAGCTTTTGACCTTGACACTGTTTCGGAAGAAGGAGATTTGTTCATGAGAAAAGCGAGAGAAGGGGAGGAGTTCAAAGGAATAGGAATGGGCTCTGAAATGCGCCTTAAAGGAATCGAGGTAGTAATTGAAGACATGAAATCGCATAGACTCATCGCAATATATCCTTACAGAGATTCTGACGATAGTAAAGTTACTCTTGAAACAAGGAAGGTTCTCCTTATGATGTGCGGCGTTCCCGGTATTCCATTAGAGCGCTTGGAGGAAGCCGCTAAACTCTCAAAGGATAATGTAAAGAGATTTTGTTTTTAACTTAAAAGCAACCTTTGTCGAAAAAGAAGAGTCAAATTTCTATGGTTTACCCTAAAATGAAAGGTAAGCACGCTGCAAAGGCAGTCTTCACTACCCAAGAGTCCATTGAACACAGAAAAAAAGATAGGTGCGGATCTGAAACTAACTCCAGATTCTATCATCCTGTGCTACTCAAAACGATTGTCAGAGAGCATCGGAAATGTTTACAAGATCTGTAACCTAAGTTTAGAACCTCGTTGTAGTTTCTATTCCTATTTCGATTGTCGCATTCATCCTTTGATTTTCGTTTGTCCATCGTCGTCTCGGCGGTCAGCTAAGGCGAAACCGTATGAGCCACATGCTCCGTTGGCTAGACCTGTGATGAGTAGCGAGACAATCGTTACGATGATATTCTGGAATAGATCAAACCCTTTTGACCGCTGTAAGGCATGAAGCAGGATGAAAACTAGCCACGCAACTACGCCTAGTATCGAAACAAGTTCTGCTCCGAACGGAGGCTCGAATTTCCCTCAGTCTGAAGAACGATTATCCTAGGTCAATTCTCTATTTTCATCTCTCTTTGAGATGAGTGACAGATTGCGAGTTACTTAAGGGCCGAAGACGATCATCAAAGATGAGAATTAAGTCAAAAGTTCTTCAATACGAGTAATTGGAAGACAGATAGGAAGCGAGTGTCGGTCAGTAGGACCTGAACTATTTGATCGGGATTTGCTTTCCCTCAGATTCGTACTGCATCGCTTGCAATAGAAAACCAAGTGTCCTCTTGATTGAAAGAGTTCGGATAATATCCCTCTCAGTTATGAGTCCAATCTTATCTTCCAAGTTCGGCCTCCCTTCTACAACTAGGCCGCCGACTCCGAAGATCATCATCCTTGATGCTGCGACACGCAAGTCATCGTCTCCGTTTATCGTAATGACATCCTTTGTCATGAGATCAGATATAGGAATATTGAATTCTCTCGATGCGCTATCCTCGATATGTTCTTGTTCTTCTTTTTTGTTTGCAGTTGTTTCGACCAAGTAACGCAAGACATCTTTGTTTGTAATAACTCCCATCAACTTATTCTTCGTTGATAAGACTGGGAGACGCCTGACTCTTTTCCGTGACATTAATTGTACCGCTTTTATGAATGGTTCTTCTAACGAAATTGTTGTAACGTTAGTGTTCATAATTTCTGAGACTCTAACTTTTAGTGGGTCCGAACTCATACCGACTAGGGCTATCAGATCCCTAAGGGTTATTATCCCTTGGACTATTCCTTGCTCGTTCACAACTGGAAGGGCACCTATATTATGATACACTAGTTTCTTGATTATCTCCGTCAAGCCATCTCCAGGTTCGACTACGATGATCCCTGGCGACATTATCTTTTGAATTGGAATGCTTAGCGAGTCTTTGATTTGCGACCTCGAGGAATATGACTGGAGCGATAGATTTAGCGAATCCACAATGTCTTGAGCTGATATTATTCCGATTGCCTTCGAACTTTTAGTCACGACGGGGAGATGTCTGAAATTACGATCTAACATCAATCTTGCAGCATCGATGATACTCTCATCTTGAGTAACACACACTGTCTGTCGTGTGAAAAGCCACCAAAGATCCGACGCCCTGTCAGGCATTTATGATCTAGGTCACTCACTCCTCCACAGGTATTTCTTGCGGAGGTAGAGGTCTAAGTATCTCTTCTTCCTCCCCTGCTTGAATTATGGTGAACTCCGATTGCAATACTTTTTGGATATCTCTTTCCGAAATTGCAAACACCCTAAAGAATTCGTTCAGTTGAAAGGAAAGGAGGTCAACATCAGAGTCAGTAAGTTTACGATGTTTGACCAAAAGAGGCTTTGAATATTTGTTTGAGAAAAACAAGAAATTTATGCGCTCAAAAAGGTCTCTTGGTAATCTCGGTTTCAGGAACTGTGCGTCTGGAAAATCAACATTTGATATTTCTTCGTAGAGCTCTCGCGTGATACGTTCCTCATCTTGAGCCACTTTGAGATATCTTAGGACATCCTCTTTGTGCGGAGGAAGTCCTATTCGCAAATCGCCCATAAAGTTTCCCCGAATGTAAATGCGCCCTCCAACCATTCCTGTTCCAACGTAGTGGCCCACCGGGTTGCGAGAATCTGAAAGATTCAGAACGCAAACGAGCCCTCCTGCCATATATTCTCCAAGATAGTCATCGGCAGTCTCACCTACAATCAAGAAAGGTCTGCTATTTCGGTACTCGCGCATTTGAATTGCCGCTCTGTTTCCAACCGAACCTCTTACGAGTATTGACCCGCCTTGAAGAGCCTGCCCTAAGACATCTCTTGCGCTGCCATGTATGATAACAGAACCGGAGTGCATAGTATCGGCCACATCATCTGCAGCATTCCCAAAAATTTCAAAAATCCCACCGTCGTTCAAGTTAGCAAGGCAGTTACCGGGAAAGCCTTCGAGCTCTATTCTAAAAGATGGAGTAGCGTTACTACCCCTAACTTTTGAAGAAAATCCTATTCCTAGGTATCTTTGACCATGCACATCTCTCAGAGTGATCCCAGCCTTTCCATCTCTAAAGGCCTCGGTTATCAGTGCGTTAATCTGTCTAAAATCTGATCCCATGACTGAGGTTGTCTCGAATGGTGATAGTTCCTTATGTTTCTTCCCAAGTTTGTTTTGAACGTCAGGCATTCTCAGTACAGATTCTTGCAACCCAATATTGCGCTTTGTCCCGCTTTCAATTAGGCCGTGTTTTAATGAGGCAATAAAAAAAGAGCCAGGCTCAGGAGTCCATACGGTAGCTTTTTCAGAGAGAGACCGTATTTGACTTTCTTCGCTTGCCGCATAGAAGCAATTCTCATCCTCTCCAATGACCAAGGGTCTAAATTTTGATCTATCTGTTAGAGCAATTAGATAGCAATCGTCGCCGTCGCAGTAGCCTGCAACAACCGCAAAAGGACCATCGAGTCTCGCTCCTCTGTACTTTGACATGAGCTCGATAGTTTCACTTGAAGCGTTTTCCTCAAATGGGTTCGTAAGAACAGTCGCGGCCTCTCTAATACTTAGTTTTTCTTCGCGAATCAATCTGTCAAGCAACCTTGCAATTACTTCGCTGTCAGTACCGATGTGGCTTGTAAAACCCCAAGACTTCAAAAGCTCAACATTAGCGCCAAAGGAGCTGATATCACCATTGTGAACTATTGCACAATCCATTGAAGCAAAAGGATGTGACCACACGGGCAAATTCCCCGGTGAGTTTGTTGGCTGGCGCGTGTGAGCAATCCACATGTCTGCATCTTCCTTTTGGCCATCAAGCCCGTAAATCTCTGCAACTTCGCTTGGATAACCAACATCCTTGTAGACTCTGACGTATCTTCCATAGGAGAATATCCTGCCTCTGATCTGAGAGTTAGAAATCAGTGAGGAATTGATTTGGTCAATTCTTTCCTCTAACCCGTGCTCGGAGACATTATCTTTCCTACGCAGACGTGCCTCCAATACCTTCATGTGACTTGAGTTTCTAGGAGAGCTAGTGATTTTGTCAGTAAGCGATCCGATAGCGGAAAGCCCTTTCTCGATTTCATTTAGAGCACGTTCATCTTTCACGAATGCCATAATGTAATGGGAGAAGTTTTCTCCTCCGTTTGATTTGCTAATTTCAAGATTTAGAGAAGCGTATCCGGCGCCTAAATGGCTCCCTCTATACTTCGCACAAGAGATTCCTTTAACAGCGAGGACATTCGAAATCTTTGCTGATTCCTTCTTCCGCAAGACCCCAAATACACCGCACCCATCTTTAGCAACACGCACACCAAACCTCTCATCCAAAAGCCAATGCTGAAGCTGGTGTTGATTATCGTCGTTTTCGTTATGTTGCATTTTTTATGGCGCTCCTGCTGGTTTTACGTTCAATTGCTTTCGTAATTTTGGATCAAGGTTAACAGATCTCAAAAGTTCCTTATTTCCCACAAGGCTTGAACTTATGCTACTTAACCCGGCAGCCCCGGCAAGGAGCTTGATGTCTCTTTGCAGTGCCAATGCAAAGTTTTCCAATCGTTCACTGGACTTGGCAGAATCGAAAACTACATTTTTTCCTTCTTCAAACCCAATTGCAAGCAAAGCGGCTTGACCAATGCCAACCGCGTCTGCTCCAAGAGCTAGAACCTTGAAAATATCATCTGATCCTCTAATTGAATTGCTCTCTGCAAGCAGGTTTACTCTGTCTCTTAGATTTCGACTTCTGAGTTCCCTATCTAAGAGAGGGACCGAGATTTCAAGAGGAATGTTCCCAGAGTCTTCATCTAAAATAATACCTGAAAAAATCCTTCCGAGATCATTTTCCCAAGCGATGTTACGAAGATCATCGAGATCTCTTTTTGTTGAGAAGGAAAAACATCTCAGATAGAGCGTCTTTCCCTTCTTTCTAAGATCGGATAGGATTTTCTTCGCACGGCCCTCTGAGATGTAGCGTTCTAAAGGAAAAGAGATGATATCGCCTAACTTACTTTCATTTTCGGAATAATCCGAAATTATCCTCTCAGCATATTTCTTCATAGGCTGATACTTTGTTTCGTCGCCGTCATCATCTTCTTTCAAGTCACACAAGAGACCGATTCTAGAAGCGACTTTTGCAAAAACAACTCTAACTTCAGGAGGAACATAAGCTGGTAAATGAGTAAAAAAGAAAGGCGACGAAAGTCTGAGCGCGCCTCCTGCGAGAAATGTCACGGTTTCAATCTCTTCTCTATATGGATCAATGCTAGGTCTCGTCACTTGTGCTCCATCCGAGACAAGATAATCGGAGATTCTCATTGGTTCTTCAACTAGAGGCGGAGCAGTAGTCCCCATACTCGAGATTTGCGCTTCCCCTGGTGATTTTCCAACTGTGCCAGCAACCTCTCGAAGCATTGTAAGACGTCTTGCAGTCCAAATCTGCTGATCCTGAGGGTTTGTTTTTTCTCCTCCCAAAAATGACATAGATAGATCATTGTCCTGGCGCCTTTGGATTCCCGAGCCTCTGAGTTGTTCTGCACTCAATCCAAGAATTTCCAAGGTTTCGGGATTCAGCGATTCTGAATATCTCAGCAGGTCCCTTCTTCCTCTGAGGTCATTGATATGTTCAAGGCCCACAGATTGCAGAAGGAGCCGCATCTCTTCATTCCAGCCCTGGACAAGATTGCAGAGCCATTGAACTGACTGTTCTAATGAAAGCACTTTTGCTTGGTTTGGTGCAATCTTGTTTGTAAGAACTGCGGGGCAATAGCCGAGATGACATTTGTGCACCATAATGCAACCAAGAGAGATCAAGGCAGCTGTACCCAAGCTAGTGATATCTGCTCCTAGTGCTATTAGCTTCAGAGAATCCTCTGGAGTGCTGACTCTGCCAGCGGCAATTACAGTAAATTTGTCTCGTAAGCCTTCCTTTTTTAGAGCGCTATCAACAGAAGACACTGCAAGCTCTATTGGGATTCCAACATTGTCTTTTACTACCGAGGGGGCAGCTCCAGTACCAGCTCCAGCACCGTCAATTATTATCCCGCTAGCCCCCATTCTTGCTATTCCTGAGGCTATGTATGAAACATAATTTGTTGCGCCAACCTTGACTAGTACAGGTTTGCCTGTAGCTTCTCTCAAGGCAAGGATTCTCTGCCCGAGGTCTTCGATCGAGTATATGTCATGATGCGGTGCGGGAGAAATCGCATCCTTACCCACTGGTATTCTTCTTGTTTGAGAAATTGGTTCTGTTACCTTTACTCCTGGCAAATGCCCTCCTATCCCAGGTTTTGCTCCCTGACCAATTTTGATGATAACAGCCTGCCCCTTTGATAAAGTGGCAGAGTCAACACCAAATCTTGCTGATGCCCACTGCACGGTAATTCGAGAGATATTTGCGACCTCTTTTAGGAGACCACCTTCACCAGTCCCAGCTATAACACCCATTTTCTCTGCTGCACATGCGATTGCGATATTTGGAACGCCAGATAGCGCACCAAAAGACATATCGCCCAGGTAGAGTGGGGATGCAAGCTCAATATTGGAATCTCTAGTGAAAGGGACCGCCAAACTCACATTATTGCTGTTCATACTTATGGATGAAGAACTGCGTTGCTTTAGGAAAAGCTGATCAAGGACCCTGCGGTGAGTTCTTTCAGATTCAGGAGTGATTATCTCATCCGTAGCGTGGCCGCTCGAAGCGAGCTTTCTTATGTGATCTATTTTCCACCTTGTCCAAAATTCCCTAGATCTCGAAGGAGGAATCGGAAGATAGTTTCGTACTTCTTCATTGGTTCTTGTCGAGACTCGTTTTAGCTCTTGCGAGATCGCCTATCACTCCCTGCTTTAAAGAAATAAAGACCGATTGACTTGCAAGTGATTGAAGCAAAATCGAGTTCTTCTTGTGACCAACTCACTAAGATCATGGCCTGGAATTCCTACTCGAGTACGATTCTGCTGCAAGATTATTGAATTTGTCCAAAATGAGATTTGATCTAATTAACGTTGCTATTTGAGAAAAATTCGACACAACTATTCCGTGTAGCGCTTCTTGAGTACTTTGGCTCATAAAAAGTGCCTTACTTTGGGCTTTTTTCCTTCGCCAGATTCTCTTTTACTCTATATTTCACAATTTTACTCACTAGATCATAAGGAATTGGCCTGTCAAGGGGGAACTGGACTGTACCTTTTCCTCCTTTGTACTTCGACAATTCTTTCTTGAAAGCTTCCTTTCCTGATGAAGTGGGGAAGAATCCAATGTGATCTTCAAAGGCGCCAAAATGTACGAGGTTGCCATTTAGTTTGAAGGTTGGTATTTGATAACTGATTACTTCCTGAGCTCCCGGGGCAGATTCTTTGATTGTCTGTCTTAATTTTTTTAGGATGCTTTGAACATTACTGGGATACATTGCAATGTATTCCCCTACAGTTTTGGCTTTTTGTTTGCTACTACGCGAGATCATATTCAACTAACAACCTGTCCTGATCTTAATTCCGAAATGTCAGAATCAGAATAACCCAAATCTGAAAGAATTTCTCCTGTATGTTCTCCAAGAATCGGAGGTGGTGAGCGAATTGAAAACTCATAGTCGCTAAAATGATAGGGAATCCCGAGCTGTTTTATCTTTCCAGCGGTGGGGTGCTCGCATTCCAAGACCATCTTTCTTGAGATAACCTGCGGATCGGTGAATACCTCGTCTAACCTGTTTATCGGACTGCATGGCACTCCAGCTATTGAAATCTTGGAAATCCAGTTCTCTGAGCTATCGGAAGAAAATACTTTTGAAAGCTCTCTCTCTAATTCTAACTTGTTTTTCACTCTGGAGGAATTTGAAACGAATCTCTCGTCGTCTTTTAATTGGGATATACCTAGCGAGTCACAGAATTTTTTCCAGAGCTCGTCGTTACCCACTGCTATGATGAAGTATTTCCCGTCGGATGCTCTAAAAGCCTGATATGGAGCAATGCTCGGATGCGAGGAGCCCGTAGGTTCGGGATTTACGCCTGTTGCAAAGTATGCAGAAGCCTGATGCGTCAGCCAAGAAATTTGTCCTTCAAACATGCTCACATCGATGTATGTGCCTTGAGGTACTTTTGTACTGTTAGTATTTTGATCCTTTTCTTGTCTATAAAGAGAGGTTGTTATTGCATATGCTCCATACATGCCTGCGCAGATATCTGAGACTGGTACTCCCATCTTTACCGGGGGCCTGCCAGGTTCACCGGTTATACTCATCATGCCACTAGTTGCAAGAGCGATGATATCGTATCCGGGTTTCTCTCTAGAGGGGCCGCTCTGTCCAAACCCTGAAATTGAACAATAGATAAGACTCGGATTTATTTTTCGCAGTCTTTCATAACTAATGCCTAATTTTTCTGTCGTGCCAGGCCGATAGTTTTCTACAAGCACCTGGGATTTTTTTGTAAGATTTTTTACTATCTCGACCCCCTTCTCTTTTCTAAGATCGATCACGATGCTCTTTTTGTTTCTGTTTACACTAAGAAAATACGTGCTCTCTTTTCCCATAAACGGCGGTCCCCAAGCTCGAGTTTCATCTCCAGCAGGCGGCTCTACTTTGATCACTTGAGCTCCCAAGTCTGCAAGCATCATCGTGCAAAATGGACCTGCCATGGCTCTCGAAAGATCTATGACTTTGACCCCTTCAAGAGGCATGGTCTTGGTTTTCTTTTCTTCTTCGCCGTCCTCGTCTAACTCATGGTTAACACTCAAACTGATGGTCGAATGATCACCTCAAGGTATTGAATATATCAAATTACTCTGTGCCGTTTTAAAGCAGCAGATTAGGAGCTTGAAAAGAGTGAGTTTTGATATAAGAACGCTAGGCAACGCCTACTGGCTCGTCATCTCGTTTTGATTTAGTTCCTGCGCACTCGTGATACTTCAAGTCAACTTCACTTGCAAAGGATCTCCCACATTTGGGACATCGAACAGGTTTAGCTGGAGCTACTGCGCCCATGGTTTATAGTTGGGAGATTGAAAATATAAACGCATTCTCTTTCTCAGAGCGGAGCTCCGCAGTTTGGGCAAAACCTCTCTCCCTGCTGAGCGAGAGGAGCGCCACACTTTGGGCAGGAAGCTACGGGAGCTCTTTGTTGCTGCTGTTGTTGAAATGGGGGAACGCCAGCCGCTCCTGCAGTAAACGGAGCCTGGTATCTGACCAAATTTTCTCTTATGATGCCGTAGGCTCGCTCTGCATCAGAATTTGGGAGGTCGTTTAGGGTGAGGGGGTCTCCGCCAAACCTGAGCGTGCACTTTACGGTAGAGCGCATTATCCCCTTGTCCAAGACTACGTTTGAGATGTCCTGATAGTTGAAATCGGTGTAATCTTTCTTTATTCCTAGTGCATGAGGATGGCGGAGGATTATACGCTCGTTAGTTATTACGACTGAATCAATATTGATCTTCGGATGGTAGATCTTTTGTTTTATGTAAAGCTCGACCTGCTCGTTTGGTCCCATGATTTGGTTTAGGTCTTCTGGGGGTTTTTCTGACATTTCAGTTCTTTCATCCTGCTTACTAGGCTTCTTTGTTCTAGTTGACAGCGGATATTTCACGGTATCGTCGGTAGGGGAATTCGTCACTCCAGCGGCGAGCATGAAGTGTAGCAGATCCCTGGGTTTTGTGGACTGCTTCACTCTTTGTACCGGCGAATCGATGGAGATTTCAAAACCGAGAGCTAATGACCAGAGTGGAATCCCTGTCCGAAAAATCTTACAGAACTCTGAAGAAGCTCAAGAGGTCCGATGAATCTTTTTCAGATGTGGTTTTGAGAATGGCCGGTGAGAAGGATAGAAAGTCCTTACTCTCGTATGCAGGCACGTGGGAAGGCGATGACATCGATAAGGTATTCTAAGTTGTCATGAAGGATAGAGAACGGGCTGCTTCTATAAAGGTCGAGATTTAGAAGCATCTTGGTCGTGCTTGACACTAACAAAATGGTTTCCCTGTTAAGAGGGGAGGACGAAGCAACCGAAAAAACAAGATCCTTCGAAGAAGCTGGAACCTTGATTTTCACGACCGCTATCACAGAGTATGAGCTATTGAAAGGTGCTCGCATTTCCTCTAAACCTGAAGAGACCCTTGGCAGAGTACGCGGTTTGGTTTCGAGTTTGCAGGTACTGGGACTATCTTCAGAAGCAAGCGAAGAGGCTTCGAGGACTTAGGAGGTCCGTGATAGAGGTAAAATGATTGGTGCGTTTGACATACTAATTGCTGCAATTGCAAAAATGCATGATGAGAAGCTTGTGACTCGCGATGAACATTTCAGATCTATACTAGGATCGAAGATCATAAAATGGTAAGTAGTCATGACGCAGTAGGTCAGTAGATTCTAACGTCAGACAGAGGTTCTCGTTCGGACCACGGTCTTCTTTTCTCTCAGAGGTTTTCGATTTTGACGGGCTCTACTTGATCCCCTAATTCAAAACCAAATATCTTTGAGTAAAAATATAGTTCTGCTTCGTGGGCTCTCTCGATGCTACTTTCTTTGCGAAATCCATGTTGCTCCCCCTCAAATTGGATATAAGCGGTAGGTATCCCTTTCTTCTTTAGGGCATTAAAGATCATCTCCGATTGCGCTGGAAGAACTACCTTATCCTCAAGCCCTTGAAACAATATCACCGGCGCAGAAAACCCATCAATGGCATTTATCGCAGAGCGCTCTAAATATAGGTCGCGTTTCTCAGCATAGGGACCAATGAGTCTATCGAGATATCTAGATTCGAACTTGTGAGTATCCTTCGCAAGGGCTTCGAGGTCACTTACTCCGTAATAACTAGCTCCTGCGTTGAATACTTTTCGAAATGCAAGGGCGCAAAGTGTGGTGTATCCACCCGCACTTCCGCCTCGAATGATGAGTTTTTTGGGATCAACTTTTCCCTCTTTTGCAAGAAATTTAGCACCATTGACGCAGTCGTCAACATCCAGTATTCCCCAATTGCCTCTTAGACTCAGCATGTATTCGCGCCCGTACCTCGCGCTGCCCCGATAGTTTATATCAAGCACTCCGAATCCCCGCGATGTCCAAAATTGGATTCCGTAATTCAAAGCAACGAGAGCTGCCGAAGTAGGTCCACCGTGGCTCATGACAATCAGTGGAGGCAAGGTTCCACTCGGGGCCTCGTAGTCTTCATTTTTAGGCGGATAGTATATTCCAAAGGCGCTCTTTCCATAAGTTGTCGGAAACTCGATTGACTCTGGCATGGAGAGGTACTTTTCTTCAACCGCCACTTTCTTCTCTTGAGTAGTAGCACTTGCTGCCGGATCATAGAGCACCTGAAATTCGAGTGTCTTTAGATCGAGGCAAATTATCGAAGGTTCTTTGTCTGGAGAGGCTGCTATGAATACGGAAAAATTCTTGTTTGCTTGCATATAGGCAAATTCGGTGTATGGGCTCTCTATTCGTTTGAGTTCATGCTTTGATGGATCCAGGATCCCCAGATGGCGGAACCCCTTCTCCGAGAAAGTGCAAACAATGTTATTTTCGGATGCGAAAGCATATGATGAAATGGCAAAAACCCATTGCGGAGAAGAAAATTCTGCGCTTGCGCCATACACAAGTTGAGCTTCTTCACTCTTATCATCATCTAGGCAGTAAATGTTTGACCAACCAGTTCTATCAGATACAAAATACAGCCTTCCTTCTGGAGACCATCTGGGCTCGCTGATTGCTTCGTCAATTCCACCTGCAATCCGTCTTTCATTTGTAATCTTTCCATCACTGTCTAGTTCGCCCAAGAAGAGTTCTGTCCCATCCCATGGCATGTTCGGATGATTCCAAGTAAGCCAAACTAATTTTCGTCCGTCCGGACTAAGACGCGGAGACGAGTAAAAGTCGTTACCATGGGCAAGAGTATCCACATGTTCTCCCCCTTCCTTGATTGAGATTGTGGCTAGGCTATTTTGAGCTTGTTGATCTTTTTGATTATGATCTTCTCTGATGCAAATTACTCTCTCGCGAAACGGATCAGGTTCATAATCTGCGTATCTACTTTTTTTGTCCTCTTTTGGACTGATCTGGCGGGGCTTTGCTTCTTGGTCATTGCCTGAAATATTTTGCAAATACACTTGCTGGTCTATAAAATTACTGAATACAAGATAATCCCTCAAGATTGTGTAGGCTCCGCCGCCATACTCGTGAACGGTCGTGCGCGCGTTGAAACTGGAAGAAATGATGTCTGAGATCTTTCCATCGCTACCCGACCTTCGCACTATGAAATAGCGACCTTGGTCCTTCGGGCGGAGCTCGCGCCAGAACACATCGTTGTTTGATTTATGAAGAATGGTTTCAAGACATGATGTGGATGCGAGTAGACGCCCGTCTATTGGCGATTTCCAAGAACCATACGGAGAGATTATTTTCTTAGTCTGTGAGATCTGCATTTGAGTACTTGAGATCCCTGTTGGTCTCTAAAATATGCATTTCGCAAAAATGGATTGGCTCTCGAACCGTTCTACGACGACGATTCTCTGAGATGGCTTCGTACGCTTAAACTCAATTTAGTCCAAGCAAACTTGAAGAAGAGAAAACTATAACTTGGGCTGTTTCTTCGAACTCCCCCCCGGTAAATTTTTTCTATGAGACAGCTCTTGGAACTTCAATATGAGAAGAGGCAAGTCAGAAGGGGAACTAGCAAGGTTAGGCGACTGCGCAAGCCACCGTATCCAATGGAACTCGCCAAGATATGGAGGCAGGCGAGCAGAGAATTAAAGCAAATCAAAGTCGAGTTTGGTGATGCTTCAATGAAAGAAGCATGCGCGATGGGCGCAATCGCATATTATCTATCTGAAAAGGAAACATGCCATTTATCTGAGCTAA
>JARCRS010000168.1 GCA_029850555.1 archaeon | reverse complement strand
TCCCAATGTGAACGCCATCGAAGTTGTTGAGACTAGCACTGCTGGCGCTTTGGCTCTCTTTTCAGGCGAGCCTGAAGCTGTTCATGCCAAAGTGCTTGATTTCTGGAAAACCAATCTCACGATCGAGCTTCCGAGCAGAGCGGAAAGAATAATCTTTGGATGCGGTGGAGGCGAGAATGACAAATCGTTAACTGAAGCCCTAGGAAGATCCTTTTTCAACGTTGTACAGAAACTTTCCCTCAAAGATTCCGGAGCCAAGATATGCATGCTGGCGGAATGCTCGCAAGGTTTGGGATCAGAAGCCTTGCTCCGCTATGTCACCGGACGTTTTACGCCCGGAGCAAATCTTGATCAACTCTCGTACTTTGATGGGTTAGAGGTTCTTCTATCTTTTTACAGGGTTCAGGGAGACCTCGAGCTTTCAATGATAAGCACCCTGCCGAAGTACTATGGAGAAAAATTCCAATTCAAAATGTATAGCGGCGCACGTGAGGCTCCATCTTCTTTAGTTAGCCCAGGATCAAGAGCAAAAATAATTGTGGTTCCAGACGGGTCTAGTACTGACTTTACTACTTCTTCAGAATCAGTCTCGGCTTAGACATTGCCTAAGAACCAGAAGTAGGCATTGTTGAATATTACAAAAACAAAAATTGCTCCCGCAATAATCCAAATAGCCCAAAAAAAGATCTTTCTGTTGTTTGAGAGTGGAGAAACATCATCCAATGGCCTGAGTGACGGTACTCTCCCCGAGAGAAAAAGGACCATCACTGCCATCAGCCAAAAACCTGTGAGAACCATAACTCCTGCGCTGATCCATGTAAGATACCTGTGTACCCTCGGACTGACAGCTGCATTGGCAACATGGCCTCCATCAAGCTGCCAAGCTGGAAGCAGGTTGACAAACGTTAGTAAAAAGCCCAGAGAATATGCAAAATACAAAACGCCGAATAAATCGCCGCCTATGACTCCCTGTTGGTTTGGATGCATTATTCCCGTAATCCATGATGTGAACATGTCTGTCGGAAGAGTTCGAACGTTGCTATGTAGACTCGAGAGTGGGATTATTTGCGAGCTTGCGCCTGCGACTATGGCAACGACTAATGTTGTGATGAGACCGGCTAATGGACCTGATATGCCGAGATCAAAAAGGGCGTCTCTATTCGGTGGAGGATCCTTCGCGCTAATAACGGCGCCGAATGTGGGAAGTGTCACGCCGGGAATGGGCGGGAACGGAATGAAGTACGGCCATGATGAGTCCATCTTGTGTTTCCAAGACGCGACTTTGTGGCCCAGCTCGTGGATCCCTATGATGCCCATGAGGCAGGCTGTAAAGATCGCTCCAATATTAATGTCCGAAGAATAACTCGGACTCCTCGAAGTGAGGGGATCAATGTACATCGAGGAAGAAAGAAAGCCATAGATGAACACAGTAGCAATTGTGGCAGCAAAGAGAGCAATTGGAAGCTTGACTCGAGATTTGCCATGTGGGGGCTTTTTGACAATGGTTAGCATTAGCCCGTGATCCGTGTTCCGAAGAATTGCCATGTCTCCATTCTTCTTCAGTTCCTCAACGAGACTAAGAAAATTTGCTTTTGTGTCGGTTTGGGCTGGATCGAGGAAAAACTGGAGAGACTCAGCACCTTCAGTCAGGTACTCCTGTGTAACGTTGAAGCGCTTTCGAACAGAATCGATTACATATTGAGTCTGCTCAGGACTTCTTACCTCTTGAGGAGAGCCGACGGCGGTCATGGAACGTAGAACAGCAAATTATTCAAAATACGTATTTATTGTAGTTGTCGAGTAAACCTCTTCCAAAGAGAAAAATAGCCCTCTGGAGTAATTATCATAGAACTTGCAGAATATTTTCATTAGAAAGGTCGGCAGGTACGGCATTCGAAGAGCTACTTCGAGTGACATATCAGATGTAATTGCAATAAACTGGGCAGCCTTGCCAGAGCACTACTCAGATTCATTCTTTGAAGAAAGGCTGCAAGAGTCCCCAGAGACCTTTCTTGTCGCTGAAGACGAACAAGGCAAGATTCAGGGCTATATCATGTGTAGAATCGAATATGGCTTTTCAAACATGCGAAGATACGGATTGGCCAGGAAGGGGCACATCGTCTCTGTTGCGGTATTGGAGGAACATCGAGGATCTGGCATCGGGTCCGTGCTTTGTGAGGAAGCGATCTCCGGCATGAAACAAAGAGGCTGCTCTGAAATTTATCTCGAGGTCAGGGTTTCGAACGATCCCGCTGTTAAGTTATATCTGAAACTCGGTTTCAAGACAGTTGCAACTCATCGAGGCTACTATAGAGACGGCGAAGACGCTTATCTCATGAGTCGCCAGATATGATCCGTCAGTGTCCTTCTGACGCCATGAATTGTTTCTTTAATGTAGGATACTGAGAACTTTTTGAATGTTCCTGGGCCGGCTATCGATGAGTTTCGGAAATTCGCAGAAACATGCGATGCGATCAAGGCAACCAGAAGCAAGCTAGAGAAGATCAAAATACTTTCAGAATATCTCGCTTCCCTTACCGATGATAAGGATCTCAAGATTGCCGTTACGTTTCTTTCAGGAAGAGTGTTTCCGCCGGGCGAAATTGAACAAGAAGCCAATGTTGGTTACTCGACACTTTGGAACGTAATTGCGGATATCACAAATTCGAAAAGCGTCGAGATCAGTGCGTACTATCGAAAGCATGGAGATTTGGGATCTGCTCTAGAAGATGTAATCGCTGAGAAAATATCGTCCTCAGGTGGGGGAACAAAGCAACTAGTTAACACCCTTTTTCAAAAAACTCTTACTTTGTCAGAAGTTTACAGTCATTTCTTACAGCTTTCAAAGAGTGTGGGCGCACACTCGCAGGACCGAAAGCAGCAAATCTTGCGAGGACTTCTCTCAAACATCATCCTCCCGGCAGAAGCAAAATACATTGTCAAGATTCTAACAAATGAGATGCGTATCGGTCTAGTGGAAGGCCTACTCGA
>JARCRS010000167.1 GCA_029850555.1 archaeon | reverse complement strand
CGTCATCTCCCTCCTCTTCAATCTCTTTTTCTTAATTTTTAGAAAATCCAGATGACTTTGTGCTTCACTTGTCTTGCATCATAAAGACGTTATGACATCCAGGACATGTCCAAACATTGGATCGTTTTGGTTTGTTTGAAGAAACTTGATTTGAACTCGTTGTCTCTTTTTGATTCTTGTAATTTGTCTTATCTACTTCATTGGATTTCCGTTGTTTTTTCATTTCGAAATCGTTTCGAGTCGTCTTTTCGTCAGCCATTTGAACTGGGTCTTTCATTTTTCTGACTACTTATCGACTGTTCATTCCGAGTACGAAGCTCAACTATCATTTGATATTTTTACCTTGGTTAGTGACCGGGTAAAGGGCGCACGAACAACAATCTGGATATGGCCCATGTAAGAATCTGTTGGGAGAATTCATTATTCTTCCGAGACCTAGATGATTTCTGAATTTTCTTGAAGCAACGCACTTCTATACTCTTTCAGTCTTGAGATTTTCTACGGATTTGAATTCAGTGTCTGATGATCCATTATCAAATCATAAAGCGCCTAGATTTTCAATATGATCGGATCAGAGCAAAGGGCAACCAGCTAAACACAAAACACACACGAGATTGTTCCAGTTCTAGAGCTGCACACTCTGTGTAGTGATGGGAAAGTGGCATCTTGTTGCACATTGCAACTTGTAATTAATCAGATCATTGTGAGCTAAAAAGATAAAACGAGCAGACGAAGGGCACTAAATCTCCATTCTTTCTAATAGGAAAAGTCAGCGACATGGCAACTACAAATTCTTCTCAAGCAACCGTGCAGGTGAGTGAACTTGCTCGAACATTTCAAACCAAGGACAAGCCAGTCGTGGCTCTAGATGGAATTAGTTTTGAAGTCAATGAAGGAGAGATCTTTGGAGTTTTAGGACCAAATGGTGCGGGAAAAACTACAACGATTAGAATTCTATCAACTCTTCTACTACCTACAAGCGGCTGGGCGAAGGTCAAAGGCTACGATGTTGCAAATGAGCCTGAGAAAGTTAGACACGTCATAAACATGGCTAGTGGAGCCGAAAAAGCAGGCTACGATTTTATCAGCGCACGTACTAATCTTTGGTTTTTCTCCCAGCTTTATGGAATCCCTTCGGATGTCGCAAATAAGAGAATTGACGAACTGTCCGATATGCTGGGGCTCACAAAGCATCTGCATCAAAAGTTCTACGCACTTTCAACCGGCTATCGGCAAAGAGCCACCATTGCAAGAGCATTTGTCAATGATCCAAAGGTCGTTTTCCTTGATGAGCCTACAATAGGATTAGACGTAATGACAGCTTTGAGCATTCGGGAATTTCTCAAGGTTCAAGCCAAGGAAAAAGGTCGGACAATCATGCTTGCAACTCACAATATGGCCGAAGCAGAATCGATTTGTGATAGGATCGCCATAATCGACAAGGGGAAGATTATCGCGATAGGAAGCCCAGATTCTTTGAAGCGCTCACTAGGCGCACCGGCACAAATAATGGAAGTGAAACCCATTCCACAAAAACTTGATTTCCTCTTTTCTGTTTCGGGCGTAAAAGGCTATACTTCTTTCGTAGACAACGAGAGAGCTTTGACGACTATTCAGGTTGTCGTGGAAGATGAGCTTGCGGCAGAACGAGCGATTGATTCGGTGAAGAAAGCGGGATACAAAGTCCTTTCAACTTGGAGACGGGCAGCTACGATAGAAGAAGTTTTTGTCTCTTTAGTTGGGAAGGGATTTGCCGAAAGGGAACAAACAGGGGAGAATGAATAGGAATTTGGAAGCTACTCCTTGGATTAGAGCAATGAAGGCACGGGCAGTCGTAAGAATCTGGAGTCAATTCGGCGAGCCACTCTGGATTGTGGTAAATGTTGGATTTCCAATTTTTTCTTCCTCAGCACTAGCTCTTTTGTATGAAAGCGCGGGACTAACCGGCTATACTGGATTTGCAATTCTAGGAGGGATCATGATTTCTTTCTGGGGAAACGTCCTTTGGTCAATGGCAAGCCAATTTTATTGGGATAAACAAGAAGGGCTCTTTGAAATCTATCTCACTTCACCTTGCTCGATTTCTGCGATCTTGATAGGCATGTCCGTTGGAGGGATCGTAGGAACTGCGCCATCAGCAGTCATGGTAGCTATAGTAGGTTGGCTATTCTTTCATCCCGTCCTTGCTACATCGTCTTGGCTTGCGGTAGTGCTAACATTCACTCTTACATTAGCATCGCTATACAGCCTAGGGATGTTGTTATCTTCTCTTTACCTAGCTTATGGAAGAGCAGCAGAATCTTTGAACAATGCACTCCAGGAACCTGTCTCTATGCTTTCGGGAGTATACTTTCCCTCCATTGGGCAACTCTCGCCCTTTCCATTTGGGCTTCAGGTCGCCGCGTCGTTAATTCCTTTGACTCTGGGTATGGATGCACTACGAAGAACATTGTTTTTCTCGCAAGGGTTGTCATCAGTTTGGCTCGAATTGGTGGCCTTGGCCGCGATGGCGGTGATTCTTTTAGCTTCTTCCTCGGCCGCGTTAAGAGCTCTTGAAAATAAAGGACGCAGGGATGGAACGATTGCCGTTCGAATCAGGTAAAGAGAAAGATTGGACCCTTTTAGTTATCTTCGCTCTATGGGAGCAGTCGTATGGTTAGGCATCTATCACGACATCGCTTGGACCACCCCAATAGGCGGTTTGATCTTGATGAGCGTCGCTCCAATTGCTTCGGCGATGACGACGTCGATAATCTATTGGCTGGGGGCTTCGCAAGCTGGCAGCTTTGACCCGACCAGAGTTGCATTCGTGCTTGTAGGAGCAGTTTTGTATACTCACATTGCCGCATATGCATACGCCCCGACACTTGCAATTGCGGAGGGGAAGAACCTCTCAGTTTTTCCACACGTCTACATCACTCCGAGATCTTCCGAATTATATCTGGCAGGGAGGACTATCGCATCTTTCCTGCTGTCTTTTACAACCTCAATAATCGCTCTAATTGTCGCATATTTTGTATTGAGTGATGTGCTTCGTACGGCTATTCCTCTGATTGTGACTCCTCTCTCTGCGTCGCTTTTGGTAGTTGCTCTTATTCTAAATGTCCCTGCTGCTCTTGGACTGGGATACATGCTCGGTGCTTATTCGCTATTTGCAAGCAAATTTGAGTGGGCTCTTCCTAGCTACGTCGCTGGGATATTGATGGTTTTCTCAGGCGCGCTATTTCCTCCGTCCATCCTGCCCTGGCCTCTCTCTGCTTTCGGGAATGCTCTGCCCTATACGCAGTTTATTTCTGCGGCAAGAGACGCGGTTATCACAGGTTCTTTATCATCGTATCTTGGCGCCATAAGCTACTCGTTTGTTAGTGGGCTAGTTCTTTTGGGAGTTGGTTTGGTGATATACCGAGCCTCCACAAAGAAAGCTCGAGGTGATGGTGTGATTGATAGAAGGCTAGCTTGAGAAAAATCGCAAGAATGAAATGGAATTTTTTCTAACTGCTAGACTGTCAAGAGAAATTTCTCTTAGAAAAAAGAAAAAGGGAGCTAGACACTTTCAAGTGTCTAAACTCTTTCTAATGAATCTATGGAAAGGTGCTTGTTTGACTACATGCTACGAGATTTGGAACTAGATTTGTGACGGAGTCCCCACCCACTCGCATCGCGATAACCAGCTCCTGCA
>JARCRS010000166.1 GCA_029850555.1 archaeon | reverse complement strand
GTTAACAATAATTCAAAATGCTAAGCTGACGAAAGTTGACACAAAGAAAAATGGTTCGGAGCTGACGGGAACTTGAAAGAACCACTTCACATCCCGTTCGCAACGGCGTGTTATTTCCTACGGTTCAAACAATAGTTGTTTGATGCGCGATTTATCCAATTTTCCGATTGAAAGTTTGCAGTTCTTGTATCATGAACGTTGATCGGAATTGATGAAAACGTGATTCACAAAGTAAAGACAGGGATTCTTCCTAAACAGAGATTTATTGAGTCATAAGTTTAGAGTATCGTGTCTAGGATTTTAGGCCCCGTCTCTCATGAATCAATGGCTGTCACATCTCACGCATGAGAGGAGTTCCATTCGACATCGAGACCTACATGCGTAGCGTAGAGAGTTATACTTCAGGCAGGAAGACTGTGGATGACATTGTCAGGCAAACCGGAATGTCAGAAGCTACATTCTTCAACAAGCTTCACGAATACAAAGAGAAAGGGAGCATAGATCCGCCGAAACCGAAACCAACGCTCAAAAGAACTGAGGAATTCTGTCAGAGATTAGAAGATCTCAAGAAAGCTTATCCAAATTACGGCAGGAGTCGATTGACAAGGGAGCTTCTGAAGACGAAAGAGTTTGCGGGGCAACCACTGTCTGAAAAGACGACTACGAGAGCGCTCAAGCAGCTCGGTTTGCAGCTTCCTTCCAAAAAAGGGGACTCTACGAAGCGGATATCGAAGCACAACTACTACCACAAGGGGAAGAGGAAGTAAAAGACTGCGGAGAAATCTTCTCCGGAAAAGCTGGAACGGTACTAATACTTCCACTCTGGTTTGCGACAGGATTCCACCATGCAGTATCAGGGCTATTGTGCCAGTCTGAGGAGTACTGCGCTCTAAGTCTCATAGCTGCATGGTCGCTTGGATACAGATCATACACAATCCCGACGCTTGGTCTTCCTTCTTCCGTGTCTAACATCATTGTTGGAAGTGAAGGTTGCAGCAACAGCAGTCCGTACGAGACCCTGAAGAAGGTAGGCAAGCTCTCGGAGGAAATACTAGCAAAACTCCCGCTCGTAGATGTGGAGAAGGTAGCCGCAGATATCCACGTCATCCCGAAATTCTGTGAAGGACTGAGCATCCTCTACACTCCTCACAAATCAGCTCCATGCAAGTGCAGGGCTGTCGAAGTGATTGGAGAAATAAGCAAGAAGGGGGTGGCAAGACCGCTGTCGATAAAACCTGTCAAGAAGGTAGTGGAGGCAATCGAAGAAGACAATCCACCATCGCTACCAGACAGGACCGAAAAACGATTCAGCGTCGCAGATCGCCTAAACAAGATTCTCTCCTTCATAGAGACCAGATACAAGAAAAAGGTTATGATAGAACTCGATTCGGAGTACACGAGGAGCAACGAATCTTTGAAGCTCCTCATATCTCACGGCTGGGAGTTCAAGACCAGGATAAGATGTGATTCGTTGATAGGAAGAGAGGTCAGAAACTACATGGAGACAAACAAATTGGATCTTTATGGAAAGTGGTACAACAATCAAGAAGAGTACGGCGGAGGATTCCATATAATCGGCAGACGACTGCTAAGAAGTAACAAGATCATCCTCTACCTTTCGACGAGGAGGAAACTTTCGGCGCAGGAAACAATCGACGAGAGGTCAGACAGGTGGCGCATAGAGAACCTGTTCAAGAACGTCGACATTGACTCGACCCCCGGAAACAACGATGATGAGATCGTGGGCTACTACACTCTGGCATTCTTCATGGCTGAACTCAGTATGGCGTTCAAGGCAACGACGAAAACAATTGGTCTGATTATGAATCGTGAGGGAACAATCAAGGTCGAAGATGGCATAATGAAAATTCATCTGAAGAATCTTGATCGTAGGTTGCTGAACAAGCTCAGCGAGTACGCAGCCTACATCAACGGCAAACTATCCAACGAGGGTGTCAAAATATGCTCCAAACTCATGTCTCAATAAATCTCTGTTAACAAAACTCATCGTGCCAAGAACGCCTTTTTGACGGGCAATTAATCGAAATGAATTCAATGATATCTAAAGCTCTAAGACTACTGAACTATGCCCTAATTGTTTTCCGGGTGGCGCAGGATTAGCAATCGCTTGGTTGTACTTCGGTTTTCCCTTTTTTCCATGATGTAAGAATTTCCTCAGGAAATCTATCTTTTGCTGTGTTTTACTGCGGATATGAAATCTGAGCGTTCATTTTTCCTTCTAAACGGTCTTTTTTTTGCCTTCGAGCTTCAGTTTTAGGTTTCCTATCGTTTCTTGGATCCAAGGTCCGTTCCTCCCAGCTTGGACAGAGAATCAAAGTTTCTTTTCTTTCTTCCATAGCGTAATCTCGAGTGTTCCTCTTTCTTTTCCCTTTTTGAAATGCCAGTGTACGGAATCGGGAAATTGTGCCAGTGAGGACTTTAGCTTCAAGATCAATCCAGACTCGCGGCAAGCTTTCTCCACGATAGCTTCCATACGGTTAAATTTTCTCTCTGGTTGGCGGACTTCTCTCGTAATCAAGACGATGTTGAAGCATATTTGTCATTACTGTAATTTCCTTTTCTAGGATTCCAGACCCATAGATCTCTCCCAATATCTTTGATAGTGGCTCTACGCTTAATAGAACGAAAAGAGGATACTAGATCATTCTCAAGTTGAAAGGCGAATCATCACCAGAAACTTTGCCAGTGATAGTCGGA
>JARCRS010000165.1 GCA_029850555.1 archaeon | reverse complement strand
TCGAATTAGAAGTCAACTAGCAAAAGTCGTACCTGATTGTTTCCCTTTTTTGCGTATTGGAGTGGACTCCAGCTTTGGATATCTACTAGTCCAAGACTAGACATATTTCACATGTGGAACGCCCTTGAAGTGTTCATCGCTTGTGTAGAGCTCAACTTCGAATCGCCGTGCAGTGGCGTAGACCAAAGCATCCGAGAAATGAAGATCGTACTCCAAACTGTAATCTGCAGCTTCGAGCGAAAGTGTGTCGTCTATCGGAACTATGCTTGTTTGGGTGAGCACCGCTATTCTCCAATGCGATTTGCTCCCCTTTGAGCTTCTTGACCTTCTTGTATACTTCATACAAAACTACCACAGAGGTGATTATTTCCGCGGGCCGAGTTTGATCAATAATCTCATCGTAATTATCAGCCTTGGGCCCGGCAGTAAATCGCTCGATCCACTCATGGCTGTCAAGTGCTATCAAGCCGGGTCAGTTTCGTCCCTCAGATCTTTCGTATTTAATCCTGGAGTCATTCCCTTGGTGTCCTTAAGAGATCGTACAGGAATGTAATGCAAGATCTTGTGCTTTGAAAGCGCTATCATTTTGTCCCCAGGCTTAATTCCCGCTTCTTTTCGGATGCTCTCAGGGATCACCACTTGATATTTCTTCGACACCTTGACTGTTTCCATACTTCCGCCTATCGTAATACGATGTCTCTATCGTTTTAAACATGCTGTTGTTTGTTTTTTTGCTTCCTAAAAATGGTTCAGCTGTAATGATCAAATCATACTATTTCTCTTTTCTTTCCAAGAGGGGAGCGTAGATGTGCCGATATTTTCTTCATGATAAGTGGGGTGATCCAAAAGGTTTGAGCGGGAGGGAAGTTGACGTGATGGAATAAATACGACAGGGACAATCCAATAGTTTCATTGTCGGCTGTTGTCGAAAAAGGACTTGGGATTCTCCTGTCATTATATAGGGCACCATGCCTTCTCGTCGGTATTGTCATGGTCAATCTAAAAGAAAATATTACACGGCGATTTGATAAGCGCAAGAAGGTGCGCAGGGTCTACAATGGCTTCGACCCGACATTCTATGAATGCTAGGCAAAGAAATACTCGCGCGCCCTTTTTACTTTGAACATGCGCTCAATTGAACGGCAGACGAGCCTTTTGTAATCCGCTGCGACAATTATTTCGCTGCGAGTTCAACTGCCTGCTAGAAGATTATCTGTCTTTGCAGCCATGATGAAGTCATTTCTATGCAACCCCTTGATCTTGTGTGTCCACCAAGTGACAGTAACTCTTCCCCACTCGGTCGATATAGCGGGATGTAGACGGAATCAAGAGGTATGTTAAGAGCCATTCTGCAAACTATTCCAATCTCGCACCGATCATTTTCAGAAAATCAGTTGCAAGCTCGCTAGCTTTGTAAAATGAATATTCACTAGTGGATTCCTTTTTCATGTAAATATTTTCAACCAATCCTGCTTCCATAAGATCCTTCAAGTGGTGGTTGAGCGTGCTTGGATTCATGGGCTTGACCAGAGCCTGAAGCTCTTTGAATGAGAGCTCTCCTTTTTTCCTCGTATTCTCGGCTAGTATCATGGTGATACCCCTTCTAGAAGGCTCAGCTAGAGCTTCAATTATGCCTCTTACTTCTTGAGGGATCTTTTTGTCTTCTTTCTGTATGAGTTCTGATACCGCCATGCTATGAAATCACGCCTTAAGCTAATAGATACTCCAACTTCGGCACTTATAAACTTGATGAATGTCAAGTTTAATTGATTAATACCAAGTCTATATCCATTTCCTTTACTTATATAGCCTTCTCTCAATCAAGGAGGATGGCTTTGGGATGTTTGACAGTAAAGCTGCAGATTGGATATACCAATTTTCAAAACTAAAGCCAAATCTAAGGATCGGAATCTATGGACACTACTTTCCTCCTTCAGAAAAGCAATTTCTCGCGAAGCTCCGAGATAGACTGAGATCGGACGCGGATTACAGCCAGACATACCTTGTTGAAGATTTGCGTGATAGTGAAGAATTTAGAAAGGATAACTTTCTAAAAAGCATCTTCGCTCTAGAGAACTCCAACATCAATCTCATAGTACTAACATTCAATGGCCTCAGTCAAGGAGCGATCAGAGAATTAGATTACATACTGGCCAATCCAAAGCTTGTTTTCAAAAGTGCAGTGCTGGTTGAGTCTGAATATGATCAAGAAGGCAACGCAGTCAGACGAGCATTCACTTCGCTGTTCGAAAAAGATCTGGCAGCAGTAAATTTCAGGGTGGCTGATTTTGAAAGAGGAGATTTTGAGAAAATGTACAGCCTCGCAAGAGGAATAGTTACAGATCTGTTCTATTACTACATCAAGAATTTGAGGTATGAAATTCGAGAAGCAACATTGATCTGATACATCCCAGTTTTGGGAGAATCGTAACCCGTGTCATTATTGTCATAATTGTCATTTTTGAAGCTGATGGAGCGTCCCATGTTGAGGGATTCGAGTTAGAAGGCAGCAGATTTCATGTGAAAAGCCCTTCTTGGCGTAGACTTTGTCTTTGACCCATCTCAGAAGGTCGGCATCAGTGTCTATCCGAGGGCTTAAATCGTTTCGCAGCGTCGGAATGCGGCTGAAGGGCCCTTTCCTTTCATGTCGGCTCTTATACGCATAACTGGAAATTTTTGAAGCTCGATATAGGTATCAGGCATGGAGATCTCCAACAAGAGATTTCGATATTTATGAACTGTAACTTTTTGGCACCTAGCTTTTGCTTCCATCCAAAGTGCGATTGGTCAAAGATTCACTCAATAAAGGAAAACAAAACCGCGTTTTGTAACCATAGACTAGACTCTTCGACGCTGACCTGGGCGACTGACTAACAAATGCACGACAGATTTGAAGAAATTTCAGAAGATGCAAGGATCTATATTGGAATCGAAGTGAAGCCTACGATACGCAATTAGGAGACAACCTCGAGAAATATCGAAGTTTCAAAATCTGCTCAAAATATTTTCCCTCGAGCAAATAAGATCCAAGGCAGGCTTCTGGATGAATGGTCATGCTACAAATGAAGTCCAGTTTCACTTCTTTCAGATCTTATTGCAACAGATCCTACATACCCCCAAGCTGTTACCATCTGGAGATCACGATTTTCTTGTCCGTAAAGAAATCAACAGTATCTATCTGGGCATGGAGAACCCCATAAAATGACTCTCTCCGTCCTCCGAATGGGAAAGGTGAAGCAGGCTGAGCAACCCCGAGGTTAATTCCAATATTTCCAGCGTTGACCTCGTGCCTAAATTTAGACGCATCTTTTCCACTTGAAGTAAATATGCAAGCCATGTTGCCAAAGTTTGTATTCTTGTTGATAGATTCGATTGCATTATCTAGGCTATCAAACGACAAAACACTCGCAATTGGACCAAATATTTCTTCCTTTGCAATCGACATGTCCTCATTGACTAGATCAAATATTGTAGGTGCGAGATAGAATCCTTCCGGATGGCTCGCTATGTTAGGCCCTCGTCCGTCAGTTGCTAACATTGCTCCTTCGGCTATGCCCTTGTCCACATAGGCAAGGACTCTCTCCTTTGCCCTTGACGAAATCACCGGCCCCATCTCGCTAGAAGCGTCAAGACCATAGCCCACTTTTAGCTCGCTCGCAGCCTTTGAGAATTTGCTGATCAGTTTTTCATGAGTGTCATCACCGATCGAAATCAGATTTGCACCCGCAAGACATCTTTGTCCAGCGTTGCCGAAGAACGAAGAAACAATCGGAGATACTACACTGTCAATCTGAGCATCAGCCATTACGACTATGGAATTTTTTGCGCCGCCGTTAGCGATAGCTCTCTTGCCATATTTTCCCGCGAGCTCGTAAACTCGCTTTGCTACGGGCGTAGATCCGACGAAAGTTACTCCCTGAACTAATTTATTTGAAATCAACGCTTCGACTGTATCCTTGCTTCCATGAAGTAAATTTAGAACACCTCCTGGCAGACCAACCTCGTCTTGAATGATTTTGATCAAATGAGAAGTAGGTATCGGGTCGATTTCGCTAGGCTTTACTACGATAGCATCGCCCAACACCAGGGCGTACGGTATAAACCAAAACGGCACCATGAGAGGGAAATTAAACGGGCAAACGATTGCAAAAACACCCATTGGTTCTTTTACAGAGTACTCGTCAACGCCGCTTGCAATCTGATCTAATGTCTCCCCCTTTGAGAGCGTGTAAGCAGTCGAAATAGCAGATTCAACATTCTCTATTGTTCTTTGCAGTTCACCCCGGCTCTCTTCGAGAGTCTTGCCATGATTTTGAGTGTTGATTGTTGCAAGCTCGTCAAAGTGATCTTCGATAACTAGTCGCATTTTGAATAGATATTTTATTCGCTCGAGAATAGGTTTCCTAGACCATTTTTCAAACGCCGCTTGCGAAGTTTCAACCGCGAGATTAGTTTCCTCGAGCGTCGCAAATGGCACTTCTCCAATCGGCTTACCCGTGCCGGGATCGAATACTTTCTGAACCGAAGTTGAATTAGAAGTCCTCCATTTTCCATCAATTAGGAGATCTAGTCTTCCGTAGTTTTGTGCATATTTTGTCATTTGTGCCAATTTTGAACTATACCCTCTCCATTTCTAGATAACTTCGATCTTCTCATCTGCTATTTTCAAGGATTGATCTAGCACTTTGACACCTTCGTCAATCTGTTCCTCTGTAATTATTAGAGGCGGGGCAATTATAAAGTGAGAAAGCCAATCATTGACGTAGACTCCTTTTTGCATCATCTCTCCCGAAATCTTTCCGAGCAAAGACGGGCGACCCGCAAGTTTGTCTTTAGCTTCGTAGAAGGGTTCTTTGGTTTCTCTGTTCTTGACTAGTTCAACAGCCCAGAAAAGTCCCAGGCCCCTCACGTCTCCCACCGAAGGATGCCTGTCTTTCAATTCATTTAGGCGTTTTCCAACGTACTCTCCCTTCCTCTTTGCTCCGTTTATCAGATCCAATCGTTGATACTCCTTGATAGCAGCTATAGCAGGTGCAAGAGTAAGAGGATGTGCTTCGTAGGTGTGGCCGTGCGCAAAGTAGTGATCGTCAAAGTAATCAGCAATGTCTCGGGTCGTGGCAGTAACTCCAAGAGGTACATATGCTCCTGTAATCCCCTTTGCGGTAGTGAGAATGTCAGGAATCACATTCCAATGATTACAAGCAAACCATTCGCCCGTTCTCCCCCAGCCAGACATCACTTCATCGCAGATCAGAAGAACGCCGTGCTTATCGGCAATCTCTCTCAACATGGGGAGATATTCTTTGGGAGGAACTAGGACGCCGTTTGTTCCCACAACTGGTTCTACTAAAATTGCAGCAACATTGCCTTCATTCCTAATCATATAATCGATGTACTGAGCTGAGGCTATCGCGCGATCTTGAAACTCGACTCCAAATGGAGATCTGTACAGGTCAACATCGGGAGCGAAAATTATGCCGTCAACCTTTCCACTAGGTTCTATGGGGGGTCTTCTCAAGTCTCCAGTAGCTGCAATAGAAGTGCCGGTAGAACCGTGGTATGAGCGGTATCTTGAGATGATCTTGTACTTGCCCGTGTACAATCTTGCTATCTTTATCGCGGCTTCGTTAGCTTCAGTACCTGAAGTAGAGAAGAAGAATTTCTCAAGGCCTTTTGGAAGGACGCTGAGCAGCAATTCGCTAAGCTCGGCACGCACATCGCAAGTGAATCCTGGTGCGATATACGGAAGATTACGAGCTTGCTCGCAAATTGCGTCTATTACAGCCTTATTCTTATGACCTAAATTGCTGCACATAAGCTGCGAAGAGAAATCAAGATATTTCCTGCCCTGCGCATCGAAAAAATAACACCCTTCCGCATCAACTATGTGCAGAGGG
>JARCRS010000164.1 GCA_029850555.1 archaeon | reverse complement strand
CCCTGATTCTTGCCTTTTCAGCCTCCTCGAAGCTTAACCCATTTCTCTTTGCGAAATCTTCCGTGATTGCTTTCTGTCTCCCAGTGAGTATATTTCCCTGCATGATCACGTTAGAGGTAATCCCGAAGCTACCAAATTCTTCAGAGAAGTCCTTCGATAGGCCTGCGACGCTTAGCCGGATTACGTTTGAAAGAACTAGATTCTTGATTGGTTGCCTCAAAGTCATTGAAGTGATGAATATCAGGCGGCCCCACCTCTTTTCTTTCATAGGCGGAATAGCGAGCTTTGAGAGCCAGACCGCGCTCATTAAGAGCAGTTTCACTCCCATATTCCAATCCTCATTTGAAAGATCCAAAAACGATGAAACCCTAGGAGAGCCTGTATTATACGCCAAGATGTCTATTGTTCCAAATTTCTTGCTACCTTCGGTGAAAACGTGTTCAATATCATCCTCTGAAGTAATATCTGCAGGTATGGCTAGGATGTTAGTGTTATTCGTCGATTTCGAAATGGCTTCGCGTGCTTTTTCTAATTCTTCTTCGTCCCTAGAGCAAATTATAACCTTACATCCCTCTTGAGCTAATATCTTCGCAGTACCGAACCCGATTCCCTTGCTGGCCGCAGTAACAAGCGCGACTTTGTTCTCAAGTCCGAGTTTCATTAGACAGAAGAACTGGCTTACTCATTTATAGAATATTTGATTCATGAATCAGCTATGGGCGTCCAAAGCCATCTCTAAATTACTATAATAAACACGTGCGCGAAAATGTAAGCGGGTATTATGGAATAGACCCATTCGTGATGAAGTACAACATTTTTCCGAATTTCGGGCCAAAACTTATCTCCAATTGCGTCAATCGCTATGCAAGCCGCAAGCATTAACGTAACAATTACAAGCTGTTCCCAAACGCCAGCCCAAGTCCAATTCAAGTAAATATAACCAAAAACATAGAGCACTGAAAATATTCCGTAGGCAACGGGAGTTATTAGGTAGATTATACTGTGATGAACTCGCCGTCCCTTGATATAAAATGGCTTTGCAAAGCCCCTATGAAACATAGCCGTTCCTAGTTTATCCACTACAACGGTT
Organism: archaeon; assembly: GCA_029850555.1. Classification (GTDB taxonomy): domain Archaea; phylum Thermoproteota; class Nitrososphaeria; order Nitrososphaerales; family CADDZS01; genus JASHOD01. Next base: position 8,230 of record JARCRS010000164.1, on the reverse strand, counting down.
ATTCCTAGAAGGAATGCGAATCCAACTAACATACCTATCGTGAAGATAAAAGGGTCGGTGATTGCAAGATGAGGGGGATGAGGACTTTGGATCGACAATTCGACCTACCCTTCGTAGGCTTGTATTTTAGTTTGGCTGATATGCGAAAACTTCTTGACCTTCGTTTTCCCATTCAGCTTTGCATATCTCAAGCCAGGCGGAAGATTTTCCTCGCGTGACTAGTTCGACGAAAAATCATGACGGTTTCGCATAAACGTTTGTAAGAGATCTGAATCCTAATTTTGTGTAGAATTTGCGCGCTATCTCATTCTGACTGGGAAACTCAGCGGTGATTAGCTGCGCGCCTTTCTTTAGCAAAGAGGATACCATTGCATCGAAGAGGTCGCGCCCTAGATTTCCTCTTCGGAATTCTGGCATTATGTACAATTCAACAATAGCACCTTCTTCTCTTGGCTCATAGAATATCCTATCCCGAAGCACCGCCTTCGCCACACCCACCACTTTCGTTCCTGAAAGAGCGACAAGCACAATATGATCCTTGTCGCGCATTGTCTCTTTTAATATTTGTAAAGAATTAGTTTCAATTTTTTCGGATGTCTTCAGGAGCGGGTCGAATTCTCCGTTAAGTTTTTTCAAGCGAGCAATCAGTTCTGCTGCTTTTTCTACATCCTGATCTTTTATTTCCCGAATATGAAATTCTGAACTAGATTTCTTGCTCTGGACTGCCAAATCCTTTTTCATTCCGTCCTTCATTTCTCGTTGTTTCCACTTCGTTTACCTTTAGGCAATGGTTCGATTAAATGCCTTTCTTGTAGTGAAGAAATAATTTTTCTTGATTGTTCTATGATTCTCCTTGCTCTTTGTTCAATTTGCGATCTCCTAAGAGATTTTCTAGCGATACCCATGTTCACACATTTTTCTCCTACAGCTGAAGCTACAAGTGGATAGATTTCTCTGTCCATCATGGTTGGAAGGATGTGATTATCACTCAGCGTGCCTTCATCTCTAGTGTAATTGGCTAGCTCCTGAGCTGCGACGACAATTACATCGTCAGGTATGGATTTAGATCTCACATCAAGAACGCCCCTTATGATCGATGGAAAAAGAAGACTGTTGTTAACCTGATTTGGAAAGTCGCTCCGACCCGTGGCAATAATTCGTATGCCCGCTTTTTTTGCAGCATCGGGCCAGATTTCGGGTATAGGATTTGAGAGGGCAAAGAGAATGGCGTTCTTGTTCATTTTCCGAAGCGTAGATGAGGCAAGAACGTTGGGCCCTGGAGTCGAGGCTGCGATCAGGACATCGGCACCCTCTGCCGCAACATCCACGTCTCCCCAAAGTTTCTCCGCGTTCGTGCTTAGAGCAAGGTCGTACTTCCATTTGTTAGAGAGCATCATGTGGTCCATGTCTTCTCTTTCGGGGTAAAGAATTCCCTTTGAATCAACGACAATCAAATTCCCAGAGGGAATCCCGGCTGCGACCATGAGCCTAGCAGCAGCAATATTTGCCGCGCCGGCCCCAAACAGAACTATTTTTGAGCTATCGAGTTTTCGATCAGTTAGGATTAGCGAATTCAAAAGAGCTGCAAGAGTTACTCCTGCCGTCCCTTGTTGATCGTCATGCCAGACAGGAATCGTCAACTTTTCGCGTAGAGAGTCTAAGATCTCAAAACATTTTGGCGATGAAATATCTTCGAGATGTATAGCCCCGAACGCAGGCTGAATATAAGTTGCGAACTCAATAATCTGCTCAATCTCATGAGCAGAAATCGGAAGAGGAATGGCGTCAACGCCACCCAGAACCTTGTAAATTAGAGACTTTCCTTCCATTACCGGAAGGCTTCCCTCTGGACCGATATCCCCGAGACCTAGTACCCTAGAGCCGTCCGTCAAGATACAGAGATTGTTCCAGCGATTTGTGTATTCAAATGAGAGATCCGTATTCTTTGCGACTGCAAGGCTCACAGCAGCTACACCAGGAGTGTACCAGATGGAAAAGTCGTTGAGGCTAGTAATCGGTACTTTCGGTATCGTCTGGATCTTGCCCACATAGTGCCTGGAATACTTTAGAGCAAGCTTCGACACGCTAGCAGTTTTCGTTGAACTACTCCGACGAATTTTTGATTTTGGCGTAATCTTTTTACTAGCAGTTCTCGGTTCGTGGTTGCTTCTTGATGATTTTGAAGGCATGTATTTTGGACCTTATAGCTCGAAGCTAATCTTCGATTCTAGCTCAGAAAAAGTGCAGTTCTAAATAACTGCACTTCAAGATCTTGGCACCCGTTTTATAGATGTCGATAATTCGATCTATTGATCGGAAGACAGGGTACGAGCTTCGTAGTCCTTTTGGATCTTTGGTGAAAGAATCGCGAGGCCGATTCCAGTTGCAAGGGCAAATGCTCCTATCGCAAACCATGATAGTGAAGTATCAGAGCCAAAGATGACGAAGCTCAACGGACCAATAAAGGAAGCAACAGATCTTCCGGCGTTTGAGAAGGCTGAGTAGAAGCCTTGATAGGTTCCCCTATTTCCCTCTGTTGAAAAAAGAGCGATAATACTCTGAGAAGGTACTGTCAATGTGATTTCTGCAAGCGTGATAACAGTCATAAAAATCTCCCAGTCAAGAAAAGACCTTGAGTAGCCTGCAATCATAAAGCTCGTGATTGCAAGGGCCGCAGAAAACACGAGAGGCAGTAGCAGAGTTCGGCTCTTTTCTATGAGTCTTGTTATCGGAAGCTGAAAAATAACTATCAATATCCCGTTTGTTGCGAACAGGTAGCCTATCAACGTATTTGAGAATCTAAAAACAGATGCTACGTATAGTGACACAGGCGTAATTTCATAGCCGATGCAAAGAAACATCGAAAAAATCAATATGAGAAAAAGTATTATGTTGCTGTCTTGCTTCCAAGTTAGCCACCTCATTGTTTTATTCTCTGTTCTCAGAATGGTACTGGGTCTTCCGCCTTTTATCAGCGCCGAGGCAATTATGAACGCGATCCCTGCTGCGGTTGCGCTGAGTACGAAAGCTGTTGAATAACCCGCCGCATCAATTATGAATCCAGAAAGCGCAGGTCCGATGGCAAATCCCAAGTTCCCTCCTATCGTCAAAAACGAGAATCCGGTTCTGATCTGTGAAGGTCTCTGCTTCGCTATGATTGATGCAGTCGCTGGTTGCGAGATTCCTCTGAATAGGGAGAACAGCGGGTACAATATGAAAAATCCAAGGACATCCGCATTAATCGAAACTAGGAAACCGAGAATGACCGAGGATATCAAAGATGATGCGTAGCCAAGAAGCATTACCTTCTTTGGTCCGATCGAGTCAGTCAGGCGGCCACTCAGTACCTGACTTGCGATTCCAACTATTCCTGTTGCGAGATATATGACCCCTATGTTGCCCAAAGGAACATGTCTTATTCTCAATAGATATACGCCTAAGAATGGTAAAGTTGCAGAAAAACCAAAAGAGTTGATAGTCCTAATTGCAAAAATAACCCAAGTTTCGTTAGGAACGCCGAAATGCCCTGACCGCGGAGCATTATTGTAAGAGCTTTGATCCTTCAACCACATGGAACGCTTGCAATCAAGGTATAGTAATCTTTCTGACGCTTCTTGCTTTCTCAGTATTTCTTAACCGCCCTAAATCTGGTAATGCTATATGGATACAGCCCACGGAACTCTAACTTGTGAAGGTTTAGTTCATTTTCATTATCAGTGTTCTTAAAGACCCTAGAATATCATTATATGAGAGGGACAATTCAAGCTCGTACCGGGAAAAGGAGTTGCCATCAGTCAAATTCAAGAAAGGCGACTTGGTCATGGTTGATGAAAATGGCAGGGCGACAAAATATGAAATAATCTCCGTAGTAGAGCCTCGTCGTCATCTGAGAGATAGTGAGCAATTATATGAAGCAAGAAATGTGACTACTGGTGGCATGAAGACAATTAGTCAGGAGGACGTCCTACGTCGTGCAACCCCTGTTGACAGCTCTGCCGAACTTTTTGAACGGGACGAATCGAAATAATTGTACTTAATTCATTCGCTTTTGCGCGAATTTGAAAACGCCCTCACTAGCTACAGGCCTCTCCAATAAAGTAAGACCGGCTCCCGTAACGGAATAAACCGTCTTCTTCCCCTTCGACGAACATTTTAGCATATTTTCATTCAAGAGTCTATTCATATGAGTCCAGAAGGTTTCGTAGCCTAACCTTGCCTTGATCATGATTAAGCGCTGAACTGAAGGTCTCCGGCAAGCTTCAAGAATAGTAATTATGATTTCGTTTTGCAATCTCATGGTCCTTGCGATCTTTCTTACTTTTTCAGTTCCTTTAAGAATGTATTTTTCAGTAGAGCATTCAAATTTTCCAAACTAGTAAGTCGAGACAAAAGACCTCGCGGCGTTCTTATAAATTAGGGCAAAGGCAAAAAGTGCCATCTAAGATCGGCTTTCTCAATTATCCGTAAGGGGCTTGGGTCTGTCCGGTCTTGGATTCAGGGAGCTGTCTTCGTAGGACTATCTCAACCGAGTAGTTTTCTTCGAACTCTTCTTCATGTTGTTGAATAGAGCCTTTTTCTTCCTTTGAAGATAAATGAGGGGTCTGTCTTTGTGCTTTGTAACCTTCAAGTTCAGTTCTTACTCCAATAAACGCGCTTGGAACCCGTAATTCAATGTACTGAGCGGACCCTCCGAGGAAACGTTGAAGATCCGTAACAAGTCTATTATCCGATGTTTCGACCTGTATCCAGTAGATCGTCTCCTTGTTTTTCATATCCGGAGTCGGCATAGTTCTAGTCTCGAATTTGTTTGCTTCGAATTTGATCTCATTTAGAATAATTAGAACCACAATATGTTTTTCTCCTTTTGTCACCTATGAACAATGTTTGCTTTTCTTATTTGCGGAGTCAGACTACGTCGCGAAGATTGAAAAGGCTTTGGCCCTTGTATCAGTTTAGGTCAGAGACCGGGACCGGGATGCACAGGAAAGAAAAGTATGAAGAATACAATAGCCGCACCTAACCAGAGAGCCATCAATGCCCGTTGCATTGTAGATCCCTCCGGAGAAATGAAACTGATCAGCATGGGAATACCGAGCGCGAGCGCTGGGTCTACATTGATGAAATAGAACGCGTAGACCACTCGATGCACTACGGCTGATAGATACAATGAGGGTCCATAAGTCCCGATTATCCAAGAGCCGATGAAAGCTTCAAGCCTGGTGAGCCTTCTAGTGATCAAGGGCTTTATGATGAGGAATGGGACAATTGCCCAGATTGAATACCAAATTACTAGGTTTCCGATTCCAAGCCAATCAATCGGATAGGTGGTTCCAGTTAGAACCTTTGTCCCGTTTGGTAGAACATTGTAAAAATTGACAGTAACCACATAGTAAGGGTCTGGTGAAACGGTGAGAGGATTAATCCAGTTCCAAGCAAAATGCCATGGATCGCTCTTATCAGATTGGGAAATTGTTAGACTAGTTTGGTAGCTGTAATAATATTCGAAATTCTGTACGGGATTATTAATCGCAGTCCCATTGACAACGGGATGATAGACAGCGTCATACGCCCAGAGGGGCAAGCTCACAACAAGGACCACGATTACTACGAAGATGATCACTCTGAGAAATTCTTGGCGAACCTCGTTTGACCCTCTCTTATGTGGGTCCGTTTGGAGATTAGCGGGCACGCCACGACTGAATGTTCCGGCAATAAGAGGCCGAACTATCTCAGAATAAGTGAAGTATAATATGAATGCGATCACGAAGTACAAGCCCCATTCCTTGCTTAGTACGGAGAGTCCGAAAGCTGCCGCCGAAAGATAGTAGCGCTTTTTGAAGTAAAGAAGAAAGGCAAGAAGACCAAACAGGATCGGAGGACCCTCCAGCAACGCGGTCGAAGTGTGAATGAAGAATAAAGTCTCAAAACCGAGGAGAGACGCGGCGAATAGAGCCTTCTCCTTCGAAAAGAAGACGAGCGCTAGTTCATAGAAAACCCAGACCGCCAAGACACCGATAACAACGTAGAATATTCGCCAGCCGAAGAAATTATCTCCGAAGAGGTATATTCCCAGCGCTCCCCATATCTTTCCAAAGAAAGGATGTTCAAGATTTGATGGAATGAGGTTAAGGAGATCCTGATCGAAATGAGACGAACCAATATAGTAGGCTTCATCGAACACGTAATCTCCGCTGCCGTTTGGAAAAGACATTGCAAAAAGATGCAATCCAAGTAGAAGCAAAAGCAGGTGACCGATGTTTACGGAGTGAAGCTTTGGGCGCAAAAAAGACCAAAAGTCGCGAAAAGGCTTTGATTCAAATTTTTGTCCCTGCGTGAGCGTAGTCACCGGATTGGGTGATGCTTCCTCTCCACTGCTCATGCTTTTGCCATCGCTCGCTTGCCGCGATATGGTCCCCGCGTTTAAGGGGTAAGTTAACTGTTACCTTGAGTTGATTCCCTCCTCGTCCACACGACTACCAGAATGAGGAGGGAATAGATTCTGCCTCAATAGCACAAAAGCTTGAACCTCTCTAGAAGTTCTAGAGCATTAGGGATTCTGCTCAACTTACGAAAATCAGGAACAGGGCAGCTGAAGCTACAAACATGATCAATATTGCCAGTAAAACAATAACTTTAGTGTACGACAAAGAGTGCGTTGAAATTCCATACTCAGTTCTGCTCTGTCTTACGGAGTTATAGAGAACTGGACCCAAGATGAACCCTCCAATTGATCCTCCCAGGTGAGCAATCCAATTCACATTCTGAGCAAGAAAACTACTTCCAAAAAAGAGCGCGAGAAACAGAATAAGTGTTGAAAAATCGATTCTCTTGTTCTCTGCCCAATTATATGCAAAAGCTGCTGCAAACACACCAAAAATTCCTCCCGATGCACCCGCGCTGGCGTAAAGCGGCCCTTCGACAAGTGTCAGGAGATTTCCAAGTAGCGCGGAGATGAAAAAAATCGCAAAATATCTTGTGTTGTTGAATGTATCGGGGAGAAAAAAGTCCAAGACCAAGACTGCGACTGCATTTAATGCAGCGTCGTCAAATGAGTTTGTCACGAATATCGAAGTGAATAACTGCCAATAAGCGCCATTGTAGTAGACCATGGAGTTCTGCTGAACGAGCAGCTGGGTTGCATTAGGTGCATAAGCACAGGAACTTGCTAAGTTGCAGAATTGAATCCCGTCTCCAAGAACACCAATTATGTATCCTAGAATAATTACGGCTGCGGCAATGTAACCAGGCCTGATTTTCTTCACAATATTTTGAAAAAAAGAATTTCCCGAGAACGACAGAGTGTTCACTTTGACCTTTTCCAAGTACGTTTGATCATCAGTTTGTATGCGCTGAAAAAGCGTTCTCTTTGTAGATCACATCAAAGCTGTTCAAGGCGAGGAAAAGATGGCCAATCGGTATTTCGAAAAGTGTTTAGCAGGTTGCTTCAGCTTCGCTGTTTATGTTCTGCTCAGTTTGTGGAAAGCCATTGGGGGCAGTCGCACACACTTACGATGATCAGCTTCTTTGCGAGGATTGGAGACAAATCACAGGCCGCCTCTAGATCGAGTACTGTCTTCATCAATGCTGATAAGAAGCGAGCTCACGCATCTCAAGCGTTTCCAGCTGAATTAAATCCAGAGCTAGCAACGCCTGCTCAACCTTTCGCAAGTCAAGTCCAATCGCAGACAACTGTTCCGCCATCGCATCCTCCATTTTTCTATCAAGGTGAACAGGTACTCTGGAAAAGAACTTTCTCAAAGGGAATAATGCACTGGGAAGCAGCCTTCACTGAAGTGATTACAAACCTTAGAGCGTTTGTGATAGATGATCCCCTCAAATCTATTGTTCGAGCTGTCCTCTCAGAGGATCGGTTGTTGGCGTAACAATACGAGAACGGATTCGACTCACAAGAATGGGTTATGGATATTCGGGGCACTATGGAGGCGTAGGTATAGGACCCAGTCGTTCGGTCTGTGATATTGGTTTTATGCTGAACGGGAACCTAATATTACGCCTGCAAAACATTGTCGATTCGTATGGTCTCAAGAGGATTTTGGAAGGTTCTGTCAAGAGTTCTACTTTCGTACCGAGGACGACTTAGACCTTTGGCTTGTGGTTTGACTTGACCAAGATGCTTTGGCCCCTTGCAAGCATATCCAAAATCTCGTCACCCAAGTTGTTCGTGCCCATCGGATCAGTAGATACAAGCAAAATATGATCATCGTCAACA
>JARCRS010000163.1 GCA_029850555.1 archaeon | reverse complement strand
AGGAGTATTGCCTGTCGAATGAAGGTTTCCGGGTGCTGGATCATTTTCTTTCAATAAGGCAAGATCTGAACTTGGATGCCGAATAAAGAACACTCGTTGGGCTAAGACCTTCGAACTCTTTGCCTCGAACCTTTGACCATTCTACCACTCTGTCCCAACTGACTGATTGTTGCGATGTTGCTAAGAGGTCAACGATGCTTGTAGCTTTAGGTGAGAGTACGACTCCTTCTCTTTCGAGCTTCCTTTGGAGATATTTCGGTCCTGATTGATAGAAACTAGTCAGCAACAAATGTGTGATGTAGATTCCCTTGGTTCGCGGTATCGCAAGATTCCTTGGAATTTCTTGGACGGCTTTCCATATGCCCTTCTCATTCTTTCGAACGTAGGAAATATCGAATTTCGGTGCCAGAGATTTTTGAATCCTGCTCACTCGAAAGAAATGCTCAGCTTTGCTTTCTGCACGATATTGTTTTGCACTTTTCGAAACGTGGTGCAGACTCGCCCACAATCGCACCTTGTTCCCTAGGAACTTTTTGCGCTTTTCGTATAAGCTCCATCTTTCAGCACTTATCCTGGATGCGTTTGGAAATCCCAGCATGCAGCGTCTGTAATCTAGGACGTTTCTCCTTATCAGATGAAGTAAGACTTCACTTGCAATATCTCCAAGGGGAATTATTAGGGCTTCACTCGTCGATCGTAGTTCTGAGGCCAGACGGACATTGACAAAATCTTCTCGGAACCTCTCATAACTCAGAAGTTCTGGCTTGTGACCGAATCCAATATAGGTGATCGCACCTTTGAAAGTGGGGTAACGCATCACAGAGGTCATGTGGAGAATCTCAGGGTAAGTATCGAACATCTCAGAACATGATTTGATTCCTAAAGCGTTGTTCAGACCGATGCCGTCCATCATTTTGACCAGGTCACTTCTTTCATCATGATAGAGAGACTTTCGAGCTACCTCGACCGCGATTGATCTGAGGCGCAAATGTCGGTCGCAGGCATTCGGTCTAGTTTTCAGGGCAAGGCTATATGCTCTGAACATGGTATTGTAATCGGGGCTGATTCCAAGAATTACAACTCGAGCCAAAACATTGACAAAATCAAAAGGCGCGTAGAAAATCCTGATGTCTTGGGAAGAAATTCTAGAAACGAGCATCCTTTGGTAGGGAGTGAATCTTTCCTTCGTGCCTCTTGCCTTTCGGGAGGACTCTAGTGCTTCAGGAGAAAGTGTCCCAAGATGCGAGTAGAATCTGCTCAGGTACTTGAACTGCCTTCTAATCATTGACGAGTTTGGAGATTCCATTTAATTCCCTGTCCAGACTCTATATTAGAAATAAATAGAGCGTGTGGAAATGTCCACTATTACTAAAAATGTAGAACCCTCGGTCCTCCTAACTTCGAGAAATCTAAGCAATCTAGAAATGAAGTTGCGCCAATCGCTACAACTTACGCAAATCAAGGAGATAGATAAATCGCAATCTTTGCTCAAACTTGCAAAGCGTTCTTTCATTGTCTCAGAGTCTGCAGAAACAGTCGGGAACGACCTCTCCATGTTGAAAGATTTCTTCAGATGGCTTGGCATAGACCCCGACACTGCGGTTAGATATTCAACATCAAATGCTAGGAATGGATCCGGGAAGATCAACTGGTCACAAAAACTGAACGACTATGTGGAGTACCTGCTCTACGATAGAAAGGTCTCGACAGGGACCGTGAGGTGCAGAGTCTTTGCAGTGAAAAAGTTCCTCCGGGTGAATGAAATAGAGTACTTTGATAACGTTGTAATCCCGACGCTTTTTCTATCCCAGAGGGATCGGCTTCCCAAAAGAGAAGAACTGAAGGCAATCCTATCGTTAGTTCCCCTCCGCGAGAAGGCGTTCATATTATTTGCAATTTCCAGCGGAATGCGAACCCGGACCCTCCGACAGCTGAAATTTCGGGACGTCGATCTGAAATGCAAGATACCGCCGGTTTACGTTAGACAGGAAATCGCGAAGAACAGGATTGCAAACGGATATGCGACCTTCATAACCCCTGAAGCGAAGAAGTGGTATCTAAAGTACTTCGACGAGAGACTAGGAAGAGGGGAAGAAATTACTCCTGAATCATTCCTTTTCACTAACAAGTATTATCTTGGCAGACCTCTTTCGAGGGACTGGTGGAATAGTGGGTGGGGAAGAATACTTCGAAGATCACATCTCAATATGAGAATGACAAGGTTCCACATGTTACATTTCCACACCGTGCGAAAGTACTTCGTGACATGGTGCAAGCTCTCAGGAGTGGATCCCTGGGTCACGGAGGCACTGATGGGACTTCAGGGAGGCGTCAGGCAGATTTACTTCATGACGGGATTGACTGATCAGAGAAGCAGTGAATTGTTGAGCATCCTTCGAAGCGAGTATGAAAAGGCAATCCCGGCTCTCACCATATTGTCCAAGGAAGGCAAGGCTAGACACATCGAGAGTTATGACCAGTTATTCGTTCGGAAGAACCTAGCCGGACACAAAAGCAAAATTAGATACGAACGAGTATACGTCAACGACTTATCCCCAATTGAGGATAGAATGTCAGCGCAGGAGAAGGAAATCAGAAAGATCTCAGATGCCATAATTCGGCTGCAGAAATAAATTGCTCTCTAATCGAGTTCGCAGATTAACGAGAACCGAGCAGGACTTGAGACAAAGACTTTGTCCTGCGCTTATTCACATGATAGAAAACTCCTCTTCACTTCATGCTCTAGCCAGGCAATCGTTGTTGAGAGGCGAGTCCTCAGAGACGATGGAAGAAAATCTACGCACTGTTAATGACTTTTTCACGTGGTTGGGAACAGAATCGGACTCCGCCGTCACGAATAGAGGAATTTACTGGTCGGGTAATATGAAAGAATTTGTAAATTATCTCCTGAATTCTAGGAAACTGTCGACGACAACAATTGCAAGCCGAATTTCTGTAATTCGAAAGTTCCTCCGGGCAAACAAAGTTGAATACACAGATGATGTGACTGTCCCTAGAACAGTTCGTAGCGAGCAAGACAGACTTCCAACGAAGAGAGAATTGAGAAAAATTCTTTCAAATGCTGAAACGCGAGAAAAGGCCCTTATCCTCTTCTCGATTTCCGGCGGATTGAAAAGATGCTATTTACGATTGTTGAGGTTTAGAAACATCGATCTTGAAAAGGAATTTCCTTCGGTGATTGTTGATTGGCAGGATTTCTCGAAAAACAGAATCCCAGATGGG
>JARCRS010000162.1 GCA_029850555.1 archaeon | reverse complement strand
ACCTCATTCTTTTTCGTCGCTCATGTTGCCTTTCCGACCCCGAAACCATAATGCATTCTTTAAGCAGGAACCGGTTGGAGGGCATTACTCTTGGAGACTGTTGACCTTTTCTTTATCAAGCTAAAGCAATAGTCATTCTTTCTTGAAGGCTAGGTTACGATTTGGTGACCACCGAGTACATTGTGTGGAAAAAATTTCGCAGCAATAGTTACGCAAACGTAACCGAGTGTTCATTTGCTTACTGCTGCAGCCCCCGCGCGCTCTTTTTCATCCTCGCCTTATGAATTGAAACATAGGCTCGGGATAAAGACAGTACTTTTGCAGAAATAGGGTGGAATATCTATGCCAGCTATTTCCCCACTCCGAAATGAAGATCAAGTCAGGATAAGTATCCTCAACTCTAGAAAAGGCAGCTCTGTTCGCACAATTGAACTTGGTTATTTGAACGCGCCTGGATCATTCTTTCAGCTTTCAATGATGGTATTTCAAATCTAGTCAGGCAATCCGTTTCACTCGTTGATTAGGTTTATTTCTGTGGAAACTGGGTGTTTCAAATTGCGTTTCCCTTTTGCAAGAAGTACATGCCTATGAGTTGTTAGTGCACGCTGATGGCGCGATAAGGATGAACTTGCTAAGAGACTTTCAATCTCTCAAAGTCTCTATAGATAAGAAATCAAATTTGATGGGCATGCCCCTCAAAGTCAGTATGGATCAGCCTTCCAAAAGTTTCTTTGAGATTCCACTTAACATGTGGAAGACAAACAAGGCAAATATGCGGGTGACTATGAGATTTGGAAGAGACAGAACGATCGTGTTAGACGATTCTACTCTTCCTGAAATCGAACAGCTTATCTCTCAACTTCCCATAGCTGTTTAGAGCAGTTTACCTCTCAGACCCATCTTTATTCCAGGCTGTTTCTCTCTCAAGTGCTTTTCTAAATCCGGTCGATTTCTACCTCTCATGAGAAGATCTGTTACTTTACTAGCTTCTTCACAGACGAAGGATAACCTCTGTTAGGAAAGTGGCGGCTGGCGCGGTCCGCCTAACTCCTTTGACCAAAGAGGGTGATCGTTTGTAGGAATGAGGGAGGAGCGTATGCTACCGACGCGAAAGTTAGGATTACACCAGTAGAGCAACAAACGCCACTCGAAGCAAAGCGTTAAGATAATCAAAACGGTTTTTTTGCTTTTGAAGCAAATCGTTTTTCGAGATTCTTAGTTAAATAAAAAAAGAGATAGGGGAGGGATGTCCCCTTGTAGGCGAACTTTGAGTATCTCGCATTAAGCTTCCGCTATACTCCCCTGACGGGAAGAATAGGCAGAATAGTCTTCTTGTAGACCTCGTTCAACACTTGCGCTATTGCCGTGTACATTGCACTCAGTCCGCATATTACTCCTTCATATCCAGCGACCTTCAAGAGGTTCGCGCCGCTAGTCGTCGTAGTCCCTAAGGAGAACGCACCTGCTAACATGAAGAACAATAGGAAGAGGCTGCCGAATACGAACATGAGAGCTCCATTGAGCCTGAGAGTGCCGATGAACATCAGTAATGTGAATATTCCCCACATAGCAAGGTAGGCTGCTAATGAACTATCAGTCGGTGCTGCCACTTTCCATAGTCCTGGAAGCACTAACAGACCGACGAAGCTTTCCCAGAAGAATCCGTACGACAGAAAAGCCACAGTTCCGAATGTGTTGCCTTTTCTAAATTCTAGAAGTCCGGCAACAATCTGGGCCAGTCCACCGTAGAATATTCCCATGGCCAATATCGTTGAATCTGTTCCAAAATAGCCTGCATTAGAGAGGTTGAGAAGGACTGTAGTCATACCGAAACCAAACAGTCCTAAGGGAGCTGGATTTCCAAGAAGTGTATCTGCCCTAGCTAAATAAGGCGTCTCTGACATTTTTGATCCATTTCACCTCCTCTATCATTTGCTCGTAGTAGCAACAGAGGGTTTTTTGTCCCCTTGAACTGTCTTTCGAATGGTCTCGACAACATCCGGGTTTGCAAGTGTTGTCACGTCGCCATAGTCTTGGTAGTTCGAAATTGAAGCTAGCACACGACGCATGATCTTGCCAGATCTAGTCTTTGGTAAATCTGGGACGAGGTATACAGCTCTTGGTTTGGCAATGGGTCCTAGTTCCTTTGCCACATTAGCAACTACCTTTTCCTCTATTTCCTTGCTTGGAGTAAAGCCAGGCTTCAACGAAGCGAATATGATGGGAACGTGGCCCCTCAGCTCGTCAGTCATAGCTATGGCCGCCGCTTCTCCGATTTCTTGTGTAGTAAGGGCAGCATTTTCAAGTTCCTTTGTACCGAGCCTATGTCCGGCAACCTTGATGACGTCATCAACTCGTCCCAATATTCTAAAGTATCCATCCGCAGCTTGCACGGCTCCGTCGCCCGCGAAGTAGGGCCAATCATGCCAGTCTTTGCTTGTGATATTCTTGTTGTATTTTGCATAGTATGTTCTTACAAATCTCTGAGGATCGCCCCAAACTGTTTGCATAATGCCGGGCCAGGGGTTTCTTATGCAGATGTTTCCAGCTTTTCCCTGACCTGCTTCGATCTTACTTCCAGTCTCATCTAGAATTATGGGATAGATTCCAGGCATCCCCGTCCCCGCACTGCCGGGTTTCATTGGTTGTAACGCGGGTAAGGTGCTGCAGAGAAAACCTCCGTTCTCTGTTTGCCACCAAGTGTCGGTTATGCAAGCTTCAGTCTTGCCCACCACGTTGTAATACCACTTCCAGACTTCTGGTTCGATAGGTTCTCCAACCGTCGTCATTGTCTTGAAATGATAGTGGTATTTTGCGGGTTCATTTGGACCTGCCTTTCTAAGCATGCGGATCGTGGTTGGAGCTGTATGGAATATGTTGACACCCAGTCTTTCTGCTATCCTCCATGGCCTACCAGCATCAGGATATAGTGGGACTCCTTCATACATGACTGATGTTGCAGCCACAGAGAGAGGACCATAGACTATGTACGAATGCCCAGTGATCCAGCCAATGTCTGCAAAGCACCAGTAAACATCCTCTGGATGAACATCCTGCACATATTTGCTTGTGCCAGCCACATACGCCAAGTATCCACCTGTTCTATGCTGACAGCCCTTGGGACGACCAGTCGAACCACTTGTATACATCAAGAACAGTGGATCTTCTGCATCCATAGAAAGCGGAGGAACTCGTTTTCCTCTGACATTTTTCATAAGGTCGTCAACAAAGTAATCACGACCCTCAACCATTTCTGATTTGGAAAGATATTTTCCCGGATGGCGACGCCAGACCAAAACCTTCTCTACTTTGATCCCAAGTTTCTTTGCTTCTTCAACAGTTACGTCGGCATCGGCTTTTTTATCAATCAATTGCCCATTCCTATAGTAACCATCGCATGTTACCAAGACGACGCTCTTCGAGTCCTCCATTCTTTCCGCGCAGGCCTTTGCGCTGAAACCTCCAAACACTTGGTTGTGAATAATTCCAAGCCTTGCAGCTGCAAGC
>JARCRS010000161.1 GCA_029850555.1 archaeon | reverse complement strand
CTCTTATGGAGGTCGCGATTAATTTTGGAACAGCTAGGTAGACAAGGTCGGCACCCGCGCGGGCAGCCGAAATCGAAGTAAAAAAAGGCGCCCCGTGAAAGATTCTAGAACCGCCAACCACTGCAACAACCCCGTTGTCACCCTTGTGGGAATCGAGATGCCTAGGTTGGATCACTTTTCTAAGAAGGTCGTCCGATGTTTCTATGTAATCTGCCACTGTACCTTCTCCCTTTCGAGTCTTGTATTGCTATTCAAGCCAGAAATCAACTATAAAAGATGCGTCGGATTCATTTGAAAATGAACAAAGCCTAATTGTCTAACAAGAAGAAAATTAGCGAAACTCGCCGGTCCTCGCTTCCTAAGATCAAGGTAGGCATCTCTTTTCCGCCTGTGAGAGATCTCGAATTACGAGAGAGCACTTCGGTAAATGAGATCTTCGAACAGATGTCTCGCTCTGGTGGTTTCCAGGCTAGGAATCTCGGCAACGCACTTGACATTCTGGAGCAGATGTCTAGAGACGAAAAATGTTTCAAATTTCTCTCTTTCCCCGCAGCAATAATTGCGACAGGGAGCAGAGGCGTGATAAAGGAATTCGTAAAGCGAAAACTGTGCGATGCGATCATCACAACTTGCGGAACATTGGATCATGACATCGCAAGATCATATCGTCCTTATCTCTCTGGCGGAGAATTTAGTATGGACGACATTGATCTTGAAAAAAGAGGAGCGCACCGCCTCGGAAATATCCTAATTCCTCGTGATAACTACGGTCCATTGGTCGAAGAAAAAGTTCAGTATCTTCTCTCAAAGATTTATGATTCGGGAGAGAAATCACTTAGCACCCAACGTCTTTGTGAAAGATTAGGCGAGTCTATAGCTGACGAAAAATCGATCCTCCACTGGGCAGCAAAGAATGAAATTCCAGTATTCGTTCCTGGGATTACTGACGGGGCAGTTGGAAGTCAAGCATGGCTCTTCTACCAGATGCATCGGGATTTCAAGCTCGATCTTCTGAATGACGAACAAGCACTTTCAGACATTGTTTACTCCGCAAAGAGAACTGGCGCCTTTATGATGGGTGGCGGCATCTCGAAACACCATACCCTTTGGTGGAATCAATTTCGGGGTGGGTTAGATTATGCCGTCTATATCACGAGCGCGACAGAACTCGATGGAAGCCTCTCAGGAGCTCAAGTTAGAGAAGCCATCTCATGGGGCAAAGTTTCCGCAAAAGCTAGACAGGTCACGATCTTTGGAGAGGTTACGACGCTTTTACCCTTCATTTTGACGGGCCTGATTCAAAGACTTGCATAGTGAGAGAAGACTCCCGGGCCGTAAAATCTTATAACTACCGCTCCGAGGCACTTGCTTTCACTAGCTAATAGCAAAGTCACTTTTTCTTTCAATAGCAGGTTTAGCAAAAGGCAGTGTTTGAAATTCAATGGTAGATTATGGATACTTGGCAGTTGGCGGCGCAGCTGTTGCACTCGTCTACGCCATTTACCTCGTATTTGCGGTCAGAAAACAAGATCCTGGAAATCCGAAGATGGTCGAGATAGCTACAGCTGTAAGACAGGGCGCCGATGCGTTCCTGAACAGAGAGTACAAGGTCATTGCTCCTATTGCAGCTGCGATCGCGATTCTGATCTTCTTCTTTATCGATCTGCCGCTTGGAACACATGGTGCTACAGCAATAGGATTCCTAGTTGGAGCGGTCTTATCGGCTCTCGCAGGATATGTTGGTATGGCAATGACGGTAAGAACGAGCTCTAGAACCGCTCAAGCCGCGAGGAAGGGTCTAGGTAGTGCTCTAACTCTTGCGTACAAAGGCGGCGGCGTGATGGGAATGGCTGTGGTGGGTTTTGGATTGCTTGGCGTTTCTCTTTTTTATCTGGCGTTTGAAAAGACGATCGTTTCGACGCCTGCGATTATCGCGGGTCTCGGATTCGGCGCTTCGCTTATCGCGATGTTCATGAGGGTGTCTGGGGGAATTTACACAAAGGCGGCTGACGTCGGTGCAGACCTCGTAGGAAAAACGGAAGCAAATATTCCCGAAGATGACCCGAGAAATCCAGCAGTGATCGCAGACAATGTCGGTGACAATGTGGGCGATTGTGCGGGCATGGGAGCAGATGTCTACGAATCCTTTGTTGTTACTTCGATTGCGGCTCTGATTCTTGCAGCGCTGATAACTTCGGGCGCGCTTTCGTCATCAAGCTTCGGATCGCTTACTACGCTAATCACATCTAACCAATTGCTCGTCTACCCCTTACTATTAGGCGCGTCCGGAATAATTGGTTCCGTACTCGGCGGATTCTATATTCGAAAAAGTATCAAGAAAAACCCGATGGGGTCTTTGAATATCGCGCTGATTATTTCAGGCATAATTGCGGTAATAATAGACGCCGTAATTAGTGATTTTCTCTTCAAAGGAAGTTTGCTTGGCTGGTACCTTTTTTCCAGTGCAGTAGTAGGCATCATAGTTGTAGTCGTAATTGAGAGAGTGGCAGATTACTTTACTTCGTACAATTACAAACCAGTGAAATTCATAGCGGAAGCTAGTCAAACTGGGCCTGCGACGAACTTTCTGGCAGGATTCTCTACAGGACTCCAGAGCACTGCTCCGTCGGCAGTTGTATTAGTTCTTGCAATACTCGTGTCGTATTTCCTAGGATATTACGCCGCGCCTTCAACTCTAGCTGCATCCTCGAAAGTCCTGATCGGAGTATACAGCACGGCAATAGCCACGATGGCAGAACTTTCACTAACTGGGGTTATCATGTCTATTGATTCGTTTGGTCCCATCACTGACAATGCGAATGGAATCGTGGAAATGGCAGGCCTCGAAGAAAGTGTGAGAGAGGTGACAGACGAGCTTGATGCTGTTGGGAACACTACAAAAGCAACCACAAAAGCATTCGCCGTAATGTCAGCAGCTCTCGCTGCGGTCGCGATCTTCTTTGCTTTCCAAGACGAGGCAAATAATATCATTTCGAAGAACAATCTTTTTTCAAAGTACGGACTAGCCGCCGGCGGCTCACTAACTTTTGCGCTGGGCGATCCGCGTGTCATTATAGGATTGTTCATCGGAAGTTTGCTGCCATTCTTTTTCTCGAGCTTCCTAATCCAGGCAGTGGGTCGCGCCGCAATCAAGATGGTGAACGAGGTCCGAAGACAGTTTAGAGAAATTCCGGGCATAATGGAAGGCACAGCGAAACCGGATTATGCGAAATGCGTCGACATCAGCACAACGGCAGCAATCAGGGAGCTAGCAAAACCCGCGTTATTGGCAGTTGTTACGCCATTGGTCGTAGGCTTTGTTCTCGGTCCTCTAGCTTTGGGGGGTCTCTTAATTGGCAGTGTTGTTTCAGGAGTATTTTTGGCCTTTATGATGACAAACGGTGGCGCGGCATGGGATAATGCAAAGAAGTACATTGAACTTGGGAACTATGGTGGCAAGAAGAGCGAACCACATAAAGCGGCCGTCATGGGCGACACTGTAGGAGATCCGTTCAAAGATACCGCTGGGCCAGCGATCAATTCTCTGATCAAGGTGCTCAATACCATTTCGATCGTTTTCATCTCTGCGATTGTATTATTTGCACTATTCGTATGAACGAAAACTCTGAAACATAGAAAAGCAGGTTCACGCCGAGAAAGATCTGATCGAAACTAGTTTCTTGTTATGGAGGGGTGGCGGAGAGGCTACGCGTCCGCCTGCAGTTTTTTTGTAAAACGTAAGGCAGAAAGCGGATTCAAAGGAAACTCAAAGCTTTGACGCAGCTATGTGGGTTCGAATCCCACCCCCTCCTTTCCTTCGAATGCATCACGCAACTAGGAGCTGGAACTCTGTGCATGTGAGGCCCATTCGAATACATCATATTGAAATCACAAATAGACGTATGATATTACCTTTAGACTTATGTTTGAGAACATTCCTTACAGAAGACCTAATCTCTGGGAACCCGTTCCTAGGCGTACATGGGTCGTAGACAATTATGCGCTCGTCCCGGCATTTCCTTTCTATCGGAATTTAGAGGAAGTGTCTCTTTCCACGAAGCATTATAGACATTCAACCTCCTAGAAGTGGTGTAGCTAGTGAACAGTTTTTCCTCTCACACACATACCAATCTAGCAGATGGCAAGCGAGCAATTTTCAGCTCAAGTCGATCAAGTAGGCACAAGGACCGAAACACAACAGGTTATCTGCACTTAGAAACAAGTAGTCAACTGGACTTCCGACCAGAATAAATTTAGTCGGAAATCCAAAGCCGATTGATTTGAAAAATATTTGAGGAGCTCCTGTTCGAATTTTCTCTTTAGGCGGTCTGACTCTTGCCCTCAGTTATTAGCATACGTAGGCTGTTCCGTATGATAGGGCCCCACGCATCCGTACAACTATCGTAGCACTCCAATCTAGGAATAAGACCTTGATGGGTGAAGTGCACTTCCGTCTTACTCCCATTCTTGGAGATATCGAAGATGATTTTTGTCCCTATCCACTCGGTCTTATCTTTGGTAAATTTAGGGCCACCCTCCACAACAAGCCAGACGATTCTTTTGCCGGGTATGAGATCTGTCACTTTTTGTTTGGAGCGGTGAAAATCTCCATAACGGTATGTAA
Source organism: archaeon (assembly GCA_029850555.1). Lineage (GTDB taxonomy): Archaea > Thermoproteota > Nitrososphaeria > Nitrososphaerales > CADDZS01 > JASHOD01. The sequence goes on along the minus strand of JARCRS010000161.1, from coordinate 2,090 downwards.
ACACGTCACCGATCTTTTCGGTTTTTCCCTCAATTTGTCCTTCCCACCAACCCCGAACATTGTTGATAGCTTTGAACGCTTCCTCCGGTGTTTGATTCACCGAAAAAGTGGTGGTATAATCCTGCTTACTCGTCATTCTCTATCTCACTTCCTGTCTAATTGGGCTGGCCCTCGCCTGTCATAATCAGGTTCCGAAGACTGCCTTTGATGTAAGAGCCCCAGGCATCTGAGCAGACATTGTAGCATTCGTAATTAGGGACTAGGCCGACGTGAGTGAAGCAAACTTCTGTCTTGTTCTCTTTTTTAGAGATGTCAAAAACTATCCGCGTTCCCTTCCATTCGCTTTTGTCTTTGGTGAAGTTGAAGTAGTTGTCCAGAACTAACCAGGCGACCTTCTTCCCTAGTATCAGTTCTGTTACTTTGATACTGCAACTATGGACGTCTTCGTAGTGGTACTTGAATACGCTCCCGACCTTGTTGGTAGTGCCTTCGATTTCTTCTGACCACCATCCACGAGGATTATTGATCGCGTTGAATACTTCTTTCGGGGTTTGGTCCACCGTAATGGTATTGGTGTAGTCCTCGCTACTCACAGTTCTCTCCTCCCTCTTGGCATCTGTCACTTCTTCCCTTAAGAGGGGTTTCGCAGAATAAATCGGTTTGGCCCCTCTCATCTTTGACTTCGGTTTGGAAATTGTTCATGCTGGAGGAAGCGACTCATAAGATATAATCGGTTACGCACCTAGGTGAGTTTTTTTAATATAGGGTTCGGGGCGTTTTGTCCATGCCGAAGGCGAAGCGCAACAAGATGGAGATATACAATGATATTCTCGGTGCGCTAAAACACGAGCTGAATTACGGGGAGGCAAGGCCAACCCGTATCCAGTCCAAGAGCAACCTCGCCTACGACAGGCTGACTCGCTACTTGAGCGAGCTTGAAATTCAAGGAATGATCACCAATGACCCATTAGGGATAACCCAGAGGGGGCGCGACTTTCTCCAGGACTATGACCGCATCAAAGGGTTCCTTGAAGAGATGGGAGTAAAGTACCTTACAATTTCTCGGGGGCAATCGCATTGAGCAAGACTGCAAGTTATCGCCCTAAGGGGTTCATTGACCGCCTTCAGGGTAACAAGCACATCGTCATGCTGTACGACAATGAGAAGCGTGCCGATTCCATAGTCGCCAAATATTTCATCGAGGGTTTCAGGAAGGGAGGTTCCTGTATCTTCTTCACTGACATAGACCCTGTCGCGAACAGAAGGAGGCTTATAGCCCAAGGAATTGACGTTGGAAGGTACGAGAAGGATAACCGCCTGAGAATATTCAAGATCCCGGCCTCCGATGGTGGCAAGAGAGACGCCCTAAAGACATTGAAGACCATGACAGTCGAGACGACTAGAGGAATGAAGCCTCCGTTTCGGTTCGTAGGCAGGACGATAACCGATATCGAGTCAGTGACTGGAATGCTGCAAGGGATGAAATTGGAGAAAATAGGAAACGATCACTTTGAGGAGTTTGGTATTTCACTGCTCTGCTACTATGACGTAAGGAAGTTGGAGCGATCGAAAAGGGGCCAGTGGATTAGGGGCTTGCTCGAGAACCACAACTCGGTGATCTACGCTTCGGATGCTAGCAGGGCGGTGGCGTTCGAAACGGCCCTGCTTGAAGAAGCAGACTAGCTTTTTTCAGCCAGTACAACCTTCTGAGTCACCATCTAGCTACGTGTTCTATTCGATGCTATTCCGGGGACGCTGTTCTCTCCTCCCTAGCTGCCGCTGCCAAACCTGGATCATCTTAATTCATACACTATGACCGGGACTCTCGCGACAAACCCATGCCTCTAATCAATCTGAATTCATCCAACATTTCACTTATTGAAGATCTTTCGCTGTCCAAAAGAAGACTCTAATCAGAACCGTATGATACATATGTAGCTTCCTTCAATTTCCTAGCAGATTTCGCCAAGAGCTTGCAGGCCTGATCAATATCATCTAGGTTCGAAGCCACTAGGTTAACAAAAAAACTGCCGACAATTACGCCGTCAGCACCGGCGTGGAGAACATCTTTTACTTGTTCTGGTCTGGAG
>JARCRS010000160.1 GCA_029850555.1 archaeon | reverse complement strand
GGACGACTGACTATTTCAAAGGCACGTATTTTCTGCAGCTAAATGCAATTCATGAAAACCAATTGCACATCCAAAGAGGAGGCCTGAAAGAACAAAGAAAGGCGATTTCACGAAAAACATGAACTAAATTTCGGAGAAAATCTACCCCAGTAGAATATAAAAACGAAGAATAGAACTCAAATAGAACATAGCTAAGGCAATTGTAAGTGACTTTTCGCTTCTATTTATTTGTAGTAGAAGAAACCCTTCCATTAATGAGGAAGGCGTTCTTTGGATTGCTCTAAAAAATTTGCAATTCTTTCACATTCTTGAGATAGCGATGTACATTTCCCATTCTTGATCGGTTCTGACTTCGCCCAGATATCTAAAGCTCTATTTTCTTTCGAATTTGATCGAGCGTAATTTTTTTTGGATCGTATTCAATCGAAAGGGCGTGAGAAACGTGGTTAGCTTCAACGCTCGAAATCCCCGCAATTTTAGACACCTGTTCCCTTACACTTTCTAATCTGCACGATCTACCCTCACGCGGAGAGACGTGAATAGTGCCTTTAGCCATTGTTTTTTGTGATTGCAAATTTCTTTTCATTTGAGTATAACAATGGCTCCGATAATATATGACCTAGATGTATTTTTTGCAATTTCCTGCAGTCATACTCCTTTGAGGGGTAGCACGCTCAAAAGACTATATTATGGGCGATTGGTTTTGAATCGAAAACATGGCAAAGAAGGTTGCTGACGTATTGGTTGACTCTCTTGTAGCAATTGGAGTCAAAAGAGTGTATGGAGTTGTTGGCGATTCTCTAAACGGGATTGCCAATTCTATTCGCTCAAAAACTGCTCAAATAGAGTGGGTAGGAGTTCGGCATGAAGAAGTAGCAGCTTTTGCAGCTGGAGCCGAATCTCACTTGACTGGAAACCTTTCAGTCTGCGCAGGGAGCTGTGGTCCCGGAAACACCCATCTCATCAACGGTCTCTATGAGTGCCATCGTAGCCGTGTTCCTGTTCTCGCAATCGCGTCACATATTCCGAGCCGCGAAATTGGAAGTTCGTACTTTCAGGAAACTCATCCAGAACTAATCTTCAAAGAGTGTTCGCTTTACTGTGAATTGATTTCGCATCCCGAGCAAATGCCTCGGATACTCGAAATCGCAATGCGAACTGCAGTCTCTGAACGTGGTGTCTCGGTGATAGTGCTCCCCGGTGATGTTGCCCTGATGGATGCTACGTCTCCACGACCATTCATCGCTTTTGATCGGCCTACGCCAACTGTCCGTCCTTCTGAAGACGAAATCAAAAAGGCAGCAGACATTCTAAATCCTGCTTCAAAGGTTACGATCCTAGCTGGAGCCGGTTGCGAAGGGGCCCATCCTGAGCTTATGGAAATAGCCGGTTTGCTTCAATCTCCAATTGTCCACGCCATGAGAGGCAAGGAATTCATCGAGTACGACAACCCCTACGATGTCGGGATGACCGGACTGCTCGGATTTTCCTCTGGATATTACGCCATGATGGATTCCGATGTGCTCCTCATGCTTGGAACTGATTTCCCTTACCAGCAATTCTATCCGAGCAAGGCACGTATTATCCAGGTGGACATTAGAGGCGGGCAAATAGGAAGAAGAACCAAGGTTGATCTAGGACTGGTCGGCAATGTCAAAGAGACACTGAATGCTCTAAAACCACACTTGGAACAAAAGTCCGACAATAAGGGACATTTGAAGGCCTCGCTTGATCATTACAAAAGGACTAGAGCGGATCTTGACTCGCTTGCAGTTGGGAATCCAGGAAAAACTCCTATTCACCCCCAATACGTTGCTAAGATCCTTGACGAGCTAGCCTCAGAAGATGCAATTTTCACATGCGATGTGGGCACTCCGACTCTCTGGGCTGCTCGCTATCTCAAAATGAATGGAAAGAGGAGACTTCTCGGATCTTTTTCTCATGGCTCGATGGCAGGGGCACTCGCTCAAGCAATTGGGGCACAAGAAGCCTTTCCAAAGCGACAAGTGATCTCGATGTCAGGGGACGGAGGTTTCACGATGTTAATGGGCGACTTTCTTTCCCTTCGTCAGCATAACCTCCCTGTCAAGGTGGTAGTGTTCAGCAATTCAGCTCTTGATTTTGTTGAATTAGAAATGAAGGCTGCAGGGTTCGTGGAATACGGGACAGACCTATTGAATCCGAATTTTGCAAAGATGGCGGACGCAGTCGGAATCTTGGGTTTCCGAGTAGAAAAGCCAGAGGAGCTAAACCCCGCGCTCACCCAAGCGTTCGAACATGACGGGCCTGCGCTTGTAGATGTCGTTGTAAATCGTCAGGAGCTCTTGATTCCTCCTTCTATCAAATATGATGAGGTGAAAGGTTTCACGCTCTATTTGGCTCGAGCAGTGCTCAATGGAAAAGGAAACGAAATTGTGGATCTCGCGCGAACGAATCTGTTTAGATGATCAAACTCTGGCTTTTTCTTAGATGGAGGAAGTATCCGAGCTTCATTTGTTAGTTCTTGTTTATTAGAACGTACTACCAATTACATTATTTGGAGTTGAATTTGTTTGCAATCGAAAAAAGAATTAGCCTGTAGGAAATGCAATATGCTTACAAATGGTAGAATTTGCTCTAATTGCCATAGTTCTGATCTGAGACGATTTTGGTCTGGGATGATTGTTATCGTAAACCCAAGTGAATCAGTGCTATCCCGCGCCCTAGAAATTACAAAGCCCGGAAGGTATGCTTTGAAAGTTATTTAAGAAAGGAAAAGTGGGACAATAAATGAGCGATTTGTCAAGGTCCGCAGAAAGTCCGAACAAGGTTTTCGGTTCCATAATCTACGAATGCGAGCGCTGCGGGACTAAACAGAGTCTAGAGCAGCTATCAGAACAGCCAGAGATACGGTGCATAAATTGCGGGTACCGCGTACTGAAAAAGGTTAGGCCACCGGTAGTGAAGAACATCGAACACGCAGTTTAGTGAGTAACAGAAATTCCCAGAGCATCTTTCATCTCAATATACCTATGTCTTATCGTAACCTCCGTAAGACCCGATGCTTTGCTGATTTCCTTCTCGGTTTTGTGATCTGACTCCAAGAGAGAGGCGAGATAGACCGCAGCTGCAGCTACCCCTGTTGGATCCTTTCCAGTTGTTATCCCAATTTCTTCCGCCTTTTTCACAAGATCTATAGCTTTGGTTTCGGTGGTTTGTTTTACTCCCGCGCGACTAGCGATTCGCGATACAAGCCTTCTCGGGTCAAAAACTGGCATCCGGAGGTCTAGCTCTTTTACGATTATGCGATAGTCGCGTCTAATGTCTGACAGTTTCGCCCCGCTTACTTCACCGATGTCCTTGATCGTCCTAGGAGTATCAGATTCGCGAATGGCTGCGTACAAAGCGGCTGCAATCATTCCCGAGATTGTCCTTCCGCGGATCAGGTCTTGTTCTAACACCTTCCGGTAGATGTAGGCAGCCTTTTCGACTATGGAACTACTTAGATTCATCTTTTGAGAGATAGTCTCGAGCTGACTGAATGCTTGAATCAGGTCCCTATCCTGAGCAGTGTGAACCTGCGTTCTTCTGTCCCAAGTGCGAAGACGCTCGAAAGTCGTCCTCATGGAAGACCCCAATGATCTTCCGCTCGCATCCCTGTTCTCAGAGCCAATTATTGTCGAGAGCCCCATATCATGTCGTGCAATATCTGTTGGGGAGCCTGCCCTCGCCCGAGACTGCCCGCCTTCCTCGCTTGAAAATGTTCTCCACTCTGGACCGGTTTCTTCAATGTTCTCCCTTAATACATAACCACAGTTAGTGCATACTAACTCCCCAGATCCAGAGTCTAGGACAAACGTATTCTCCTTGCCACAATTAGGACACTTCTTTGGAATGGACTGACTTAATTCGGGAGTTTTTGATTCGCGCTTCGATTCTGTTGCCGCGGGAGAGGAATCTGTCTCCGCACTCAAATTTGACAAGAGACTATCAGGCTTGGACAATCAAAAACTTCTCTCTAGGGCTGGTCATTTTTACATGGCTCTATCCGCCTAACCATGATTTAGCATGCACTTTAGGATGGCGTTATCTCAGAAGCCCTTGTGCGTACTTTACTTGCAAAATTATATCGGTATTGTTCAATCTCTTTGTAGAATCTCGAATAGGAACCACTTGCGGCGTTCTGTCTGATCGAGAATCTCCTGCAATAAATTGCTCGTAGCCAAATCTCGATTTTTGTCGCAAACAGAAATTGCATTCCTTACTGACTTTGCAATTTGTGCGTTGTCTTCCATAAGTCGCCTGACCATCTCCATAGGGGGTACGGCCTCGTTGTTATCATCTTCGATTGTTTGCAACTCGCTGATGTGACCGATGCTGCGGATTGTAGTGCCTCCGACACGCCGGACTCGTTCGGCCAATATGTCCGTAGAAGCTAATATTGCATCCGCATGCTCATCAAAGAGCAGATGCAAGTCGCGAAAGTGCGCGCCAAAGAGATGCCAATGAAAATTCTTTGTCTTTACGTAAAGCGAGAAGGCATCAGCGATTAAGGGATTTACTGCCGTTGTAACAGCTTGCGCCTCTGCCTGAGTCAGATCAGTTACGGTTGCTAACTTCGCTGGAGCAGGATAGGATCTTATCTTCGTCGTTTGCGTAGTTGCCATATCATTTCATCAGATTAAGAAAGCCAAGTTCTATTCTAAATAGGTATTGGGGGATCTTACGGAGGAATCTCTGACATTTGTAGAGCAAAAATAGAGAGCAGAATAAGAGAGCCAAAAAACACAATTGTGAATTCTTTCAAATTTGAGTGTCAGCGTTTCGTCTTTCGACTAAGAAACGATTTTCATTGCATAACTGATTCTACAATTGACACAATACCGGAAATATTCTTTAACAAATTATCTGGATGTTATGGCTATCCCTAAAGGTATTCAGGCGAATTGTACGACACCCAAGCCTTTCCGGCATCATCTTCTGGAACATGGATTTTGAGAGGAAAATCAATTGCAAGAGACGGTCCGGCTAACATTATCGGGGTTCCGGCTTTCGGATTCCCAAATATGAGCAATCGAGTAGGATTCATCGACAAGCCAGATTTTCCGGCATCCCCGCTGAAATCAATGCGGGCAAAAATTGTGAGTCCCTCCGAAGCGATATATGATTCTGGCCACTCTCTACACATTGCGAACAAAGTGACTTGCATTGGCAGAAAATGAAAAAGGGCTCGTTCAGCTAGAGAGCGAACATTTCTTCGCGGACACTTTAGAGCGGTTAGAGCTTCACTATTGGGCCTCGTATTCCATTTCATGAAACGTGTGCTTGAGTTCACCAAGTTTTGGACTTTTGACACGCAAGGCTTTTCTTTTCGAGGCATGCCGCCGGAGCGAGTCTAGTGCTTGAGTATTTCTGCCAAGCTTCAGCTTTGGTTTCACCATAATCTTATCT
>JARCRS010000159.1 GCA_029850555.1 archaeon | reverse complement strand
GGATTGAAAATTACTTCCCCGCCCAGAGGAAAGGAAAAGAATATTCTTAGTGTCGGTCAATCAAAACGGCGCCGTTCTTCCGATGTCGCTTCTGTGATTTTCCCCTTCCCAGGAAATCAGCTTTACGGCATTGTATGCAGTGCCCGACGCATCACTTAAGGTATCTCCCTTTGCGGTCACAGACAAAACTCGCCCTCCACTTGTAATCAGATTCTTATCCCTCATCTTTGTGCCAGCATGGAAAACAAAGATGCCATCTAACTTTTGCGCATCTTCTAGGCCATGTATTGGAAACCCTACTTCCGCATTAGAGGGATAGCCTCTGGAGCACATAACTACGCAGCAAGAATAAGAAGAATCCCAGTCTAATTCCTTTTCGGCAGAATCCAGTCCTTGCTCTGTGATGTCTAAAAGAGATTGCAAAAAGTCCGAACGGAGCCTGGGAAGTAGGGCTTGGGTTTCCGGATCACCAAGGCGGGCATTAAACTCCAAGACTTTGGGACCATCTTCAGTGATCATCAGTCCTGCATAAAGAAACCCCTTGAACCCCGTCTTACGCACAACAGGCCGGATGATTTTTTCCATCGCATTCTCGAGTTGTTTTTCGTCAAATCCAAGAGCTGGAGAGATAGCTCCCATACCACCAGTATTGGGGCCCTTATCCTGATCTAGTAGTCTCTTATGATCCATAGCCGTGCCGAAGGGTGATGCATTCTTTCCATCGCAAATTGCCATTAAGGATACTTCATATCCTGAGAGTTTTTCTTCTATCACCACTATTTTCCCCGAATCTCCGAAGACTCGCTCAATAAAGATGGTTTTGAGGGCGCTAGTCGCCTCTTTCAAGTTAGTGCAGACAAAGACTCCCTTTCCGCTGGCAAGTCCATCAGCTTTGATCACTACATTTCCTTCTTTGTCTCTGCAGTAGTCAAGTGCAGAACCATAATCATTGAAAATGTCAAACGAGGCTGTTGGAATGTGATTTGACTTCATGAATTGCTTTGCGTATGATTTGCTTGTCTCGAGACGAGCTTCTTCTTTACTCGGACTAAATGTGATTAGCAGCTCACTTTCAAGGGCGTCAACCAGACCTAATTCGAGAGGAATTTCCGGACCTACTATAGTAAAGCACCCTTTCTCCTTTGCAAAATTCGTTAGCGATTTGATATCAGTCGCACTAATCGAAATATTGTAATCTTCCGTCCCCGCATTTCCGGGTGCGACGTATAATCTGTTAATCAAAGGACTTTGAAGGAGCTTCCAGGCAAGCGCATGCTCTCTTCCACCAGAGCCTACGAGCAGTACGTTGACTTTGGAGTCAGCCATCAGAAATTTCTCTCGTAAACTCTCTTTTCTGATTCTTGACTCTTCGGTTCTGATTTTTGAAGGGTTCTAATCTTGTCCGCGATTTGCTGAGCAGTTTTCGAGGGATATTCCCCAGTAACGCAAGCAAGACATAGATTCTTTTGGTCGATTCCAATAGAGGAAACTAGTCCTTCAATAGTTTGAAAGTTGACAGAATCTGCCCCGAGCCACTCAGCAATTTCTTCTGGGGTCATTCGCGCACCTATCAATTCTTTGTATGTAGCCATGTCAACCCCGTAAAGGCAGGGGTTTGTAATTCTTGGAAAAGTAACAAAGAGGTCAACCGACGTTGCTCCGCCAGCATTCAATTTCGCAATGTTTGCCTTGGACGTGTCTCCCCTGACGATGCTATCTTCCATCACAATTAGTCTTTTTCCCCGAACTAGACTCGGCACGATGTTGACTTTCTTGTCTATAACATCATCACGTTCGCCCTTTCCAGAGATGAATGCCCTCCTTGTGACGTAACGGTTCTTTCGAACTGCTCTTTCCCAAGGCAAACCTGTGAATTCATGTAGCCCGTAGGCAGCATCATCCGCTGTCTCGGGCATTGAAAGAATTAGATCTATTCCATCCAGTTTCTTCTTGTATGTTCTCGCAAGAGATCTCGCAAATTCTTCTCTGATCTTGTAGACTGGTCTGTTTGTTCCATTAAGGACGGAGTCGGGTCTAGAAAAATATGCAAACTCAAAGGCACACATTGCCGGTTGCCCTTTTCGAACCGTGCTACGTGTCATCTTGCCGTTTCGAGCAACCGAAATTAATTCTCCCGGATCCACATAATCGTAATCACGAAACCCATTGATATCTAGGGCCGGCGTCTCTGAGGCAAAAGCGAAGAGGCTAGAACTATGACTAAAACAGAAGGGCCTGATCCCTCTGATATCTCTGAACGCATAGAAACTTTCATCGAGCGAGTCGATGAGCACCGCAGAGTATGCCCCTTCAACCTTGTCGAGAACCTCACCAACAGCCTTCTCATAATTGCCTGAATTATCCTCAAGCGATAGAAGAATTTGTTTTGCAAGGACCTCAGTGTCGGCATCAGTTTTGAATTTTCCAAATTTTCTATGGAGTGTCTTCCTGAGCTTAGCAGCGTTGACTATGTTTCCGTTATAACTAATGGCGATTTGTCTCCCATGAGAAGAGATTACAAGAGGCTGCTTTCCACCCTGAAGATGTCTTACCCCTGTGCCTCCCGAGGTAGCATATCTTGCGTTAGCTATTCCCATATTACCTCGAAGGGAAGATGCCAAAACTTCAACTTCCCTCGGGTCCGTCGGGATGAGGTTTAGATCCTCTTTCTTGTGAAAGCCACCTTTACTCAACGTTACAAATCCGTAGGACTGCTGACCTCTATGATTTAGAGATAGGAGCCCCCAATACATTTTGCGAAAGATATCTTCCTTTGTCGTAGAGATTACTCCAAAGACTCCGCAAGCTTCGGAAAGATCTTCGCTCAAGACCATTACCCTCCAGAAAGAGAAATGACAAAGGAAGATTTCTTACGCTTGCTAGAGAAAGATGACAAAAATTCCTTCGATCGTGACTGAATTGACATTCGGTATTTATGAGATGTTACACGAAAATTAAGAGCCGATCTCTCCAAAAAAATAAATTGGGTTGCTAGTTGCTAATGGAATGGAAAAATTATTGTGGTAACAAAGAGAAAAAGTGTTGTTCGGGGTCCTCTTTCGGGGATCAAAGTTCTTGATTTTACAGAAGTGCTCTCAGGTCCTTATTGCACACAAATTTTAGCTGATCTCGGCGCAGAAGTAATCAAAGTGGAACCACCTTGGGGTGATGGAACAAGAAAATGGGGCCCACCCTTTGTATCAAAAGAGAGCTCCTATTACCTTTCACTCAACCGCAACAAGAAGAGCATTGTAATTGATCTCTCGAAAGGAAATGAAAAAGGAAGACACGTCGCACTTCGGCTTGCTGAAAAATGCGATGTATTGACAGAGAGTTTCCGTCCAGGTGTAATGTCAAACTTTAAGCTCGGATATGAAGATGTCAGAAAAGTCAATCCGCGTATAATCTATTGCTCTATTTCCGGATACGGTCAAAGCGGGCCTCTCAGCCACAAGCCAGGCTACGATATTGCGGCATATGCAGCAAGCGGGATCATGAGTATAACCGGCGAAGAAAGTGGAGGTCCGGTCAAAACTGGGGTTCCGATGGCGGACTTAGGAGCAGGCCTGAGTGGCGCTCTAGCGATTTCAGCCGCTCTTTTTCAGCGTGAAACTAGAAACAGCGGAACCTACATTGACGTCAGCCTCTACGATACAATGATATCATGGCTCTCATTCCAAGCTGGTTACTTTTTTGCCACAGGAAAGAATCCGAAAAAATTGGGTTCGGCTCACCCTTTACTAGTTCCCTATCAGGCATTCAAAGCTAAAGACCGCTACTTCATCTTGGGCGTCGGGAATGATGCAATCTGGCAGAGGATGTGCCAAGCAATGGAACAGGAAGAACTTGCATACAATAAGCGGTTTCTTACAGGCAGCAACAGGGTCAGGAATCGAAAAGAGCTTGTCAAAATACTTGCAAATATTTTCGAAAAGAAGACGGCCAAATACTGGCTCGATCTATTCGATAAGGCAGGAGTCCCGAGCGATGAAATTAACACGGTAAGGGAGGCTCTAGAGTCTAAGCAAACGAAAGATAGAAATCTTGTCCTTACTATTGCGGGAAGATCCGGGGAAAGTATCAGAACGCTGGCTTCTCCGGTTCGTTTTAGCGTTTTTGGAAATTCGAGAAGAAAGAATTCATTTCCACCCAGACTGGGGGAAAACACGGTAGACGTGCTGAGAGAATTCAATTTCTCTAAGCATGAAATAGCCACGTTGCTAGAAGAAAAAATCGTCTCAAGCGTAAGCTCCTGAGCCTCAATTTTTGATGAAAGCCTTTTCAATATTCTTTGGACTTAGCGAGTTCTGGTGGGGTCGTAGCCCAGCAAGTTGCTTTTGACCTGGAAAGGTAAGGCGACGGGCTCCAGTGTCCCGATACAAAATATGGGTAAGCTGACTAGTAATAGGATGATGTTACATTGGAGTATATTAGAAAAGGGTGAAGATACCCGTAGATCGTGGGTTCAAGAGGAGTATCTTAGTAGCCGAGGGAATAGACATCGGTAAGAGGTACTTGGAAATGTTTCCCTGAGAATCCCACCGACCCCACCAAAAACCCTAGTCATCCAAAGGATGGTATGATGTTTTTTGCGAAATCTCTCGCGGACTCGATGTAAGTGTCGCGAGGAAAACCAGCAACGAAATAATCGTAATGTTGTGTCATTGCCTCTTTGGCATCCTTTATTGATTGCTCTCTTTCGTACTGCTGTCCTCTGAAGTATATAGTTGCAAAAGAAGGATCTAGTAATCGACCATATTTGTGAGAAGAATCCAAAACAATTTCCCTCGCTTTTTTCGTATCTTTTACCCAAGGAGGTATGCAGCAAATGTCGGCGTATTTTCCTGCCATGCGAAGCATCCTTTCACCCACTCCGCCAAACATCAAAATTGGATGAGGTTTCTGGATTGGTTTGGGTTCAAGTACGGCCCCTGAAGCTTTGTAGTATTTTCCCGAGTGAGTAACTCTTTCATTTCTTTCGGCTTTCCATAACTTTAGAATAAGCTCTATTCCTTCGCGCGTCTTCTCAAACCGGACTTTGGATTCATTCCACTCACTATAGCCCTCGAACTCTGTTTGTGACCATCCTGCGCCTACTCCCAAGATTACTCTCCCATTTGAAATTAAATCCAGAGTCGATAGCTGCTTTGCTAGCATGCTGGGAGGACGAAACGGAATAGGCGTGACCAATGTTCCCAGGCGAATCTTTTCTGTTCTGGCCGCCAAGAAACTAAGTGCGATCCAAGTCTCAAGCGTAGAATCTCCTCCTCGATCTTCGCCCCACATGTAGTGATCCGGCATTACAAAACCCCAGAAACCAAGTTTGTCAGCTTCTGGGGCAAATTTCTCAATAATTGGCCATTGAGGAGACCAATTACCCATCTGTAGGATAAATTTCAAATTTGATTCAAGCCTTCTTTGGAATTATGTTTCCTTCCGCATCTATTTCTCCAGCTCTTATCCTGGTACTGGAGATTTTGTTACTGTCTTTTGCCATTATCATCGGAACCTCTTCAACCCTGAGATCCGCCAAACCCAACTTTCTACGTTTCTCATTTGCCTCGGCGACGCGCGGGGCAGTTTCGGAACTAACCGCAATAGCATCGATATCCTTTGTGAACATACCTGGTCCAAAACTTTTTTCGAGCTTCGTTATTTCATATTCTCTCATTGGATATTCCTTTTTGAGATAATTTTGGACGTGTGTTTTTCTTGTTTCAAAATCATGCAGAATTTTTTTGCCGGAGGTTTTCACATAGTCATCCGACGTAATCCCGATGTAGACTTTATGCCCTGTTTCAAATGCTCTTTTGAGAAGAGCTCGATGGCCCTTGTGGATGTGGTCGAATGTTCCGCCTACGGCTATTGACTTGTACTTGAATCCCTTCGTCATTGCGCACGCCGATGAATGTCTTCAAAAAATCTCCCTCTTTCTCAAAGAGTTAAAAGTTTTGAAAGGGAAATTTAATTAAGCATGTTTAAGCAGAATAGTGATTCGAAATCGCAAAGTGTCCTATTTTCCCAATGGAATTATCTCTAAACGCAAGCATTAATCAAAAGTACGAAGCCTCTGGGCAGATTACCCGAGAAACAAGGAAGAGCGTCGAATCTCGCGACTGGCGTGGGCGACCCTATCTTGAAATTTGCGAATTTGCCGAGAAAGAGATTAGGAGAAGAGGCGGTGAGCCAGCATTTCCCGTCAATGTTTGCGCAAACGAAAGTGCTGCTCATTATACTGCAGAAATAGACGACAAGAAAATCGTTGACCAAAATGCTATTCTGAAGGTAGATCTCGGAGCTCACGTCGATGGTTATGTTACCGATACTTCAGTCACATTGTGTTACAATGATTCTCTCTTTGATATGACTGAAGCAACAAAGGCCGCGTTGAATGAAGCAATCAAGGCAGTTAGACTGGGCGAAAAACCAGGTGACGTTGGGCGGATTGTTGAAAACTATGCTACAAGACGTGGTTATCTTCCAATAGAGAACCTTTCAGGCCACTCTTTAGAGCAGTATGTTGTTCACGCCGGGGTCTCTATACCAAATGTCTGGAGCATTTCAAACTCTTCCTTCAAACTTGATCGAGTTTACGCGGTCGAGCCCTTTTTTACGACAAGGGAAGGTAGCGGAATAGTTGTTGAGGGAAAGAGCCGAAATATATTCGGAATAGTTACACGAAAGAGGACAAAAGATGCGAAACTGGACGGATTTCTGGATTTAGTATGGAAGACGCGCAGAACGTTACCGTTTGCGGCAAGATGGTTTACTGAATATTATTCGAAACAGAACATTAATGACATGATCGCGAACCTGATGAAAATGAGACTCGTTCACGCTTATCCTGAGCTAATCGAGTCCGAAGGGACGCCTATTGCCCAGGCAGAGCACACAATCAGAGTTTCTGCAGCTGGGCCAATAGTTCTTACTTGACTTGAATCAGCTCTGCAAAGACCATGGTAATCAGAGTTTTTGAGTGGCACTTTGCGCATTCGCCGCCTTCTTTGTACACATAGTCTCCTAATTTGAAAGCTCGTTTTGTCTTTGTGCTGCAGCTAGGACAGTCTTCGATCGTGAAAACTGGCATCTTTGGTCTTTTTTCGCCGATGGATGGGAACATTTGAGCCATTTCTTTTCTCAGCTAACTCCTATTGCGCAACCCCAAGAGTGTTTCCGACACCGACTAGAAGGACAGTGTCTCCTTCCTTTGTCTTTTCCTCTTTTACGCGATACACTCTTTCCAAAACCCTGTCCGTTGCCTCGGCTATCTCTTTTCTCATTACAGAGATGGCATCTATCAGAGATTGCTTTACAACAATCGCGTACATTGGAATGTCTTTCTGAGTTGCAGCTGCTTCAATCCTAAACTTTTCGGTGCCTATTCCGCCAATTGCGGCTCCGATTCCTTCTGCAACTTCACCAGTATTCTCCCCTTCCAATTTTAGAGCGGCATCTATCATGATTATCGTGGAGATCTTGTTTGCGGGGTCAGCAATGATTTTCTCAACGCCAACGTGTGGCCTGCCAACGGTTCCCATTGGCCCCTCTGCTTTGAGAGCGATGATTGATCTTCCTTTATACTCGTTCTTCGCGTATACAGTCTCCCTCTCGACAGTCGTCTTGTCCTTCCCGACCATGAGTTTTCCTGCGACCATTGGTCCCAGGCCGTCTCCAATTGGCTGGGCGAGTTTGAAAGCTTCAATCGCGCTAGTAAGAGCATCTGCTTCTTGGATAACCATGGGGAGAATCATTTGCAGTTGTACAATGATGTAGATGCTCTTTGTCTTTTGACCCTGAATGTAAAAATGTCTAACGATTTTGAAAAGCATGTTAAGACTAGTCGCCACCTCTAGGATATTTTGCTCAACACTAAGTTGAACCGGATCTGCTTGAGGTGCTATTGATTTTAGTTCAGCGCGAATTCGATCGTCTTGCTGGTTTGTAACATGCTCTATCTTTCCAACGATCCCCGTTGGGTCCATGTCAACCGGCATAATCGTAAAGTATTCAAGAACC
>JARCRS010000158.1 GCA_029850555.1 archaeon | reverse complement strand
CGCTCAAGGGCAACACACTGCGAGTCTACATGCATATTCTTCGCAGTAAAAGTAGCGACGCAATAGGAATAAGAGAGATCCAAAGAGAGCTTAACTTATCGAGTGCAACTTTAGCAAAATATCATTTGGAAAAGCTTCGTGACATGGTGCTTCTGGCTCAGAACGAGGATGGAAGTTACTCTTTACTGAAGGAAGTCAAGGTAGATGTCCTGCAACCTTTCATTACATTTGGCTCTTTCATCATACCGAGGCTATTTACTTACGCAGTTATGGTTTCAATTCTGTTTGTGTATCTAGCGGTCTTTATCTTACCTTCCGGGAATGTTGCCGAGCTAGATTTCTTCTCGGTTGCGATAGGCGCAATCTCACTGTTTGCTCTGTGGTACGAGACACTTCGTTCATGGCGCAACTCACCGCACTAAAATTCGAATAGAGAAAAAGAAACTCTTTTCGTTAAAAAGTGAAGAGAGGAGAGGAAGGGAATCCCCTTTTTGCTTTACCTTCCTTTCGACTTTTGCCTAGCGAGGACGTATGAGTGCCTTTCCTATGTGAGCGAATCCCTTCTTGAAGGCGACACCGAGCCCACCGAATATGCCCGAACCAGCTCCACTATTTTCCGCATATTGTGATAGATGTTGGGAAAGTACTTCATGTGCATGGGTCCAAGATGGGACATGCTGAAGAGCTATAGAAAGTCCGTGCGGGGCAAGTTGGCTTGCAGCTTGCACTGCAGAGCTCGCATCGCCGTTAGCTACCGAGGTTGCTCCTATTCCTGACATTGCGCCCAGAATTGCCAGTGCTGCTATTGAGACCATGTGTATCTTTTTCACCCCTTTCTTTTTTGTCCTACGAACTGGAGAAGCGCCTATAGCGCCTTCTTAATCCTACATTATGGCACGGCCTGTACAACAAATTTTGAATCGCATGAAGATATTGCTATCTAAGACTAACAGGGTAAAATTCAAGCCCGAAAATCTTTGAACAGCAGTGATCTTGCTGACGCAGCGACAAAACCAACATAATTGGTAGGTCGACCTACGTAGTTTCTGGCAGTATTATAGTCCAAGATTGCAGAATTCGTAAGAAAAAGCGACTGATGCCCCTGACCCCCCAGGGGCCCTCAATCGGATTATGCCCAGAGCGCACGAATTAGGCAAAGCAAATGATTCATACGATCTCCGCGAAGCATTCTCTACCAATTATTTCATTCTTGGACTCTTGATCGATACATTCGTTGGGAAATATCTTCCCTTGTCATCTTTGTACATCTCTAACCTAGGTGCAATCTCCAAATCGACTCGGCCAGCGACTTGGCCTCGTCTTCTTTACTACTTCAGCTGGTCTTTGAAGTAATTGCTTTGGGATCAATCTATATAGAGTCCTTTAGATATTCTGTAGCCCCTCTTAATATCTTCCCTAGTTGACAGAGTCATGCAGTCGCAAAGGGAATGAATGACGACTCTTCTTCTTCGCAATCTTTCGGTTTAGACGACGTGCCAGTTCGAAGATTTCATTGGCTTCTTTCTTCCATCGGCGCAATGGGCGTACTGATCGATGGGTATGACCTTTCCGTGATCGCATTTTCCGTTCTTCTAATTAGCTCCGAGTTTCATTTCACCGCAAAGAGCAGTCCTCTTCTCTATGGGCTAGTGCTTGCCAGCGCATTAATTGGAATGGCGATCGGCGGCGTTTCGTTCGGCTGGCTGGCTGACAAACTGGGGCGCAAGACGGCGTTCGTCATAGATCTATTGTTCTTTATCGTATTCGCCCTGCTCTCAAGCATCGCTCAGGATGTATACCAGGTTATCATTTTCAGACTATTGATGGGCATAGGAATCGGAGCAGATTATCCAATAAGCTCCACTTTGATATCAGAATTCGCGCCTGCGAAGAAACGCGGTTCTCTTTTGATGTATGGCATCATGTTCTACTGGGTGGGAACCTTCTTGGCTGGGGCCGCGAATTACTTCTCTCTTGGATTAGGATTAGATGTTTCATGGAGGGTGGCCTTAGCATTTGGAGGACTGCTCGCTATTCCAATTGTCATCTTGCGAAACTTTGTTCCAGAATCCCCGCGCTGGCTGATCCAGAAGAAAAAATACGCAGAGGCAAATAAGATAGCTGAATCAAGAATTGGAACTTCGATCGCTGCTGACCTCGGAAGATTTCCCCATAGTAAGAAGGAAATTTTCACTAGATACTATCGAAGTACCTTCTTTGTCCTAGCGACATGGTTTGCGTTTTCGCTTGCGGCATACGGTCTTGGCTTTTACACATCCACTCTCTACCAGCTCCTTGGTGTGAAGAGCCTGAGCCAGATCGCCCTATTTGGAATGCTCACTGCTCCATTTCCGATTCTCGCGTACTTCATCCTAATGCGTTACATAGTAGACAAACACGGCCGAAAGATTCCTACTGCCATTGGATTTGGAGTGATGACTGTAGTTTTGGCAGTTCTGCCACCTCTGATTACAAGGAATGCGTATCTCCTATTGCCGCTTTTCATCACATTCTCGTCTCTCGAACAGTGGCCTGGTGGAATACTCAGTTTCGGCTACTCAGTCGAACTTTTCCCGACATCGTTAAGAGGACTCGGTCAGGGGCTTGCTACCACTGTTAGCAGAATAGGGGCCGTAATCGGCGTTCTGTTCTTTCTCTTGATTGCATCGACCGCTGGACTGCTCTATGGGTCGCTCTTTTTCTTGGCTTTCACTTTGAGCGGACTACTTCTTACAATTTTCTTTGCGCCCGAGACAAAGCAGCTCACGCTTGAGCAGATCACGGAGGGGA
The DNA here is from genome assembly GCA_029850555.1 of archaeon. Taxonomy (GTDB): domain Archaea; phylum Thermoproteota; class Nitrososphaeria; order Nitrososphaerales; family CADDZS01; genus JASHOD01. The sequence goes on along the minus strand of JARCRS010000158.1, from coordinate 3,053 downwards.
AAGCAGCAGAAGCGGAAACAACGAGTTAGTTAGAACGAGTATGTAAGCGATAAATCCAAAACGACTTGAACTCGCTTGTAATAATTATGTCTCTTAGAGTCAAATTCTACGGCACATCCGCAGCCTATTCTGACGGAAGGAGAGGCTACTCTTGCCTTGGAATACGTGAAAAGAAAGAGGAGAGAGAGGGAGAATCGGGAGGCCTGACTCTACTCGACTGTGGTGATGGCGCGGTTCACAAGCTCGCAAACTTTGGGGCTGATTTGCTTTCGATTGGAAACATTCTAGTAACGCATTGCCATTCGGATCACGTTAGTGGTCTCGCTTCGATCATAGAAACAATGGGGATACTGAAGCGAACCAAAGATCTGGGAATCTTTGGTCCTAAGGGAATCAAGGAGTATTTTGGCACCGTTCAGAAAATTACCAATGTTGCGGCAGATCGGAAATTCAAGATCAGGCTGACTGAGCTAGAAGCTCACGATGATCGATTCAAACTAGGAGGCTTGGAAGTTAGGGCGTTTCCTATGGAACACAGCATCGATTGTTTTGGATATAGGATCGAAGCACCAAGGGGAAGTAATAGAAACACGAGGAAGATTATTATCTCTTACACTGGAGATACCGAACCCTGCTCGGAATCTGCGAGACTCGCAAGAGATGCTGATCTACTAATTCACGAAGCAACCTTCCTTGAAAAAGATGTAGCGAATGCGAGGCTTTCAAAGCACTCTACAGCGCTGGAAGCTGCTCAAACTGCAAGGAAGGCAAATGCCAAGAAGCTCATACTCACGCACACAAGCTTCTACAACTCAAAGAAGGAAACTATATTGGAGGCAAAGAAAGTCTTTTCGAATGTGCAGGTTGCGCATGACGGGCTAGTTGTCAATCGGGGGCAGCTGTAGGCGAGTAGTATCTTGGTTTTCTTTTTCTTTATCCATGATCTGCGAGGGACGATTTGTCTGTCTATGCAATATTTGAGAGGCTGCCGAAATGGGCTTGATCCTAGGTAAGATAGTGCCACAGACCAATCCACAGGCATTGTTATTCAAGTATGAGTGATGGAAAATGTCAGATATGAATCTCGCTTCAGTATCTCCAATGCTATAATCAGAAATAACCACCACTAATGTAAGCAGTAAAAGGAGAGAGAAAACTCCTTGGCAAGTTACGGATTGGTCCTGATTGCAATTAACATAGTCGCACTACTTGTCACTTTGGGGATGACGTATTATGCCATAAGACTCGTGATGAAGTTCAGAAGAGGAATGCTCGAGAAGCCTTGGAGGCATATCTCATTCGGAGCCATTTCATTGACAGCTGCTGGGATCATGTTTGCGATTGGATCAGCAATCGGCATTCCTGCGTCATTGAGCTCAGCATTGCTTTACGGCGGTTCGATTCTGTCCGTAATAGGTGGGCTGTTCTTGCTCTTTGGCCTCAGAGCAGAGAACCAAGTTTGGACGTCAAAAGTGAAGGGCGTTGTCCCCGAGCCTAGCCGAAAGGACGATCTGACAGTCTGACATAATTCGTTCGTGTTACCCTTGGAAGAAGGGAAGAGAGATAAGATGTTCTCTCAAAAGTGACGCTGATCATCGATCCGAGAAGATGGGGTCAAGCGCTTAGAGTCAGCTCTCTATGATTTGCTACACGACGCTTTCGAAAAGTACCACGAAAAAATTAGAAAGAGTGTTAGAGGATTTACGTACATACATTCAAACCAACTTCGCTAGGATCGATCAGTTGCCACAGCCTCTTGTGGCATCCGGTGCGCATGATAAAGAATATGGAGTTCATAACCTTCCGGTCGTCTTAGGATAAACCTCCGCGCCTGCCCTTGTTTTTCTTTAGAGGAGGGAGCACGCGAAACCCTTCCCAGAGCTCCGTCTGGAATCTGGAAATGTTCGTCAGCGCCTAGCTCTGCACGCTGTTCTTTCATATGCGGTTGAGGTTGTTGTCGCTTATGTCAGTGCAGTTCCAGCGCTGCCTGGCAGATATATAAAATGGAATTTCGCTCCTGTCAATCAGAATGAGTAGGTCAACTTGGGACTTGTCAGGAAAATCTTTGGGCTCATAATACTGCTTGTAATCCTGACAATCTTGGTTGTCCCAGCAGTGCTAGGAACAAGTGTTACCGCGATCTTTGCAAAGCTTTTGACGACTGCTGGAGGGAATACAACAACCAGTTTAACTTCTTCTTGCTCGGTTACTTCTCCGGTTGTTCAAAGCATTCAAAATGACACATCATACGAGAACATGTTCTCAGCTTATGGTGACAGTACAAACGGGAACGGCTGGTCAGGAGGCGACGGCGCCTATTCAGTCGAGCTTCCGAATGGAACTGAGCTTTGGCTTTTCTCAGACACTTTGTTTGGAACAGTTACGAATGGGCAGAGGCAGGTCTCAGCTTTCATACACAATTCCATTGTGGCTGTTCAAAACGGAGCGAAGATAACGGAGACTCTCTACACTCACTCCTCGAATTCGCCAAGTGCGCTCGTATCTCCGTCCGGTGCGGGCTCAACAACATCTCCATGGTTCTGGCTCTCTTCGGCAGTGGTCAGCGGAAACCAGCTTCAAGTGATAATGCCAGAGTTTAAGAGCACTGGATCTGGAGCATTCGGCTTTGCTTGGGTGCAAACGTATGTGGGAACGTTCTCTTTGCCAAACATGACGTTGCAAAGTGTCGAGCCAGTTCCCACTTCTGCAAGCTACGGAATAGTTTGGAGCTCCTGGGCTCTTTCGACTGGCGGCTTTACCTACATCTACGGTTACAACAACGACTCCACGGGGGGAAATGTCAACATGTACGCCGCCAGAGTTTCTGGAACTAATCTTCTAGGACAGTGGCAGTATTATTCTGCGGGAAGTAACTGGTCTACGAATCCCGGAGCTGCTACGCCAGTTATGAGCGGTCTAACTACTGGATACAGCGTAACGCCTCTTGGAAATTACTATCTTCTCATTTCCATGAATCCCACTGCTCCCTTTGCAGGAGAGATCATGGGGTACTTTTCATGCAGCCCGACAGGACCGTTTCATCCAATCAATGG
>JARCRS010000157.1 GCA_029850555.1 archaeon | reverse complement strand
ATCAGAATACGTTTTACTCATTTTCAAACTTTCTCCCGTGAGAATACTCTTCCCACTCTCACTTCTGAAAAACAGGTCATTTTCTCGGAAGCAAAAAATCTCCTGAGAGAGTTTGACAAAAAGAAAGACAGGGTGAGACTGGTCGGAGTCTATGTGTCCGGATTTAGGACAGAGGATGAAGTGAAAAGCGCGCCTAGCGAGAGTCTAGAGAATTGGGTATCGTAGAGCAAGCGATCCTAAAGTCAGTCTTCTCGCTAGGGTGGGCCTGTTCCCTTAATCATCGCCTCTTTTTAGATAGTTCATTTGAGATCGCAGATTTTGCGGCGTAATATCCGCACATGCCGTGAACTCCTCCCCCAGGCGGAGTAGATGAAGAGCAGATGTAGATGCCTTTGATCGGAGTTTTGTAAGGAGATAGGCTCAATACCGGACGAGAGATTGTCTGCCAAAGGTTTTGCAAGCCTCCATTGATGTCTCCTCCAACATAATTTGGATTATAGTCTTCAAGCTCCATTGCTGTGAATGTGTGCCTTGCAAGAATTTTGCTTTGAAATCCTGGCGCGAATCGCTCAATTTGGCTCTCGATCCTGCGGTGCATATCCACATCTGAGCCATTCGGAACGTGACAATATGCCCACACTGTGTGCTTCCCATCAGGGGCTCGCGTTTTGTCGAATAGACTGTGTTGTGCAACAATGACAAAGGGTTTCTCTGGTTCTCTTCCATCCCAAACGGACCGCTCTGAGATCATGATATCTCGTAAAGTCCCACAGACGTGAACAGTGCCAGCTTTTAGGCACTCTTCAGATTTCCAAGGAATTGGTCCATCTAAGGCGTAATCTAGTTTGTAAACTCCCGGTCCATATTTGAACGACCCCAAAGACCTCGAATACCAATTGGGAAAGCCATCCCCAAAAATTCTCAAAATCTGCCTTGGGGTTAAATCAAATAAGACAACTTTAGCCTGAGGAAGTTCGCTAAGAGATTTTACTTCAAAATCTGTTTCTATCCTGCCGCCTAGCGAAATGAAATAGTCACCAAGAGAATCAGCGATCTTTTGCGCTCCTCCTTTTGGAATAGGCCACCCGATCGAATGAGCAAGCCCTAAAAGTATCATTGCGAAGCCGTTGGTTAGCGGCTCTTCAAGAGAAAGCATGCTGTGCGCTGCAGAGCCACCAAGGATCGCACGCGCGTCCTTCCCTCTGAAAGTGTTTTGAGCATAGGAACTCACCGAAACAACAGCTTTCACAGCAAAGGAAAGTAGGTCAATGGGCTTTTTTGGGAGTCTAGCTATCGGCCCCAAAATATCTCCGATAATTTCTTTGGAGTTCTTGAGAAAGCCAGAAAGAAGTGATGAATAATGTTCGCCATCAAGTCTATTATCAAAACTTGACGCAGTTTCCTCTAATGAATTCCAAACAATCGCTGCAGTCCCATCATCAAATGGATTCGCGAAAGCTGCCGGTGGTGTTATCCACTCGAGTCCGAATTGTTCAAGAGGCAGATCGCGAAAGAAGGGAGATGCCCTAGAAAGCGGATAAACCGCTGAGCAGATATCATGAGTGAACCCCTTCAGAGTGAGCTCGGAGCTCCGTGCGCCTCCTCCAATTTTTTCTTTTGATTCATATATCGTCGTGGAATAACCGGCTTTCTGAAGAAAAATTGCAGCAGCTAAACCGTTTGGCCCGCTTCCTACCACGATCGAGTCTTGCAATTTCACTCAACAACCGATTTTGTATTCTACGTAGATCATGTAGTCTTCGCCTAAAATAGAGAAAGGAGTATCGTCGATCCCAGCAGTTTTTGCTCTTTGTTTCTTATAGGGTAGCTTAACAAAACGAATTGTTGGTAAGATAAAAGTTCGATTGTCACTACAACAAGAGTTGGCTCGCATTTTGCAAACAAATGTTCCCAAATTCATGCAAGGTATGCGGCAAAGGGACTTTCATCGATAACTTTTGTGGGTGGAGTACCATCTAGCGTCACAGGTCTAGTAGCTTTCTAGAGAGGAAGGAATTTCCTACGAGTCAAATCAATCTCCGACCTCTCTTGGGGTCAGATACACAGATGCATTAAGCAGGAGGAGTCTCTTCCGCTTTCCTTCTCTTTTTTCTTCTTTATTCACGCTTAAAGAAACTTTATGGCGCACATCCTTATCTCTTTGTGTGGCTCTTTTTCTTTTTTGAAGCTGCTCTAATTGTTTTCTTCTTTGCTTGCTTACTTGCTATGAGCGAAGAAGCATATTCGCGAAGACGCTTTATGTAAATGCTTCTTGCAGGAAAGCCCATAGAACAGGCAAAGGCGTTGAACTTGACCATCTTTTCGGCATCATCTTTGAACGGTTTTTGTATACTTCTGATCTGCTGACCCACCACCGCATAGCACGTTGCATACCCGGGAAAAATTCCCTCGTGTGCGGGAAACATCTGAAAGTAAACCGTCCGTTGCGAGAGCCCTGTCCTTTTTTCAGCCCACTTCAGAAAGTCTAGCAGGTCTTGTTTGCCGCTGTTTATCCGCGCGTCTCCAACAACGCGCAAGAATCGTATTATCCTGTTACGGTAGGTCGATAACTCCATCTCAAGGAGTGTTCTTTCGAATCCTCCGTACTCCGAAGTTAAGTCGATGTAATCTTTTTCAGCCCTTGTCAAAGGCGCGCCATTCTTGATCTTTTTGTCCAGCCTGCGCAAAGCTTCCAAGAATTCAAGTTCTCTCTGAAAAGCAAGCCCTTCAGATGTTGTTCCAGTGTGAAACGAGGGGAGAATCTCGAGTATCCCTGGGTTGGCGGCAAAATGAGTGGATGTATTGCTAAAGTGAAGACAATGGCCATATTCCTCATGGACGAGTGTATTTACGAGCTCACCAAAGCCCGCAGGAGGAGCTCTCTTTGGATCAGTTGTCAGAAAGTATCGCTGTGTAGGATGGTCCGTCAATGCATCAAAGCCCTGCGCAGCGGCCGTTGGGAGTACGGGAGAAAGATAAGGCGGCGTTTCGACTACAGTCGTTTCGTATTTCGGATTAAAGCCTACCACTGACTCTGCGGCAAAAGCCTGTATGATTGGCCGCATCTTGATAGTTGCGGCTAATGATTCTTCTGCTCTGACTCCCGGTACCGAGCTCAACTTTTTGTCAACTGATTCGGGATCGGGATCGCAATTGTGAATTTTGGCGAGTATCTTTACCGCGGATCTTAATTTTGGCACTTCCTCATTGATCCATGAAATAGCCTTTCTCTCAAGTTGCTGCGGAGTTTCGCTATAATCGAAGGCGTAGCGCAGAGCTTTGCGGTAAAATTTCGACCTTCCCAGATCCGCTCCATCTTTCTTCAAGATTGCCATAACTTCCTCGAAGTTGCCATCGGTAAAATTGTCGACAGCAAATCTCTTCGAGAATGCTAGGACTCTTTCTCTCAACCTCGATATCTTTTCAAGAAGCTCTCTATCCTCCCTTGCCTCCTTTTCGATAATGTCGAGTATCTCTCTTACTCCGAGTACTTGATACTGAACTAGAACTTGGACGCCGCGCGGTGTCATTTTTCCCTCGAACTTTTCAAGAGAAGTGTTGATTGAGGCTATCATCTGATCCAAGAGTTTCTTCAACCTCTCGACTTGGACGCCTTCCTTGATCAAATGAAACGCGAGTATCTCAGTAATCATTCCAACATCTGGCAAAGGCTCCTCAAATTCAGTTTGCGTCTCGACTGATTCTAGGTATTTTCTTGCGAGCGTTCCATTGTCATTGTTTCTGCATTTCTCCTTTATCTTCCTAATCTTCGAGAGCGCGGACTTGAGATTCTCCTTGCTTGGGATGAATATTTTATCTCCTAGCTCTTCTACACCCATAAGATACAAAGACTGTGGACTGATCTCCATTATGAGCTCGAAGATTTCCATTTCGAGCGGATTCATCTTCGCAAGAGGACTGTATGAGGAAATAACTTGGCTCAAATTTGACCTCTCTCATCACAGAAATGGGCAGCTTAAAAGCAGTCGCTTCTTTTTGCAGGATGGGAATAGTATTGCTGCTAGTTTTGAGGGAGATTGTTTTCCTTTTGTTTTTGTAGACTGGCGAGCTCAGATTCGATTCTCTTTAGCTCACGTTTTTGTTCTAGTATCAGAAGAAGCAAGAAAGCCTCGGTCTGATATTCTTCCTTGATAATTTTCATTGCAGACATGTTTTTTGATGCCCTGTCAACTAGATCCCTGAACCTTATGCGATCTTCAAGCCTCAAGGCTTCCTTCATAGAATCCCAGGAAGTGACTTCGTCCTTGAGATCTGCTGTTGGAGTTTCTTCCTTCTTCCGCAATTTTATTTTTAGATCCCTTTGTATTTGTTACAGTAATATTACTGTAATTATGATTTCCGCATGCGATGTTTTACCGAAACTGGACCTGAGCACGATGGAGAATCTTGAGAGCGTCTTAAAGAACAAACCTGACATGGAAGAGAATTATATCGGAACTTTCTAGTCTAGCCGATTATCGCTGCAATGTGATTTATATCGGAAAGCAGAATCGAGCTTGTGAGCTCTACTCCACTTGAGGGGAAAGTGCTCTTGATCGTAATTTCGCCCGACACCTGAGAAAACAGAGAAACAACTCCACTATGACCTCCAGCCGCTAGTGGTGAAGAAGCTTCAACCAATCTCGGCTCGACTAGAGCCTTTTCCTTAGTTATCTCGCTTACCTCTCGAACTTTGTATTTTTTTTCAGGATCATTTTTCACAGATTCTATGAGGCTCTTTGCCTTCTCCTCTCTGATCCCTGCTCTTGAAACTTCATTGATTGTGATCCCTCTATCAGGGAATATCGCGTTTGAAAGGATCGCTGTCTTTGCGGCCGCGTCCCAACCATCAAGATCAATAGCAGGATCGCTTTCCAAGATCCCGTCCTTTCTTGCAATCTCGATAGCCTGATCCATCGAAAGTGAGGGATCTTCTTCGAGGCTCGACAAGACAACGGTCGTGGCAGAATTCAAAAGTCCTTGGACTTGCGTCAGCTCATCTTTTGCCATGCTTTGAGCGACTATTATTGCGTGGCGTGCGCTTAGGTTTGTCGCGCCATACCCAATCAAAAGGCCCCTCTTTCTTGCAAGATCAAAAATCTCTCCATAGTGAAATGCAAGACCGACTTTGTTTGCAGTCACATAGTGCTTGCCCGTGTTTAGAGCGAGCTCGGCTCTGCCTTTTGCTTCGTTGTGCTTTGAATAATCGCTATTTGTTGCGTCAACGACCATCGAAGAGTGGCTAAACTGGATTCCCTGAAGTAGGTCTCCTTTTGCGCCTACCTTTGCGCCTGGAAATTCAGATAGTTTGTTCTCTTTACTCTCGGCTTTCCACTTTGCAACTTCCAAAACCTGTGCCCCGTCTTTCGGATAAAGTACAGCACTAGAATCTGCTATTGATGCTACGCTGAATCTTGAGGACATAGTAGCCAATTTGACAGAGAGTTCTCTTCCTATCGGGCCATATCCAACGATATCAACGCCGATTCTAGTTCCCTTTACATGCTTGGGTCGCGAGGCCGCAGCAATTTTATTTCCCCACTGAGCCCAGCTCGATGGTTTTGACGTTTGCTATTCTCCAAGGAGAGAAGCCTCTTTCGGGATACTTATGTTATGAGGGTAAGTGCCCCAGAGTATGGCTACAAACATCAAAACACCAGAGACTCCTCTCTCATATCCTTCAGACAATAAAACCCAATATCGAAGCATTCCTTCATGGCCGGGAAACAACCTTTCAAGTACCGTCAACTTGTAGAATGAAAAATAGATAGGAGGTAAGAGAATGAAATCTTGATCTCTCTTCATCACGACTTGGGTTTCGAGTGGTCGAAAATAGTCAGCCGTTTTCTCTTGGAAATTACAAGAGCTAGTTTTGGACAGGAGGCAAAATTTGAACTTACGAAGAGTAACATCGTCGCCTTTGCAACTATGAGACCGAAACGAGAGCTATCGCAAACGTAAAAACCCAAATTCTCTATAGATCGCTGAAGAATAGTTGAGCCAGATATTCCATCCTCTTATGCAAATCAATACAATTCTTGTAGATTCTTCAATTGAGAAATGCCATAACCTTAATCCAACCAAGAAGAAACTATGCCTCCTCCACGTTATTTGAAGAAGGGAGAGTTCTTGTCGCTACATACTGCGAACCTTAGTTACCATTTGGTTATTACGGGATGAATATCTTAGATTTTGACATGCCTAATGCAAAGTGAGGTACACGATCGAACTTCGGGAGAGGCAGGTAACATCAAAGTCGATTCTCAAGTTGCTAAATTGAATGTTCGCCTAGCTCGATTCATAAGTATCGCCCTAGCTCGAGGTTTTTTTAATCCCTTGATCAAGATCCTCTATAATGTCTTTAGGATCTTCCAAACCGACTGAGACCCGAATTAGCCCGTCAGTGATTCCTGCTTTCTCTCTAGCTTCCTTGCTCATTGCCGCATGGGTCATCGTTGCCGGATGGGTTACCATGGTCTCAACCGCCCCGAGATTTTCGGCAAGCGTAATTAACGACAAGCTACTTGCGAAACGAAGGCCCGCTTTTACTCCCCCTTTCAGCTCGAATGCAAGGATTCCACCAAATCCATTCTTGGTCAGGTTTTGCCTTTTCGCAAGTGAGGCTTGAGGAAAGCTCGAAAGTCCGGGATAGAGAACCTTTGAGACCTTTGGATGATCCTCAAGGTATTCAGCCACAAGCTGAGCGTTTTCACTGTGCTTTTTCATTCGTAGTTCTAGGGTCTTTAATCCTCTCAAAGTAAGCCAAGCGTTGAAGGGTGAAAGTATCGATCCTGTAGCATTCTGAATGAATTTAATATCCTCGTGATCTTTCTTATTTTTTGAAATGACCGCACCTCCTATTGTGGTGTTGTGTCCTTCTATGAATTTTGTCGTGCTATGAACGACGATATCGGCTCCAAGTTCAATTGGGAGCTGAAGTGCTGGACTTGAAAAAGTATTATCCACTACCAGTTTTGCACTTCCCTTAATTCCAGACAGTGCTCTAATATCAGTAAGTTTGAGTGTCGGATTTGCCGGCGTTTCGACAAAGATCAGCTTTGTGTTTTCTCTTATTGCCTTCTTTACTTCAGTTTCACTTGAAGTGTCCGCATAAGTGAAATTGATTCCAAAGCGAGAGAGGATATTATTGCATAAGCGTGGAGTACCGCCATAAACTACCTCAGAAATTATTGCATGATCGCCCTGACTTAGAAGCGAGAAAACAGCAGTTATGGCAGCCATTCCTGAGGAAAAGCAAGCGCAGCCAACACCTTTCTCAAGCTCAGACAAATTCTCCTCAAGTGCAGAAACGCTAGGATTACCTGTCCTCGAATAGGTGTACCCTTTGTGGACACCTACGGCCTGCTGAGCATAAGTCGTGGTCTGATAAATCGGAGGAGAAACCGCGCCGGTTGTTGGATCAGGGGATTGACCGGAATGGATTGCACGCGTTGCAAAGCCAAGTTCCTTCTTCTTTGTTTTCTCTTTTTGCGTAACTAAAGTCAAATTCTATCATTCATCTCCCCTTTCATTCAAACTAATCCATTCTTTGCCAGCCACTCATCGTTGTATACGGTTGAGAGATATCTTTCCCCGGTATCAGGAAGAATTACTACAATGTTATCCTTCTCGGAAGAGTACCTTTCGGCAACCTTCAGTGCTGCGTAGATCGCTGCGCCAGACGAGCCTCCGGCGAGTATACCTTCCTCTCGAGCAAGTTTTCTCGCATATTGGAATGAAATCTTGTCCGAGACTCTGATCCATTCATCGACGACTCCGGTCCACAGAGTTTCCGGGATAAAATCGTAACCTATTCCCTCCACCTTGTATGGAGCATCTGATCCGCCTGAGAGGACAGAGCCTTCAGGATCCACTCCAACTACTTTCACATCAGGTGAGAGTTTCTTTAATTCTGATCCTGCTCCGCTGATTGTTCCTCCGGTTCCTGCTCCCGCAACAAATGCAGAGATTTTGTTGCCGCTCATTTGATTGTAAATTTCCCTTCCGGTCTTGAAATGAGACCTCGCATTTGCTTGGTTGTTACACTGGTCCAAGAATACCGCGTTTGGGGTTTCTCTAGCAAGTTTCTTTGCAACTTCGATGTAGCCGTTTGAATCTGAATGCGGTGTATTCGGAGTAATTACGACCTGAGCTCCATAAGCTTTCAAGAGATTTTTCTTTTCGATACTCATTTTTTCTGGTATTGTGATAATAAGCTTGTACCCTCTAGCCGCCGAAATTAGAGCAAGGCCTATTCCAGTATTTCCAGAAGAGGCCTCGACTATTGTACTTACTCCAGGCTTTAATCTCCCGCTTCTTTCCGCGTCAAGCACCATCGAAAGTGCGCACCTATCCTTCACGCTTCCTCCTGGATTACAAAGTTCAAGCTTTGCATAAACTCCTGCCACCACATTCTTTGGGACAATTCTTCTCAACCTGACGAGTGGAGTGTTCCCTATCTGATCGATGAGAGAATCACCATTAACTTGCTCTGTAATTGATTGAGTCATTTTGACGGTTTGTCTCGGAATTTCGTACAAGTAGTTGAATACCACTGAGCATAAAATTCCTAAAGGAATAAAGCTGCTCTGAAAAAATTCCAGTCTTCTGAGCAAGAGATTGCTTGAACAGATCAGCGATTATGTCGAAACGGGTGTTCCTACGTATATTGTCGCGTGAAATAATGATCTTATTCTTTTTAATCCGCACTTCCCTCTGGTGAGGGTATGGGAACAAGAATCTGTAAGACAAGAGAAATAAAGGAAGCTAAGGTGCGTGCAGTAGCGGCGGCAAGACTCTTTTCGGGTACAATTCACTTTGTGTCGCTTACCTTTCCCAATGGGTTATCAGTTTCAAATTCCGATCTTCAGACAGCTATTCAGTATCTCGTAAAAGCTGCTCCTGAAATATCTCGCTACTGCTCAGCGTATGGCAACAACAGTTTAAGTATAAATCAGAATTTGATTCCATTTTCTCCGAACGTGGTAAACTACAATGACGCAACACTTGAAAACTGGGCCGAGAATATAGCGCAACTAAATTCTATCCCGACTAATGACTGTCTAGTGTTCTTGAATCCTCAAGGCGCAATCAACTCGGACGCGGACGCATCAAAAGGTGTGATCGGCTATCATAATGTCACTCAATCTGGGATGCCATATTGTTTTGTGAATGTCCTTGGAACCGGATTCACTATCGACGATAGAGCAGATGTTTATGCAGTTGCGTTGAGCCATGAAGTCGCTGAGATGATAGTTGATCCCCAAGCTAACCTTAGTGAGCCAGAATGTTGTGACCCTTGCGCTGGAAACTGTTCAGTTGACTTCAGAAATTTCTTTGATTCAAATTCAAACTGGATTTCTCAGTCACGATCATCAGCATTTCCGCCGAACTTTCCTTACGCATTCCTTATTGAAGGAATAGTAATGCCGCCAAGTGCAAAGGACTGTCCAGCCCCGTCTCAAAGTTGTCAATATTCTCCTCCTTAGATTGTGCCAAGACCTAGCAACCCTTTAAAGTACCTCCCCCCTCCTAGGATAGGGTATGTCCGGTCATAAGAGGAAGGAAGTCGCAAAACGCATGGCCAGGATTCACGGCCATGTCCACGGAATCATGCAGATGATAGATGAAGGTAGGCCCTACTCTGAAATCGTTCAACAAATTTCTGCAGTAAAGTCTGGACTCGATAGCGCAGTACAAGTCATTGTCGATGATCTAGTGGAAGATTGTGTTGCAAACAAGAATAATCGTCAAAACATTGCTCAATCAGTTCTTGAGCTAAGACAGGTTGTAGCAAGAAGCCATTGAGCTAGTCAGTATCACTTTTTTCTAAGGAGTAATTTTATGAATTTTGCAAGGCAAGAGTTCTAACGAAAATCTCTCAGAACATAGGAAAGAAGATTCCGAACCGGAACAAAAAGAGAGCAACGCAATAGAAATAACGCGACTTGTACTTGTCGGCATCGTAGCGACTCTTAGCGGAATCGCGACATACGAGTACCATATTTTGTTTCCCTTTGATTATGTTGCGATAATCACGGTACTTCTTGGAGGCTATCCCGTTTTCAAAGAGACGATCCTGTCCTTGAGACACGGTCGAATCAATATGGAAGTGTCAATGGCTGTTGCGATAGTCGCTTCACTTCTTTTACGTCAGTTTGCAGTTTCAGTTTTGATTACCTTCTTTGTTCTCCTTTCTGAGTACATTGAAGAATACGCGGTTGACAAGGGAAGACAAACAATTGTACTCTTGGAAAAGTCAGCGCCAAAGCGTGCCCTTGTCAGGAGAAACGGATCGGAAGCTGAGCTCGACATTAGATCTATCCAGCCCAATGACATTGTTATTGTGCGAGATGGCGATCGAATACCCGTCGATGGGACGATCGTTGTCGGATCTGCTTTCATAAATCAAGCGGCCATCACCGGAGAGTCCCAGAGATTTGAGAAGAATGCGGGAGATATGGTCTATGCTGGAAGCATCAATGAATCAGGCCTGATCGAGATTCGAACAGAAAAGGTAGGAAGCGAGACTCTTTTTGGAAAGATAATCAAACTTGTCGAAGAAGCTGAAAATAAGAGAGCTCCAGTTCAGAAAATCTCTGATAGGCTGGCGACATACCTCGTCGAGTTTGCGATTGGCTTTGCGGCTCTTACATTTCTCTTGACACAAAATTCTATCTCTGCCCTCTCTGTCGTTGTCGTCGCAGGAGCCTGTGGAGTGGCAGCAGGTACACCACTAGCCTTAGTTGCGATAATGGGCAAGTCGGCAAAGAAGGGTGTCATAATCAAAGGGGGAGCATACGTCGAAGAAATGAGCAGGGTTGACACTGTTGTCATTGACAAAACTGGCACCCTCACATTTGGAGATCCAGTTGTAACTGAAATTACAAACTTTGGAGACAATACTAAGGAAAATGTTCTGAAGTACGCAGCACTTGCGGAAAGACATTCTAATCACCCTCTTGCACGTGCAATAACAAACAAAGCGACGGAGCTAGGAATCAACCTACCTGATGCTTCCACATCATCGAGCTACCTTCCAGGTAAGGGGATGATATCTGAGCAAGACGGAGAAGAGATCGTTGTAGGAAATAATCTACTCATGATCGAAAAAAGTGTGAGATTTCCTAAGGGGAGTGAAAGGATAGTCTCAGGTAAAGAGAAATCTATTGTTCTCGTCGCCTACGGCGGCCAGGTATGTGGGATGATCTCTGTTTCTGATGTCGTGAGGCTAGAGAGCAAGAGAGCAATTTCGGACTTGAAAAAGATGCGAATCCGCACTATCATGCTAACTGGAGACAACGAGAGAGTTGCCCAAGCCGTCGCAAACCAGGTAGGAATAGAAGAAGTGCATGCCGAGCTCTTGCCAGACCAGAAACTCTTAATCATCGAAGATCTAGTTGCCAAGGGCCATAAGGTCGCCATGGTGGGTGACGGAATCAATGACGCTCCAGCACTCGCGCGGGCTAACGTTGGAATCGGAATGGGGGGAGGAACAGATGTAGCAATTGAGGAAGCAGACATTGTCTTAATGACTAACGATCTACAAAAAATTGCCGATGTAGCAAAACTAAGCAAGAAAGCCTATCGCACAATCATGGTAAATTTCTTCGGGACAGTAAGTATAGATGGATTAGGAGTAGGTCTCGCATTTCTAGGTTTTCTCAATCCTTTACTTGCAGCAGGAATCCATGTAACCTCCGAGCTCATCTTTATCTTGAATTCGGCAAGACTGATCAGGTGAAAGTCAAATCTAAGCACATGTCTACCCGTCATAAAGTCTTAATTTCCCTCTTATTTCGAATCCTTTCTTGAATTGCCAAAAACACCTTCCATGACTCTTGATAAGTGGACAAATCTCGCGGAAAAAATCGAAGTAGGAAAGAACCTTCTATATTACAAACAATCAGCAGGCCTAACTTTCGAGACGTCTAAGCTAGCATCATTTGAACGAAGGGCACTAGAACATTCAAAGTTATTTCTAAAATCCTTTGGAAAAGAGCCTCGCGGTCTTTTTCTAATGTCAGCTGATGCCTTGGGCAAAGCCAAGACATTCAAGTTTCAGGTGAAAGCCCATAATGTCAGATCTTCGAAAATAGTTTCAAACAAATTCAAGCTGCAGGGCGCCAAAGTGAACTGGGGTTCTTGGAGACAATTTACCGCGCAGACTGATGATTCTAAAGCTCGAAAAGAGCTATATGATGATTTCATCGGAAAAAGCAAATTCTTGACGCCACTTATTGAAGCTAGATTCAACGGCTACAAGCAAGCTCTTGCCGAATATGAAATCGATCCCCTTTCTCTTTATCTTGAAGTGGAAAAGATTGCCTACGAGCGTCTGATCTCATTTGTGGAGGAACTCGGAAGCGCTCTAAAACCCACTTTCAGAGCAGCACTTGAAGTCTATTCAAAGGAGATCCTCGGAGAACGAGAGGCGGAATACTACGATGATTTCTATTTCTTCAGATCTAGAGTTTTTCGTCGATACGAGAAAGAACTTCCAACGAAATATGAACCTGTACGGAGGATTCTGTTAACGATGAAACAAATGGGGCTAGATGCTTCAAAGGTAAAGGTCGATGATTCTAATCGGAAGAAGAAAAGCGCTTCTGCTTTTTGTTTTGCAATAAAGGTTCCAAGCGACGTTCGTATCTGCTATCGCAAGTCAAACCCTCTTGAAAATTTTTCAGGCGTCTTTCATGAATTTGGTCATGGAATCCACTTTGCAACTATCAATGCAGAGGAAACATTTGAAAACAAATACGTCGTGGCAAATGGAGTTGCGGAGATTTTCTCAATATTCTTTGAGAATGTTCTCCATGACAGGATATACCTTCGTGAGGTCCTGGGCTTTCCGCAAGAAGTGGCAGATGATATTGTGTCGAGATTTCGTTTTAATGAACTATTCTTTGTCGCTTTTTATTCTGCAAACTCTACAATGAAACTACGTTACTGGAAGGAGGGTCTTTCTATGGAAGAGGCAAACTCACTCTATTCAGACCTTACCGAGAAATATCTAGGGATCAAATATCCGGGAAGGTACTGGCAGCTCCATCATGTGATGCCAGAGTATTTTCTATACAGCCCTTCTTACATGATGGCCTCTGTGAGAGCTTATGAGCTTGCGAATCTCTTGCGATCAAAATACGGAGACAGGTACTGGAACGAAAAGAGGGCGGGGAAGGAGCTCTATGAGCTGTTGTCCCTTGGAGGAGGAATAGTTGTTGATAGTTTTTCCAAGCTTGATGCTAGAGGATTTGCCAACAAGCTCAAAGAAGCATAGGCGCATATTCTTTGGGTTAAAGATCATACCTGAAATGCTGCTTTAGCGGTCATGTTTTCTTTTATTTCTCGTAATCGATAAATCGTACAAGGAGACTTCAAACCCGAAGATAGGGCGTTTCTCTTTGAAATTTTATCTTTCGATTATTCTTCTCTCTATCATTGCTTTCTTGGTTATAACATCGCCAATATTCTCAACGCTTTTAGTGCAAAACAGCTATCCATTGTTCAAAGGAAACTCCAATCAGAAAATCTTAGGGTTGCGAACTGATACTCCGCAATCGAACAACAACACTCTAGTGAGCAATTGCTCCTCGATACTCTATGGCGGAAATTCGGAGGTAGAGTCGGCCGTAGATCCAACAAATGGATACATCTACGACGAATGGATCGGCTGTGGCGGAATAGGGTTCTCAAGATCTACTAACGGCGGGGCAACCTTCAGCTCTCCTATCACGCTGTTAGGCAGCGCGGATAGCCCCTCCAACCAATCTTGGGACCCTTCGATCGCGGTCAATGGTAGCGGAGTGGTTTATGCTGCGTACATGCTCTCCTCCAGCGGAACAGATGTCTATGGAGGAAGACCAGTCGTCGCAATATCTTATGATCATGGCGCAACTTTCAGCAAGTCCATCAATGTCAGTTCGTTCAATAATACTGAGTTCAGCGATCGAGATTTTATCGCCATCTCAGGAAACGGCACTATCTACGTAACCTGGGATTACGCTCCGAATGGAAGCTTGGTTTCCTTATCTTGTCCTCCTGGGGGCAGCTGCTATTTCTCAAGGGGGGATTTCAATATTGTAATTTCACGTTCAACAGATGGTGGTTTGACCTGGAGTGCTCCCGTTCCAATCAATCCAGAGTATCCGAATGGTGGGGCGGTCTCAGGCCCGCTCCTCGTCGAGCCTAATGGACAAGTTGATGTGTTGTACGAAGATTACAGCATCGGTACAAACCACACGCTCGGATCCGGTTACAATTATTTCACTTCCTCAAATGACGGGGGCAGAACATGGACAAATAGGACAATCGTTGGAGGCGGCGAGGGAAGATATCTTTCCAACACCGAATGGTGGATAGACGGAGATATCTGTCGTGATAGTTCGGGAACTCTATATGCCTCTTTTGACACTCCGAACTCTACTTCGGAAGATGCGTGGCTTACCTATTCAAGCAACAATGGAAAGAACTGGTCAAATCCGATAGAGCTAAACAAGGGACTCAGCTCTGGATTGAATATCATGCCAGGTGTAGCAGGATCTAACTCCGCGGTTTATGTTGCATGGATGTCGGACACTTCCACCGGCTGGGGCACGTATTTTCAAGTATTTTCGAACCAGGGCACGGCGCTTTCACCGCCCATGGTAGTCTCTAATTTGACGGGAATAAACGGTATTTGGGGTGGTGATACACTTGGAATAACTGGGGTGAGTAATGGAGTCTCTCTTAGTTGGGGGTATGGCGTATCTTCAGTCGGACGCTCAATCTCACAAATCTTTTCTTCAACACTTTACAATGTCACTCTCACAACAGAAGGAAATGGTTTGACCGATCCGGCGGGAAACAATTGGTTTAGCTCTGGTTCGACGATTGCTATTCGAGCCATCGCAAATCCAGGGACGAGTTTTGAAAAATGGGTAAGTAATTCGCAATCGCTTGTAATACAAAATCCCACACTGTCCAACACGTATGTCAAAATATCCGGCGGAGGGGATTTGATTGCCCAGTTCAATCCTGCTAGTACGTCAAAGAGCTCTACTTCAATATCCACATATCAAGTTGATCTGATAATCGCTGGCGTCCTAATTATCTTCACTAGTGTATTCGTAATTGTCAGGAGAATTCGGCGCTAGCCTCTGATTGGCTCTCCAGACCTTTCGATTTTCTCTAAATTCTCAAGCGCATCTCTTACGTGCTTTGTTACATTAAGTTGAGAGTTCAAGATGTACTTGATCACCCCACCTTTGTCGATCACAAAGGTGACCCTAGGTGGAAGGACAAACCCCGTGGCGCCGTAGAGCTTTCTGATCTCATTCTTCTGGTCGCTCAAAAGCGGAAAGGGCAAGTTGTTTTTTGCTTTGAATTCTCTGTGTGACTCGGGACTCTGAGAACTAACCCCGATGACAGTTGCACCTAGCGAAAGAATCTTGTCCCAGTTGTCTCTGAATCCGCATGCCTCAGCGGTGCATCCTGGAGTCATGTCTTTAGGATAGAAATAGAGAATGATGTTATTTTTCCCTATCAGATCCCCAAAAGAAAGCTTCGTGTCATTGTCAGTAATTGCCTCGAATAACGGGGCTTTATCTCCAATTTTGAGCTGCAATTTGTTTAATATCTTTCTCCTCAATTTTTAGTTTTGGTGTTCTTATCCCAAATGATCTTTTGAACGGCGGGAAGCGACCATGCAAATCCGACATGGACGCAGTTCTTTGCCCCATCTATGTTGCAATAAAGGTCAGCTCCATCCTTGAACCTTAGTTCTGCTACGACATCACGACGGTTATCTCTGATGTAAATGCATTCTGGCTCGACCGCATAGTCCTCGAGTATTGAAACGTATTTTTCTTGTATTTCGACTTTCTTCAAGCTCTCTCGGATTAGATCTCCGATGAATAGGCCGAGGTTAACTTGAGCGGGTCTTTTCTCGTATTTTTCTTTCATCAATTGTTCAACTTCAATGACGAGATTTTCAGGAAGCTCTACATTCCTCCATCCTTCGATTCCCCTTCCTTTTTCGGGTTCTGCCATTATCCAACAACTGGAAAAAATCTCCTTGTTCTATTTTAATAAATCCTTGAAGCCTCTGAAAGCGGCGTCATTTCCCTTGAAAATCATAGTTCTAACGGAAAACTCTTAGAGCGAATAGTGCACCTTCCGGGATTGTAATGACAGAGAATCGCATTTTGAAGTTTGTCCATATTGATGTGTTCGCCCAGCATCCACTTGAGGGCAACCCGCTTGCAGTGTTTACTGATGCTAACGGCTTGAACGATAAAGAAATGCAAACCATCGCGCGAGAAATGCGTCTGTCCGAAACAACTTTTGTAGTACCAAGAGAAAAAAATATAGAAAAGTTGAAAGGAATCCGTACTCGTATCTTCACAGTCAATGAAGAGCTACCTTTTGCAGGTCACCCCACTTTAGGGACAGCATGGGTACTTCGTGGAACAAGCAAAGAAATAATCCTTGATCTAAATGTAGGATCTGTACCGATTGTATTTTCTGAGCGTAATGGCAACTATTTTGGTGAGATGACACAGCCTGAACCAAAATGGGGAATGACACATGACCCCAGTAAGGTGGCAAGGTCTCTCGGAGTGGAAGAATCGGATCTTGATTCAGGTTTACCTATTGAGACAGTTTCAACAGGAAACGCTTTCGCAGTAGTGCCCTTTAGGTCCCTTGATACCCTTCGAAATATACGACCCAACACTTCTGAAATGGAAAATTATCTTAAAACCTCTGATGCGAAATTTTTCTATATTGTTTCAAGGGAGACAGAAAACTCTGAGGCGCGTCTGCATGCAAGGATGATTTTCGGTGGCGCAGAAGATCCTGCTACAGGTTCCGCGGCAGGTCCGGCCGCCGCTTGGATGCTCCGGCACGCATTGGTCAAACCAGAGGAGCTGAATTGGATTGAGCAGGGACTAGAAATTTCAAGGCCGAGCCAGATCTTCGTCAGAGTAGGAGGAAACTCTGAGAGACCAACTCAGGTCCGCGTCGGGGGATTTTGCTTTGGAGCAATTGAAGGCAAGCTAACGCTTCCGAGATAGATCAAAGAGTGAATAAAGAAAAAATTGCAGTCTTAAGTGATTTTGACGGCACGATAGTCGACGTCGACACAGGTGAGCTAATCCTAAAGAAATTTGGAGAAGGGGATTGGCAGAGTCTGGATATCAAGCTCGAAAACGGAGAGATCTTGCTTGAACAATGCCTGATCGAGCAATATAGAATGATTAGGGTCCCACGGGAAGAGATCTTGAAGATGCTCGCCGGTGAAAGAATCACGATCAGGCCAAACTTCACTCGACTTGTGGAGTACTGCAAGAAAAAGGACTATGAATTTATCGTTACGACAGGAGGTATTGATTTTTGCATCGAGCAGCTTCTGAAAACACATGGATTGAGCGGAGCCCTAAAGATCCATGCCGGGAAGACCGTTTCTACCGAACAGGGAATCTTGATTGATTTTCCCAAGTTATCAAACAAGCAGTCAACCAACTTCAAAGAAGATCTTCTGAACTACTATCATGATCTAGAATACGAGGTAGCCTACATAGGAGATGGCTCTTCTGATTACGAGCCGGCAAAGAAGGCAGATCTTGTCTTTTCAGTCGGAAGATCTAGACTATCCGAGATGTGTGATCAAAGAAAGATATTCCACATTGAGTTCAATGATTTTGAGGAAGTAATTGAAGGACTGGATAAGTGGACTAAAGGGCAAGTTTGAAAATCTAAAGCTCGATCGCCATAACAATAATATCTGTGAAATGACCTTTGCGAAATATTTTCTTTGGAATCCTTCCTACCTGCTTGAAGCCTGCAGCCTCGTAGACATGGATCGCTCTAGGATTACTAGCAAATACCTCAAGCTCAATAGTTTTGAGCCCCGCCATTCTGCTTTCGTCAACTAGTGTCTTCATCATTTGAAGTCCGATTCCTTGATCTCGATACTCCTTTAGAACTGATATTCCTAGTTTGCCATGATGAAATTCGTCGCTCACATGGCCTCTAATTACTTCGGAGTTTCCGACCAACCTGCCTTCAGCTTCGGCCACTAAGCTCACCTGATCTCCGCGCTCTATGCTTGCGAGCTTATCTCCGAGCCATTCGGCTTCGGTTTCAAGTGTTTGCCTCTTGTCAAGGATAATTCCAAAGTCAGGATCAATTTCTCTTTCGTCGACAAGTCGGTTTGCAAATTCAAGACAAGCGTCGAGATCCTCCCACCGAACTGCTCGAAGAGTTACGTGCTTTCCGTTCTTTGCCGTAATCTGTTTGTAGATTTGTCCTGCCTTCAAAGTTCAGGTTTCTCTTGAAGGCAAGTTCACGACAGCTATTTGTTCCTTAGCTGATAGTTTGTTCTGGTCCATCTCATTAGGGAATAAGAGACAGTCTAGAGTAACTAGCCTATCTTCCCCTGCTTCGTCTCATCTGAGCCCTAGACTTCCGTCCATGTCGCCATTGTGTTCCGCGTCTTTTTCTTTCTGATGCAGCGACCCTCGCAGAAGCACGTCTGTTAGTTTTTGCCTGACTAGAAGAGGGATAGTATTTTTGGCTGCTTATTCTAGTTGCTTTCCTTGAATAGTATGAACCGCCACGCCTACGAACTTTGTACCTCTCCGTTCTTGGCATAATTCTTTCTCCTTAAGGATCGAGACGGCATCCATCCTATCTGGTGTTATGTAGAAGGGCTCTGTAAAGATCTAGAATTCATGCTAAGCTAGGACGGTTGTTTTCTCAAGACTTTGCGTCACGTCTTCGATAGAGTCGTAATGTCTCTCTTCAAGTAATCGAAGCGCTTCCCCGACGTGGGCTCTTTGCCCTCGGTTACGATTATAGGTCTTCCAATCAAATTCTTCAATCAACGCTTGTTTTGTGGCGGGGTACTTCATTCCTCCGGTTGCAATGACGCGCTTCAAAGAATCCAAACCAATTGGAGCATTCGATGGTTGTTCGTGATCCTTTCCTGTCTTCAAAATTGTTTTCATTCGAGATGCATCTTCATACATCGTGAGGTTGTGAAATGTGACATACCTCCTTCTGGCCTTTGCTTCACTTAGTTTGTCTCCGAGATCGCTTAGCTCCTGGGAATCGAATGTCCATTTGTTATGATCTCCTTGTCCAAAGACTCTCGCGTAAACTATCTTTGAATCAACGGAGGCTGCCACGGAACTATCTCGACATGCATCTGTAGTTGGAATAATATCATAATCTTGAACGAGCCTTGCAAGATCATCCGAGTCCTTCGCAGTTGGGTTTCGAACTTCTAACGCAAATTTGAGTTCGCTCCTTCCCACCTCTCTTGTAATGGAGCTGAAGAAATCTCGCCAATCTCTCACGAGATCTTTTGTCACCTTAAGGGAAGGTGGAAACTGGAAGTGAAGTATGCTTGCATCCAGCTCTTTTGCGATATTGAGATGTTGTTCAAAAATCTTGTAATTTTTTGCAATTGGCTTTAGATGTCCAATGTGCGTAAGCTCTCGATTCGCTCTGAGAGTAAATCCAAACGTTGCGGGTACAGTCTTTTTCCATTTTCTCACCCGTTCCATCTCGGGCAGATTGTAAAATGTAGAGTTGACCTCCACAAAATCGTAGAGTGTCGAGCAAATCTGTAGCTTATTTCCGATCTTGACGGGAAGATAAGCCCATCCGCCAACGCCGACAAGTACCCCAGGTGTAACTTCAGGATCGCTTCTCAAGGATTATCCGGTAAAGCGAGAATACGCAGCTCGATGAAATAAAATAATCTGTTAAATATCTTCTGGCCGTTCTCCCAAAAAGCAAAATGCGCCGGCTAAATCTCAAAAAGACGTACGTTGAGACCGTATTCAAGGTTCAAAAGTTCTTTCTTACCAACAGGCACGAATTTGAGCCAAGCGAGATATTGCTCCTTCAAACTCTAAAGCAGGAAGAAGGCAAGATCATAAAGCGAGTCAAGGGCTTTATGATATTTGACTCTCTACATGAAGATTCTGAGGCTGAGTCACAAAAACTCTACGGCAAGCTCTGGAAGTATGTGATTATCCCAAACCGTGTAGTTAGATTTGACCTTAACAGTCGGTTCAACCTCAGCGATATTCTTGGACATAAAAGAGCGAGGAGATATGATGGGCAGGCGGAACTTGTGAAGTTTGACGTCGAAGACGAGACTCTCGTGCATAACAAAATCTCGCAATTCTTGTAGTCTTTGGAATTAGGGCGGGGCAAGTCCCTGAGCGATCGACTTTGCAGCACGATTCTTTTCAATTCTCTTTGCAATATAAATCGTGATCTCGTAAAGAACAAAAATGGGGACTATGATGGGTATGCTTGAGAGGTCCGTGGGATCTGGGTTCGCTATGCTAACTGCTAACGCGAATCCAACATACACCCATTTACGAGCGCTTGAGAGTTGTTGCGCTCTTAGGACCCGCAATTCTACCAAAGGTATGATAAACACTGGGAAAGTGAATGCCAAGCCCGTTACGAGAGGTACTAAGGTCAAGAAATTTACAAAGTAATCAATCGCCATGTATTTGCCAACGCCTACTACCGGAAAGAAAAGCAACAATATTTTCATGACAATTGGGAAAACTATGAGAAGCCCAAAGATTCCTCCGATAGCCAAAAGGAGAGAGAAGGGCAGAATGTACTTTCGAACAGCTCTTTTTTCTCTCTGATAGAGCCCAGGAGCGACAAACCCATAGATCTGATAGAAGATATAGGGCAAGCTGATCAGAAGGGCCGCTACCATCGACAAGTTAAGAAACGCGAATACTGGATCCGCAGGACTTTGTGCGATGAATGTGACTCCAGGTGCATAGGTTGTTTCAGCTACACGTATCAGGTCGGCGAGAAGAAAATTATAACCATAGAAAGAATTGCTACCTCCGAAAGGATGGAGCGGGTCGGGAATGGACGAGATAACTGCGAGTACTACAATGTATGCGAAAAGAGACTTCTTGAGCCGATTTGAGAGCTCGCTAAGATGGCCTAGGAAAGAGGAGAGTCCGAACCCGCCTTCTTCACTCGGCGGCTTCCCCTGATTTTGATCTGATCTATCGCTCGAAGATGCCTCGGCTGCCAAAATCTCAGGATAGTGTCTCCTTTGTTCATCCTATTATTACGTTGCTCTGCTTTTGTCGCCCAGGCAATTCGATTATCTTTCAAAAATTGAGGGAACGCGAGTTAACTAAGAAATAGATCCAGATATCAAGAACTAACATCGGTCCCGTTTCCTTGAAATTCGGTTCTACTTTTGCTAAAAGAATCAAGGACAAACGCGGGATTTCGAAAAGCAATCTCATCACTAGCGTCGTTGTGGGTGGCTTTGTGATACTCGTAATTTCAGGACTCGCTCTCGCCTATCTCGTAAATCCACCAAACCAGGGTACTTCGAGCACGACGCAGAGCCTTTACTTTTCTGGGCTCGCCCTGATAAGTGGCTCAGGATCTTCAAATTCTCTTAACACAACGTGCTCGGGGGACTCGAATCTTGATGTGTACGTGACAAATAGTTCACCGAATACGATCTATATGACAAATGTCACTATATCCGCGTCCCGTCTTTCGACAAATGCAACGACGCTTGTCCCCCTGAACAATGGTTGCATACCAGTTTCCGAAAACAATCCTGCAATACAAGCAGGTTCTAACGATCTATTGATCGAAACCTATCCAAGCATTGCAGTGCCTCCTTACACCAATTGGAATGTGACCATTGATTTTAGCAATGGTCAAAGACTTACCCAGTCGAGCTTGACTTCCGAGCCCGTCTAGTCGGATGAGCCTTATCGAACCTGTTACTTGAACGAGAGGTCTCTAGATAGATGTGTCCGCAGCCGTGGAATCTGTGTCTGAGATGCTGTCGAGAGTGGGAAGATTCGAAGCCATCTTTGACTCTGCAACGACCGAGGCTTCAGCGAGTATTTTTTCGGATTCTTCGCTTGTTGTTTCAAGGCTGAATCCGCTGACATTGGAAAGGCTCCCGATATCCTGCATTAAACCCTCAAGACCAGAATTGATCTCGCCTATTGATTCATTTGCAGATGGCATGATGCCCACTAGCGTTCTTCTGACGGAACCAACTACCTGTCCAACGGGAACGAGAACCATTGCAAGGTCTCCGATATCAGTTATGGTTCTGAGTCTCACCTGCACGCTTTCAAGAGAGAGCTTTGCACCATTCACAAGTTTGATTGCCTTTCTAAGCTCAGAAAGTTCATTTGCATAAGCATGCGCCTGAACAGTGTCATGTCTTTGGAAAGCGGCGCTGGTCTTTGAGAATAGATTCTTTTCCTTCGCGCCCATCTTTGCGATGGTCTTGTCGAGTTTTGAGATCTGAGATGTCAGAGATCTTTCAGTCTCGCCCAGTTTCTTTTTCAGATCTCCTTGCGGCGCTACAGTATTCTTTATTCTAGTGGATACAGGCTCATTGCTTCTATCTGCTTGCCATCTGCTAGCGAAATTTGCGTCTCCCAAGTCTCAAACAACTCTTAACTTTAAGTTAAATCGGGACATTGAACAGCGGGGCCTTGTTATACTGCTGAGAGTAAAGTTTCATTGACCTTGTCGATTACCTTTCATGAGTGACGCTCTCAAAGCAAGAACTAGGAAAAAAGGGTCGACGCGGGGAAGTTATTCGGACTGAACTAATCTCTTGTCATTGGGTAAGACTCGAACCGCAGCTCGGACAGAAAACAGATTCCTGCGTGACTGGAGCCCCGCACCTAGGGCAAGTCCGTCCTGGTATTGCAGATTGATTCACAGTAGAAGAGGGTCCAGGTTGCATAGAAGGAGGTGGGGGATAGTAGGTTGTGGTTGTTGTTTGGTCATATCCTATGGCTGTCTCAGGAATCGAGAAGAAAGCTATGATTAACAGGATTTGAGCAACAAGTACGATAATGAGTCCAATGAATATTATTGTCAGGATCGCGCCAATCAAGTAGAGTAGGGCGGCCGTCCTGAAAAGTCCGACGTTAAGTTTTGTGGAAATTGTGTTGTAGCTTTTTCTCGCAAAAATGGCCGAGACAATCAGAAGTATCCAGAGAATCGCAAAACCAGCTATAACAACTTCTACAAAATGCAAGAAATTTCCCGATAGCGAAGGCGTGCCAGTTATGACAGTGGAAGTGCTAAGACTGCTTGTTAATCCTGATAAGCTTCCAAAAGATCCGAGAATGGCTTCTATTAGAAAGACTCCAAGTACGACTGAGCCTACTATTGCAACTCCGAGCGCTATGATTATGTTTTTGAAAATGGATGAATCTTGAACAACATCAGAAATGTACTTCACTGCGATCAATGTCATAATTAATCCAACTATCGGAAGAGCCGTGCCTAGATAACGCACTGCAAGTGAGCCTAATCCTCCCAAAAGAACTAGGATCGAACCAACTCCGCCTAGAATTTTAGCTTGCGATAAGGAGGCCAATTTTTCTCGGAGGCCTTGAGAGTCATCTAACAGCTATTAAGGTATTGAGTTTATTTTCCAAGCACTCTTGCGGGGCTAGGTTTAGGCGGACAAACTCAATCGATTTGTGAAACATGCTTAATTAGATCTCAAAGTGGCTCTTTGAAATCATGCGAAATTCTCTTGTGCATTTTGAACTGCCCGCAAACGATCCAGAAAAGATGAGCAAGTTTTACTCAGAAGTTTTTGGCTCGAGCTTCGAATCTAGCCCAATGGGAGAGGGTCAAACTTATTGGATGATCTCAACAGGACCGCAAGGAAAGAGTCTTGGAGGGGGGCATGTACAAAAAGCAAGGACCTGACGAGTTCGTGAGATTCTATGTCGGGGATGAGG
>JARCRS010000156.1 GCA_029850555.1 archaeon | reverse complement strand
TCATGCGGGTTGGTTTGCCTCCGCAAACACACCTGTGAGCGTTGCAAACGGCGCTACGTCTTTTGCTACGAATTCGCCAGACTGGTTCCAAGCTTTTCAATTCATCAGACAAACGCCCGCTGATTCGACTATTGTTTCATGGTGGGACTATGGATATTGGGTCGCGGTGATGGGGAACAGGACCACTCTCGCAGATAACGCCACGAGCAATGGAACGCAAATCGCATTGATCGGGAGGGTGTTGAGCTCTGATCCAGCAACATCAATGCAGATTTTGAAAGAGCTTCATGACCCTACGTATATCCTGATCTTTATCGCTGGTTCGTGGATTGCGCAAACGTCCAGTAGCGGCGGACCAACCCAAGTCTACTTCTTCCTGACAGTCAATACACCGTTTCCAAATCCGCCCGGAGGGGATGAATCAAAGAAGCAATGGTTCATCAGAATTGGAAATACGACATGTGATGTAGCGCCGCAATGTCCCCCTGGCGGTATAGAAGAGACAAACGGTTCGAGAGCCTTGATGTACCCGGACGACTTTACTCCGACGCCTTACTTTTGGGCAAACACAACGCTCGGTGAGCTTATGCCTTTCCAACCAACAAATGAGTATGAATACGGCCCTGCTTTGGCTGGCCTTACTACATCTGGCCCCTGCAGTCTCAATTCGCAAGTTTCTGGATACGGTGGAACTTTATGTTCCAGCAATGGAGCGTCTGGAATCTCCGACGGCTACACGGAATTCCTCACTTATCAAGTAAAGGCTCCTGCCTCAAACTCCTCAGCTCCTTTCCAGCTCGCTTTCGAATCTTCGAGTTTGCCAAATGCTGCGGCCGCAACTAGTAGCGGAAGTGGACTGTTCCAGGATGTATTGATCTATAAGATCAATTATAACTCTACTGTCTGAGAAACTGGAACTTTCACAAAAACGAGCACGCACCGTTCGACGCACTAGGGATTTGAAAGGTCGCAATAAAATCTGGGTTTTCTCAACCCATAAGTCTAATTGCAATACTTGTATGAGACCACGAGATGGGCTCACCGACTATTTCCGAGTATTCTCATTCAGTCTCCTTGAGAGCCTGGTATTGTGTCGTAATATTGTTTCGAGACTCGAAGAACTTCATCTAAATTATCAAGTATCGTTCTCTGAAATGCAAAGTGTTTGTCGTTCTCTTCTGTAACTTCCTGAGATAATACTAAGCATTTTCGCAAACCTTCTTTGTTTTGTCTGTACATCTCGATTTTTGCCGCTGTTTCATAGTTGTATCGTGCTTTAACGTGATCGTCCGCGGATTTCGCTTGGTCGCCCTTGCTAAGTAGACTGTCTACATCTCCAAGCTGTTCTATTTGTCTCTTGGGATCTCCTAGCAGAAAGAGCTCCAGAGCGTAATACATTTCGTCGCTTTGAACCAGTTCTTTTAGACGCTTGTCCTCATATTCGTGAGCCTCTTGTTTTTCTTTGAGCTCCTCCTTTGTCTGCACAGTATCCGCATGTTCTACTTTTAGTTCAAATGGACGGCCTGCTGGATCAAATGCCATAATACGAGAGTAGACTGCTGGCGGTTATTACTTCACTGGAACATTTTTCGCTAGCAACACGGCTAAAGTTTGGATTGATTCACTTTGTTCAAAAAGAGGAGATCAGAAAAGTCCTTCCTTTTTCTGTTCGGACTGCATGTAGAGTTTAGCAGATGTTGAGATATGATCGATACCGACTAGAAACATTTGCAAACGATTGATTGCGTATGCTCGCCGGAGTCGGGCATGCCTTTGACTTTGTAGTGCATATTGCTCCGATAAGGTCGTTAGCCGATCCGTCTGTCAGTTTCGCCACGGAACTTTGCTGATTGTTCAGCTGCAAGGCGATATTGGAACACCTCCCCTTTCTCTTCCTTTGACCCGATGAGGTAACTAATCTTGGTGCTGTCAGGCTTCTTCACTGCGCTTCCATATGGCTTTACTACGCTTCCCCAAAACTCTCCCAGTCTACTCTTTTCAACTACCTTGGGAAATAATTGTCGGAAAAGAGAGTAACTCTCGTTGGTAATAACGCTTTTTAGAGCCAAACAACACCGCACAATCTATGTTTTCAAGTGGTAAATCAAAGCTAAAACAAGCGATCAGTCGCGGTGCCATGATCGGCATAGTGGTCGTAATCGTGATCATTATTGCTGTAGGCGGTTACCTAGCGATAACATCATTGACTTCAAAAACAACAACCACTACTTGCGCAGGTACTGCATGCACGACCTCAAGTAGCACTTCTGGAGTATCACCACCAAATCCTAATCAATTAACTGATAACACTCCTGGAGCTGCATTCGACTCGCTCGATCCTGCATACGGATTCTTCGTTACAGATGGATACTTTGCAAATGTATTTCAAAGCTTGGTCACATACAAGACCAATTCATCTGGAGTGAACTCGCTTCAAGTAGCTCCTGCTGTAGCGTCAAGTTATACAGTCAGCCCTAATTACGAAAACTACTCTTTCACCATCAGACCCAACGTTTGGTTTTCGAACAAGGATCCGGTGAACGCCTATGTGGCTTGGTTTAGTTTTGTTAGAGAGCTGTACTACAACGCACCAACAACGGTAGGTTACTCGAACTACGTTGGACTTACATTCAATGCTTCTTCTGTGGGTCACGATGGCACAGTTTGGCCCTGGGGTCTTCAGAATGCACTGGTAGCCAATGGCGTTCCTGCAAATGAAAATGCTGAAGTCGCAGCAATGAATCAAATGCTAAGCAACTTCAATCCAAGCAACGCAACTCAAGTCGCCATCATGTCGTATTCTCATCAGGCATATGTCGCTAGTGGATCCATGACTTTCCTGATCAACCTCATTCAACCATACCCACTCTTCTTAACGGATCTCCCTCCGCAATGGGGAGCTATGCAGGATCCTATATACATCGATGCAAATGGGGGTGTGGTCAATAACACAAACAGCGCCGAAACAAGTTATTTCAATACTCATGGGATGCCCGGTACTGGTCCCTATGAATATGGACCCAATGCTGCTGTCAGCGGTCAGTCTCAATTGGTTCTGGACGCAAATCCAAATTATTGGGGAGTCGGCGTTAGCGGCCTCGATCCTTCTCTACAACCCGCGACTATAGGTCAGATCACAATGAACTTCGGGGAGCAACCAAACACTCAGATCGCTGCCTTTGATTCAAACACCGCCCAGCTGGCTATAGGAGGGGCGGAAAATGGGAACGTTGGTCCGAATCAATTCCAAGCCATATACGATGGATACAAGTACAAGAGTACTGTTCCTTTCAGCGACCTATTCACGAACTTCGGAGTCCCATTATGCGATCTCCCACTTGCTCAAATGAACACACAGATCTTTCCCACAAATATGACCGGCCTGAGAGAGGCAATAGTTCATGCGGTGAACTATACGCAAATGGAAACACAATTCATTTTCAATGGCACCCAGCTTGGTTTGATGTTCACACCTCCAATACCTCCAGGGTACGGACCGTTGGACAACCCACAGAACATTCCTCTGTATTCATACAACATAACCCTCGCAAGACAGGTTTTGAATCAAACACTACTTAGCACGCCATATTATGCGATAGATTCAGCCGGCCAAACACTCGGTAATCCGAGCGGCACTCAATTACCTCCGATCGCTCTATACTACCTCGCTCCACTGACACCAGTATTGCAGGAAGAGATCACCGTAATGCAGCAAGGTCTGACACAAATTGGAATAGCTCTTGCACCACAGGCGACGACGGAGGGTTATTACGGCTCATTCATTGACACCACTCCGCAAAATGGAGTGCCAATGGTTGATGTCGGCTGGTGCGCTGACTGGCCAGACCCGATATACCAACAGTTCTACGATTTGGCCACACAAGCAGCTCACGAGAACTCTTGGTTAACCAACGCCACTTTGGACAACCTACTATCCAAGATTCCTTTCGAAACAAACTCGACCCTGCAAATACAGCAAACAGAGCAAGCATACAACATCTATCTCTCACTCTACACAATGGTTCAGGCACCAGAACCAGATAATTACATTTGGCATGCGCCATACATATCTGGACTAGTGTATTCACCATTCCAGTATGCAATTCTCTACAACATGATAACATATACCTAGGTTCCTGACGGGAGTCTAGGCTCCCTTCTCTTTTTTGAGATGATACAGCGTGCTTAAAAGTAGCGTCAGAATAACACTTCAGAGAAAATGGTAGTAAAGTCAATAAGGGATTTAGTTTGATACGAGTCTCCTAAATGTGACCTGATTGGTATCAAGCTTAGCATTTTACCTCACAAGAAGGGTAATTAATGCGGTGATAACAATTATCTTACTTTTAGCTCTAATTTTCGGCTTGATTCATTCAATTCTAAGGAATCCAATCCAACTTGCCCGTATCTATCTAGCAAGTCCGCATGCCACTAACGCCCAACTCCAAGCGGCCGTAAACCAATACGGGCTTGCCCTACCAATTCCTGTCCAATTTTGGAATTATATCGTGGGCGTTTTTCATGGGAACTTGGGATACGATCCAACTTATCACGTTCCGGAGGCTGTTGAGTTACATCAATATTTACCAGTCACCCTGGAGCTCGTGATTATTGCAAATATCGTTGCGGTGCTGATAGGCATATACACAGGGGCGATTGCAGCTGCAAACAGAAACAAAACAGCCGATTATGGAATCAAGGCAGTATATCTCGTTACTTGGTCAACACCGGTATTTTTGGTAGGGTTCATAGGATTACTAATTTTTGCCTACTGGTTAGGGCTTTTGCCTGCTTCTGGAGTGTATAATCCATTTCTCACTGCTCCTCCCTCTGTTACCGGAGTGCCTCTAATTGATGCTCTTATCGCCGGGGATTGGACCTTCTTTTACAGTGTTCTGCAACACTTGGTTCTGCCGGTTCTTTCTATCGCCATTGCAAGCTTTGGACTCATTACTAGAATAACTCGTGCCAGCATGATCGATGCCCTTGACAGGGATTATGTCAAGCTAGCGTACATGAAAGGTCTCAGCAAAGGTAAAGTTGTTTGGGGAACAGCTTTTAGGAATGCTATAATTCCTATAATCACGCTCGTAGCACTCGTGTTCGCTTTTTCAGCTGGGGGCGCGGTGGTAATTGAAGACGTTTTTAATTACCATGGAATGGGCTGGTTTAGCGTGAATGCTATTTTTAATTTTGATTTTATCGCGATATACGCGTTCACAATTATCATCGGAATTTCCGTTGTTTTGGCGAACCTTGTAGCCGACGTTCTATACGCATTTGCAGATCCGAGGGTGAGATTAACGTAATGGTTTTCAAGTCGATCCTAGATCATTTAATGCGCAGACCAATTCAAGCTACCGAAACGGTTGCGGAAACCCTACCCGCCGAAACGGAAACAAAAAAGAGTAATGCTTCAAAGTCTAGCTTTGCCTTCTATCTGCATTTCTTTGCGAGAGACAAGCCTGCGTTGGTCGGGTTGGCAATTATTGGTGTCTTCTTCGCATGGGCTCTCATAGAAGGAATCATGCAAGAACTCGCTGTCGTATTGAACCACCCTTCCTATGGGTGGTTGTTGCTTCCATCAAATCCTTTTGGGCTATTCGGGAACCTCGTTAGCGCATCTCCGCCATCTTTTGCCCATTTCCCAAATCTGATTTTCGGAACAAATATCGAAGGGGAGAGTTTGTTTTCGAGGATTTTGTATGCTGCTCCTCATGATGCGGTAGCTCCGGTTTTAATTGTTTCAAGTGCAATCTTGATTGGAATGTTCTTTGGAACGTTCGCTGGTTATGTCGGAGGTTGGCTTGATGAAGTCATAATGAGAGCAACGGACGCATTTCTTTCTCTCCCGGGACTCATACTCGCAATAGTACTGGCCATTCTGCTAGGCTCAAACTTTACCTCTTTGCTTTATGCCCTGATTATCGTATGGTGGCCGACATACACCCGATTCTTCAGAGCCCAAGCTCTCACACTTCGAGAAAAAGGGTATGTAGAGTCTTCGAAACTTAGCGGAGCTAGCACACTTAGAATAGTGCTGAGACATATTGTCCCAAATTCTATTGATCCCGTGATAGCGTACATGACTTTAGATATTGGAACGATTATTTTGGTTTACGCTAGTCTAGCTTTTCTTGGTATTGGGGTCGGGTTCAACTATCCAGAGTGGGGCGCAGATTCGAGTGCGGGCTTGAACTTTTTCCCAGCTGACTGGTGGTGGGCAATCATTCCGGGAGCGGTGATAGCAATAGTCGTGATTGCTTTTACTCTGGCAGGGGACAGGCTACAAGATCTCGTCAGCGGACGGATGAACTATTAGTGTTTGCTTCCGATAATAGTTACATCCTTGACGTGCAGGGTTTAACGATCGTCTATCGGACGGTATATGGGAAGCTTGCCGCTCTAAATGAAATTGACCTAAAAGTCAAAAGAGGAGAAAGTATCGCGATTGTAGGTGAAAGCGGTAGCGGAAAATCCACTCTGGGGCTCTCCATTGTCAAGCTTCTTGCGCCTAACGCGATCTACGAGAGGGGAAAAATCATTCTCGACGGACAGGACATAACGAAGCTGAGTTCGGGGCAGGCGGCAAGTCTCAGAGGCACAACGGCATTTATGATATTTCAAGATCCCCTAAACACTTTGAATCCCGTGAAAAGAATCAATATCCAGATGCTCGAGGCGATAAAGTCTAGGTCAAAGCACGAGAGTAAACCCTTCAACGAAGAAGAAGCGTACGCGGAGGCGGTTCAAAAACTCAAAGACATTCGGATGCCAGACGCGGAATCGATTATTGAAAGGTATCCGTATCAGCTTTCAGGTGGTCAAATTCAGCGCGTCGTCATAACAATGGGCCTATTGATGAGACCCAAGCTTATGATTGCGGACGAGCCTACATCTGCTCTAGACGTAACAGTGCAGGCCCAGGTGCTCGAGCTGATGAGAGAGCTCCAGCAGCAGTATGAAATGTCCAT
This sequence comes from archaeon, assembly GCA_029850555.1. GTDB lineage: Archaea > Thermoproteota > Nitrososphaeria > Nitrososphaerales > CADDZS01 > JASHOD01. Next base: position 2,348 of record JARCRS010000156.1, on the reverse strand, counting down.
AATTTTCATAACCCATGATATTAATGTCGCTCATTCTATAGCAGATAAAATGGTGGTAATGTATGCTGGTGAAATTAGTGAGATTTCTCCCTCGGATATTCTTGTGAAAAACCCTTTGCATCCGTACTCTCAAGCCCTTATTGCGAGTATCCCAACAATTTCAAAAAGCGAAGGCAGGTTGAACGCCATATCTGGCTCTCCTCCAGACATGATTAATCCGCCGACTGGATGTCGGTTTCACCCTCGGTGCCCTAGCGCCATGCCTATATGCTCTGCTCAATCTCCAAGAGCAACTTCGAAAGACAACAGCGAAGTTCGGTGTTTTCTATATGGTTGATGCTCTTGTTAGCACGAAAGGTCTGAAAAAATATTTCCTAGCCTCGAAATCTGGCTTATTGAATAGGATATTCAAGCAACAACCGCCCTTGGTAAAGGCGGTTGACGATGTTAACATCCAAATTTCTAGCGGGGAAGTCCTTGGTCTTGTGGGCGAGAGTGGATCTGGCAAGACTACTCTTGGAAGACTCATTACCACACTTGAGACGCCTACAGAAGGAGAAATAATGTTTGCCGGCCAATTGGTTACAGGCAAAAACAGAAATAAAATTCGAAAGCAAGTGCAAATGGTCTTCCAGAATCCTTTTGAGAGCCTTGATCCGAGGCAGTCGATTAAAAGCATAGTAACGGAGCCTTTGCTCAAGATGGGCGTTCCGAAGGAACAGAAAGACGCCCAGTTCGAAAAAGTAATGTCCGCTGTATCGCTCGATCGAAACTTTGCGGAAAGAAGACCCAGAGACCTCTCTGGCGGCCAACGTCAGAGGATTGCAGTTGCCCGAGCGATAATTTCCAATCCGAAATTCATCGTACTTGACGAACCAACTTCTGCCCTTGACGCTTCCGTTCAATCTCAAGTTCTGAACTTGCTTGTGGATCTCAGAAACGATTATAATTTTTCTTATCTAGTGATTACTCATAACATAGCGGTGGCAAGATACATTTCTGACAATATTGCCACAATGTACGCAGGACAGATAGTAGAAAACGGGCCTACAGGCACAGTCTTGAAGGACCCGAAGCATCCTTACACTCAGGCTTTGCTGAAATCAGTTCCCACGCTTGATACGAAGAGGGTAGAACCTCCTCAAGGTGAAGTTCCTAGCCTCATCGATCTTCCGACAGGGTGCAGATTTCACACTAGATGCCCGTTTGTTATGGAAAAATGTAAAACAAATGATCCAACCATGAGAAAAGTGGGAGAAGCGAATGTTGCCTGCTGGTTATACTAATGGGATGAATGAAGACACCAGGCTCGTGCTCAGACCACTTGTAGCTAAGACCTTCATAAAGGGGGCGATCGCGATTGGCATTTTTTCATTGTTTCTTAACATAGCCTCGAATTATTTGCATTATTTCATTTTTCTGGCTCTCGCTTTTGGAGCTTTAGGTCTGTTCACGTTAGTTAAGCGCAGCTCGAGGTTCGCAATCGGCGAAGGAGATATTCAGATCAAGAGAATTATCGGTAAATCTAACGTCGTTGGTTACGAGAATATTGTGGACATGTCTATTTCACAAGGAATGCTTGCAAAAAAATTTGGCTGCGGTTCCCTGTATATCATATTGAAAAAAGGCCCAGGAGGAGTAAACCTAATGGGAGGCGGTAAAGCTGAAAGACTCGAAGATATTCCAGAACCTGATAGAGTCCTTGATCTGATTTCCTCTAAACTAGGCCATTTCTCATCTTGAAAGATTGAGGCTGGACTCAATTTTCACCTTGAATCCAGATATCCACTTTGAAAGTGAGCAGGACCACGAGAAATGCCTTTACTTTCAAGGCTCTTTCCCACGAAATTTTTCGCTAGTAAACGGAGAAACCCAGCTTCAAGCACATCAAGATCTTTCACAGAGAATACGCAGAGCTTTAAGCCAAAGATAGAAAGCTAAAAGGAATCTCTCGGGATAACATGAACTCCCCCGGAACAGGAATTTATATGGAAAGAGAAGAAATGAGGATAGCGTGCAAAACCAAGTAGATCAATCCAAGAATATCCGATATATCAGCTAAAGCTGGTTTTTCGTAGGATTGGTATCCCGGACTATTCTATGCCAGACAAGACCATCGTAAAAGCCAGAGGAGACAAGTTGGAGAAAATTGGCCACAGTCTTGGGGGTATCATTTTGAAAAAGCTCAATTTCCATTATTCCATAGTGCGTCGTTATTCTTACAAAAGCCAGACCGGCCGAGGAAACGGAATCGGTCGAGGTATTTTGAGTTGTCGTAATGCTGTGGGCGGTGGAATAACTATACCAACCTGCGAATCCGGCAATGATGGCTATGGCAAGGGCCGCAA
>JARCRS010000155.1 GCA_029850555.1 archaeon | reverse complement strand
GTACCAGCCGCTTTGATTGCCTGCATTCGCTTCGTGCACTTGGATTGAGCTATAGTTGACATATACATCAACTACATTGCTTGGCACGTTTGGCGGGTCGATCATGCTAAGTTGCATGGTTCCGCTGCCGGATGTCGAGCTCCCTCCGCCGCTTCCTCCCAGTCCGAAGAAGCTGCCATTGCTGCTGCCTGAGAATGCGTATGCTCCTGCTACTATGAGGCTGATGGAGATGATTGCGCCGACTATGCCTCCGATGAGTGACTTTCTTGATATGCTCATTTGATGTTTTTACTTCCGTTGCCTTCTAGTTAGAAGAGGGCGGTTCATAATAGCGCACTTTTTTGCTTTGGGAAAAGATCGTTGTACACTAAGGTAATTCAAGAATGAAAAGGGCGAACAGCTTTATGCATCTGGATTTGAAATCCATATCGACGGCTCGTCATGCATTTATTTCCTTCCGGAGCGGCTCATTGGTAGCACTGTGAATATTTTCTGGGTCTCAGTATCATGAATCGAAAAGGTAAGTGTGTTATTTCGCTTGGGTACTAGGACGGACACAAATCAAATCGACGAGTCCGAGGATGACGAAAATCCTTCTTCTTCAAAAAATCATCCTGCAACTTCTAACCCTCTTTTAGACAAACCTTCTCTCAAGGTCGCCACAGATCCGCAATATTCGCTCAAGGGCAACACGCTGCGAGTCTACATGCACATTCTACGTAGTAAAAGCAACGACGCGGTTGGAATAAGAGAGATTCAAAGAGAGCTCAATCTCTCTAGCGCCACTTTAGCAAAGTATCATTTGGAAAAGCTTCGTGACATGGTGCTCTTGGCTCAGAACGAGGATGGAAGCTACTCTTTACTGAAGGAAGTCAAGGTAGATGTCCTGCAACCATTCATTACATTTGGCTCTTTCATCATACCGAGGCTATTTACTTATGCAGTTATGATTTCAATTCTGTTTGTGTATCTAGCGGTCTTTATCTTACCTTCCGGGAATGTTGCCGAGCTAGATTTCTTCTCGGTTGCGATAGGCGCAATCTCACTGTTTGCTCTGTGGTACGAGACGCTTCGTTCGTGGCGCAACTCACCACACTAAAATTTGAATAGAGAAAAAGAAACTCTCTTCGTTAAAAAGTGAAGAGAGGAAAGGAGACTTTTGCTTTACCTTCCTTTCGACTTTTGCCTAGCGAGGACGTATGAGTACTTTTCCTATGTGAGCAAATCCCTTCTTGAAGGCTGCTCCTAGCCCGCCGAATATGCCTGAACCAGCTCCACTATTTTCCGCATATTGTGATAGATGTTGCGAGAGTACTTCGTGCGCATGGGTCCAAGATGGGACATGCGACAAAGCTATAGAAAGTCCGTGCGGGGCAAGTTGGCTTGCAGCTTGCACTGCAGAGCTCGTATCTCCGTTAGCTACCGAAGTTGCGCCCATTCCGGATATTGCGCCCAGAATTGCCAGTGCTGCTATTGAGACCATGTGTATCTTTTTCACCCCTTTCTTTTTTGTCCTACTACTAGAGAAGTGCCTATAGCGCCTTCTTAATCCTACATTATTGCACGGCTTGTACAACAAATTTTAGCTTAGGTACGAATTCTGGCATCGGGATCCGATATATGGAATTTGAACTGTCCAAAGAGTTGAACAGGCGTTAAAAGACGGGTCGTTAAATTCTCGCTCCTCCCGCTATCTATACAGAGAGATGAAAACACGGAAGAGATACATGAAAATACGAAGCATAAAAGTTGCTTTGGCCAAGTCCCACTTGACTTCACGTCAAGGTTGAGGAGGATCGAGTCTTTCGAAGATGGGCATTTTATGTTGAAGACAGAGGCAGCACAGTCAATCAATAGATTAAATCCATGATAGTAATCTTTGAATAAAATCTAATGACGTTTTTCTTTATTCGGAATAGGTAGTGCTAAAAAAAGTTAGAATTTGCGCCGGGGCAACATTTCCTAGCGCAAACAGAATTGCTTTTTGTTCTCAAAGAGCCTGTACTAGCACCCCAACGTCTGGCGAACCGAGGCCAGTTGGAGCGTCATATCCTACAGTTGCTAGATATCCGCTTCCTGGTTCTAACGTGTTTGAACCAGATGTGACGTCATGGAAGGAGCGGGTTCCTTCGAGGGAATACAGTAGGCTATGTACATCTCCAAATGAAGTTTTGTGAAGTTGATCTGCTATCGCGATTACTGCTGACCACTGGGGGGAGCCTGCGCTAGTTCCACCGAAAATGTAAAACCCTGCTTGGCTTGGTACTGCGCTCCAGTAGGCGAGCACACCGCCGTCAATATCCGCATCGTAGGATACGTCAGAGGTTGTTCTTGTGTTGGGAAAAACAGTTGCTCCAGTGCTGCAGGTTGATATTGTGCTCCCAGAACAGGTATATGGGGTCAGTGATATTCCACTCTGATAGCTCGGGAGTGAGAAAAAGATGCTGGGTGCTCCGCCAGTTGCATATGGAAAACTAACTCCTTGATTCAGAAGGTAAGTATCTTCTTCATCATTCCAAGCTGTCTCTGATTGATAGTTTCCATTTGGAGAGATGTTTAGGTGAGTTCCGCCAACTGCAAGATTTAACGGACTTGAGGATGGGTAAAGTGCGCTGGGACTGGGGCAACCTTCTTGAGCTCCGCTGTCTCCCGAGGAAGCGATCAGAGTTATCCCTTGGGCTGCTGCTGCTTGGTATATTTGTTGCGATTGTACGAATTGAGAGTTATCCCCGCTGAAGAAGCATTCCGAAGCTCCAAAGCTCTGGGACCATATCTGCCCTAGTGAGTTATCCAACGCATACTGTTCCGCATTGTTTATGGCATTGCCAAAGTTTGTCGAGGCAACAACAAGATCAATTGTTGCGCCAGGCGCCATCGCATGACTATACTCTACGTCTAGCGTGGTCTCAAAAGACCAGCCTATCTCGTTTCCCGAAGTTGGATTAAATGTTGGGCATCCTTGCGGACAAATTATATTGAGTTTAGCCGAGGGTAGTCCGAAAGTACTGTCAAAGACCTGGAGATCATGTGCGATGGTTGGACTGCCGTATGCGTCGACGATCACGATTGTGACTCCCGCTCCAGCGTTAGCTTCTCCTCCAATCAGTTTGTAGGCTCCAGTGAAATCATAGGCCTTTTGGATCATCTGTGGAGTGTAACAATGCAGATCGAATGAGCCGACATTACATACGTCGCTTTGTGCAGACGGCAACCCACTGGATGAAGCGGCCACAAATTCTCTGGGCGGATTTGCATCAAAGACGATGTTAGTAGTCGACGAACTGCTAGTCCCATATGAATAGGACGCAGCACCGAAAACGAGAAGGAGTAAGAGCAAGAAGGACGCAGTCATAATAACAGGAATTTTTCTTTTCAAATCCCAATCACTTGGCTGCTGTGGATCTATGCGTTCGTAATAAGTTTTCTTACATGATTTGAGATTGATGCAACAATATGGCTCGACTCTAGATCGATCCTAGTTTTTTTGCGAGGAGCGCCCTCACTATCGTTAACCGATATACCATGTGATGGAAAAAGAGAGTTGAACCGTTTGCTAAAAGAAGCGGCTATTTTTTAGACTTTACTATTTGTGAGAAACCGCTCTAAATGATTCGTTATGTCTGTTGGCTTTCACAGTGGAAGAGTAAAGCTGTTGACGTTGCGATTTGTTTTGAGATAAAATAAAAAAGGGGAAAGAAGGAGACGCGGTTGGGAACGCATTTCCTATTTTGTTTTTCTCTTCCTTCTTTTATTTGCCCTTTTGGCTCTACCTATGAAGAAATAAAGTAGAAGTTGTTCGTACTCGAGCTCGTATCAAGGAACACGAGTGAGCTCATTCCGCTAACACGCATGTCGGCGAAGAATGATGATCCGCTTAAAGTAGGATTCATGAGCACGGATATGCTTATCGTGAATCCATTCCCTGAGAGCTTGAGGAACATTATCCCGTTAGACTGCACATAGTTCCACGTGCCGGTCACTGGGACATT
>JARCRS010000154.1 GCA_029850555.1 archaeon | reverse complement strand
CGACGAGGGCATCACCACCTCGATCCGCGAATCGGTTCGTATGAACGTTTCAGCGGTGGCGCTCTCTATCTTTGTTGGCACAGCGCATGAACGGCAGAGTCTCCTAAATCTCGCAAAGCTTGTTGACGACGGAGAAGAATTTGGTATACCAGTAATGGCGATTACCGCGGTCGGAAAAGAGCTTGAGAAAAGAGACTCGCGCTACCTGGCGTTGAGTTGCCGAATAGCGGCTGAGTTGGGGTGTCATCTTGTAAAGACTTACTACTGTGAAGGATTCTCAAAAGTCGTGCAGGGTTGCCCCGTTCCGATAGTTGTGGCCGGCGGACCGAAACTGAAGACGGAGCGAGATGCCTTCGATCTAACATTCAACGCGCTAAAAGAAGGAGCCGTCGGTGTTGACATGGGTAGAAATATCTGGCAGAATGATAACCCAGTTCCCATGATAAAGGCAATCAGGGCTATTGTTCATGAGGGCGCTACGGTCAGAGAAGCAGAATCAATTTTTGCTTCTGCAAAGGGCAAAGTGGAAAGACAAATAGCCGCTTGACATGGTTTCCCACGCCCTATCTTATCTTTCTTAACAATTAGAGTTCCGCTACCACCTAAGGTTCATCATGCATCTTTCGATGAAAAATCACACGCTGCCTGAAACTCTGGCTATCTCTATCCTCTATTTTCAGGCCGCAAAATGGGCACTTCCATTTCTGAATTTCGTTCGCGTTAGACATGGAACTCCCCGTGTGAGGAGGATCCGAAGTAGCGCCGCGTGGAATCTAGCATTCGACTGCACTGACTGGACAAATCGTTCGCTCCCTACCAAGCCCTTTAGCTCGTCCGTCTGTTAAACTTTCTCCCCCTTTGGCGGACTTTCTGGGTCAAGTGTGACCAGACGGGGTCTCGCCTAGTCATCAAGTATTGCTCAAGAATTATAAAAAGTGGTAAAAATAACTATGTCTAGTACAAGTTCGGAACTTCAGACACTTCAATCATTCTCAGACGCGCTCGTAGCTGCTGTAAAGAAAGTATCTCCATCTGTGGTACAGGTGAGCTCTGGGAGGGGAGTGGGATCCGGTGTGATCTGGGACAAGGCAGGTCTGGTCGCAACCAATGCCCATGTCATAGGAAGGGCCACAAGATTGCAGGTGGGGTTCTCGGGTGGCACAGTTTCAGAAGCGAAGCTTCTGGGTCAAGACCGATTTTCCGACATCGCGTTGCTTCAGGTAAGTGAGGCAAATAAAAATCTTCAACCCATACCCAGAGGCGATTCAGAAGGGCTCGCAACTGGTCAATTCGTGCTAGCGCTTGCCAACGCCTTTGGAGAAAGTGTAAGCGCTTCATCGGGAATCATCACAAATCCGAAAGGAAAGATGGGTGGTCCTTGGATTGACGGTCTAGTAATCACTGATGTCAGGCTGAACAGAGGTTACTCCGGTGGACCGCTCGTGGATGCCTCAGGAAAAATGATAGGAATGAACTCAGCAATATTGGCAAATAGAGGAATAGCTATTCCCATAAGTGTGATCTCTACCGTAATCTCAGAGCTCTCAAGCAACGGATCAATGAAAAGAGCTTATCTCGGAATAGTCTCAAATCCGATTTCACTTCCAAAAGAAATTGCAGAAAATCTGGGTCAGACAGAAGCATTGATCGTTCTCTCAGTTGAACCGGGAACACCAGCAAAGAAAGCAGGAATCACTGTCGGAGATATATTGGTAAGACTTGACTCTCGAAAGGTTGAAAACTTCCACGATCTCTACAGTGTTTTGACGAGGTCGATTATAGGAAAGAAAATCAAAGTGTCAGTACTTAGGGCAGAAAAGGAGACAGAGCTCGACATTACCCCGATCGAAGGTTAGACTCAGGAGGAGGGAGAGCTGCCTTACTCTCCCCTTCATACGTTACCGGGTGGACATGGATGATGTAGCATAGATCGTTGATTCTGAATTACTTTTCTTCGTCTTGCTCTCACGCCTCTACCGATAGATGTACCTCTCGACCGGTTGCCCTGCAATGGTCGTCCTTTGTTGGTGTTCCATTACTCTTCGAAAATCAAATTCCCCGTTGATGTTGGCAAAGCTCTTGTGGGGTCTACCTTCCTTGAACGTTTGCAAAGAATCTTTTCAAAGCTATGAGAATGGACCTAGCCTCCACGCTTGCGACATTCTGATATGGTGAACGAAGCTCGTACTTCATCCGCCAGTTTCCTCCTTCCATCGCATTGGTTGTCATAGCTCCGATGTATTTCCCTGTCTCAGAATCAAAAAGATCCGGATATCTTGCTTTGAGCCATTCTTCGTATTCCACCTTTGCAAACGAGTAGATGTCACACATGTACTCTGAAATTATCGAGGGAGGTAACTTCCTACTGTTGGTGATCATCATTTCTCTCTGTCTTGCAAGGAAAGGATCGATGCCGAAGAAATTCTTCATTTTATGGAACAGGCAGTTGTAGTCTCTGATGGAATTGTAGCATCTTGAGCCGTCTGTTACAATCGCATCCGCACCAAGAAGAGGCTTGGCGAGTGCTTCAGCCACGATCTCGTTGAACGGAGAGTTTCTGCAAGCTATCGAGGCAAAGCATTCGAGATGGTTCATGTACGAGGATGCGACTGTAAAGGAATCTGGAAATTTGGGGAGCTTTTCACCATTCACGCTCTTGTTGAATCTCTCCTTTTCGAGAGCTTCCTTCGCACCCTTCTTCCTCGGAAACGTCTCGTCCATAACGGAATCGTACTTTGCTTTCGGATACTTCTCCTTGAGCTCCTTCACATTTTCTACATCGAACAGCATCTTGAGTATGTTGACGCCAATTTTTGCATCAGAAGAATCCATCACCGGGATTCCAGCTTTCTTTATCGACCTGTCCCTGAAAGCGAGAGCGTATCTCTTCACGCTGTCTCTGTCAACCTGAATTCCATACTGCATCAGGATCGATTCAACTCGATTGTATGGATTCGATGCCGCGAGAGCAAGGCACAGATCCACGATTGCCTTTCCATACTTGCAATGATCGTAGAAGGGAGCGTCGGAAGCTAGAAACGTGTGCTTGCAGTGCATGCACAGATATCTTCTGACACTGACCTTCACATCCTTGAATCCTCCCCTTTCGGTGATGATTGTGCAGAATGTCTTGGGAAGCCATCCGAATCCGACCACGTGATCTGATTTGCATCCAGGACATCCGCCGTCGTGGCCGTCGTAAGACATCACAGAGTAATGTCGCTCGAGTGTTTGAGGAACCATCTTTCTCAAGATGTCTGGGGCAAATTTTGAGAGCTGTTTTGGTTTGGGAGGAGTCATATTGAGCGTGGGATTACAAGAACTCGGCCAAAAACATGAATGTCAAGGAGAGAAGGCCTTCGTGTCAAGATTGTTTCTCAACAAATCATGCTACATCATCATTCGGCATGGAAACGCCACCTTCTACCTCTGCACTCTGCAGAGGAAGGATTGAGAATAAGGTGAATGAAACAATCACGCAGCCAACTGCGACCAGCACATAACGTCGATGTTTCATGAGAGTGTCTTTGGTAAATTGATGTATTTGAATCCGTGCTACAAGTGCGGGTGTTCTGATCGTTAGAACAGCATCGCGATCATCTAGTTTCAAATAAGACCTAGTCGTATTTCTATCGTCTTACAATGGCTAAAGCAAACAGTGCAGTTTCACTTGGAGTATCTGCACTCATTGTCATTGCGATGATTATCATTGTCGGTTTTGGGCTGTTCCTCAATGCTACTTTCAATACCACCAGCACGATGAACACTTTCAATACGTCTAGTTCTGCGAATACTAGCATAACAGCAACTACAACGCCTGCACCAAGCACATCAATTACGTATATTTGTGGAGGCGCGACTCTGACGACACTGAATGGAGCTACGTATTGCAGTGATGACGTGACCAAT
>JARCRS010000153.1 GCA_029850555.1 archaeon | reverse complement strand
GCATTACCTTGTGTTTGCATCCTTTTTCCTTCAATGAAGAGATCCGTTACTCTCGATTTTGCAATTGATGCTAAATTGTCGACATCGAGAACCACCACATTGCATTCTTTTCCCACTTCGATCGTTCCACTGCTTTGTGTGAATGGAGAAAGCTTTGCGGCATTTTTTGTGTAGATTTGAATTGCTTGAATTATGGAAAGAGATTCCTTTGGGTTTGCTTGGTTGTCAATCGCCGCGGCTATACCAGTCAAAGGGTTGATAGATTCAACTGGCGCGTCAGAACCCCCGAGAAGCACATTCTTCCTTGCGAGTGTTCGGAAGATGTATCCGACCCGTTTTGATTTAGAGTTCCCGATTCTTTTGTTCAACCAGAAATCAGAAGTGGCGAACATTGGTTGAACGGATAACACTATTCCTGAAAGATTAGAGATTTCTTGTGGTCTTACAATAGAGCAATGTTCTATTCTAAAATGATCCTTTGAGGTCACAGCCGCTTTTTTGTATGCCTTTGCAACCTGCTCAACTGCTCTATCTCCTATAGCATGGCTTGCCAGAACAAGATTCAGACGTTTTGCTCTCTTCGCGTAATCGATAATCTGATCATCAGAGTAGTTCAATACGCCCTTATTGCCAGGATCATCTGAATAATCTTGATTTAGAGCAGCAGTTCGCGCACCTAGCGAACCATCAGCAAAGAGTTTGAATCCGATTACTCGAACTTTTTTTCCAATAAGCAAGTTCTTTCTTTGATTTACTTTGGTTTGCTCGATAGTTTGAAGGGCATAGATCGGAAGAAACAAACCAACTCTTAATTTGATCTTACCTTTCGTATCGAGTTTCCTAATTGCATCTAACTGATCCAAATCATCCAAGATGCAGTGGACTCCTGAAAGACCATAGTGCAATGCTTCCGACTGTCCTTTCAGAAATAGCCGTTGAAGATCTTCAAGCGAAGGTTTCGGAATTCTTGCCCAACAATTAGTCAGAGCGGTTTCCTCGACTATCCCACTGAATTCTCCCCGAGCGTCTCTAGGTACTAATTCTTCGCTTAAATTAAGAAATGCTCCCTTTTTGACGAAGAAATCGAGCGCCTTTGAATTCATCACCGCAATGTGGCCGCAAATGCGTGTCATTACAATCGGGGTGACATCGGTGATTGCATCGAGATCAGTCTTCGAAGGAAGTCGTCTTTCTGCAAAAAGGTCTTGGTCCCAGCCCCTGCCATATATCCATCCACTTTTCTGACTAGGACTCTGAGTTCGGATATACTCCTCTATTCTATTCTGCATCTCTCTAATAGACTTGCAATCACGCAGCTGAACTTCAGAGGCCTGCTCAGCAAGAGAAAACAAATGGCAGTGGCAGTCGGTAAAAGCTGGGAGTACAAGTTTTCCTTTCGCATTATACTCATTCAACTTCTTTCGGTGGTCGATCCTCGATCTCGCGATTGAGACTATTTTTCCATGCGAACTAGCGAGATCGACTATTCTTGTCTTGCCGGACGGGGAGAGAATGCGGCAGTTCCGAATCGTGTAGATCATTCTGGCTCAGAATTACACTTCAGATTCGAGTTTCTGCGAGAGCTCTAGCATTGACTTCGCTTTCAGACTTCTCATTAACTTTCGTAGGTCGGTTATGGAGTCCAAGTCGAATGAAAACTCTTTCTTTGGGAAAATTGAGTATCTGATATTGAGTTTCCTAGCTTCATTCTGGTGTTGCCTGAAGCTATTGTCATCGTAATGAAGAGGAATTTTGCCACGTGGAAAGTTGAAAAGAAGCAGGCTTGTTCCATCGCGCTTGATTGAAGGACTTATCACAAGATCATTGTCACTAAGTTTGGATATTGCAGAGTTTATTGCTCTCCGGGAAAGAAACGGCAGATCTGACGGGATCAACATGAAAGATGTCACATCAGTAATATGGCTCCCAGTATGCGCTATTCCTTCTTCCATCGCTTTACTGACTCCTCCATGATGACTTTTCTCGCGAATAACAAGTGTGTTGACGAAACCCTCCGAGACCTTAGAGGCTGACCTCTCGTCTGACGCGACAATAACAACTGCGTCAACTTTCGAGTTTCGCAGCGCGGCTAAGACATGACGTAATAGAGAGGTGGTAAGGGCAGCTCTCTCTGCGCCGTTAAAGTACGGTCTCAATCTTAGTTTTGTATTCTTGAATTCCCTCACTGGAATTATGGCGACAACTTTTCTCTTCAAAGCAATTGCGATATCTCTCTTACTATCCTCTTCTTATCCTTCAATGTGCTTATCCGGATGTTTGTTTTCACGCACTCGATTCCCAAATCTCTGACATTCTTGATAATCTCCTCTTCTTCAATTGAATCTACTAAGAGGATCTTTAGAAAATCTGAGTACAGTTTAGCCACGCCGAAACTTGATTGCTCAATCCCAAGAGCTCGCATGAACTTTGCAGCTGGTCCTGAAAATGGTTTCCCTCCTACGAAAGGACTTATGGCGATTACAACTCGCGCTTTACGTAGTGTTTCGTTTACTCCTTTGAGTCTTACCGTCGGAAGAATACTTGAAACTGGGTTAGCCGGAAGAATTAGGGCTCGCTCTGAAATCGCGGATAACAGTTTTTCAGAAGCTCTAGCTCTTGAACAACCTTTGTGCTCGATTCCCAAGACATCCGGGATGCCTTTGTTTTTTACCCAGAATTCTTGAAGGTGCATCTTTCCATTTGGGGTTTTGATGTAGGTCTGGACATCATCCTCTGTTGCTGGAATGATGGGTTCTTTGATCTGGAAGAATTGTTGGAAATGCTCGGTTATTCGTGCCAACTTCCAACCTTGATTGATAAGTTCGGTTCTTCTCAGCGAAAGCGCCAAATCGGCGTCTCCAAGATTAAACCATGCATCGCCCTGATTAAACAGGGAATAATATCGTAGAAAATTTGACGTATCATTCTTGATCCCCCATCCTTTCTCCTGATCTAGGAGGCCCCCTAGCGCATACATCAAAATGTCGACATCGGGGCAGATGTATAGGCCATAATGCCAAAAATTATCGGCGACGTTAGCTACAAACATAGGGGTGACCGAAGACGAGCTTAGGTAAGAGCTTAGGGCGGTAACAAATTTAGATGAACCACTTCCTCCGCAAATGATTCCGAGATTCCGGCTCGTCAATTAAATTAGAGGCACTTTTGTTTTTGATTATCTAAACAAGTCTCTAGCTGGCTTGCGTGCCAAGCTTCTCGATGATACGTTTTCAGCTTTCTTGAATTTATATCCTCTTATTATTACGGCGGGGACACGATCAAGTTTATTCATGCAGAGTTCAGCAGCAGATGCTAGTTCGTCAGCTATGCAAATGACACTAGCTTTGAGATCATATCCATATTGGTCACGCATTCCTCGATAATCTGCGAAAGGGTCTAGACCGGCTATGCCAATTGCAACGTCGACCTGTCCTTCTCTCCATGGTCTTCCAAAAGTGTCAGAAATTATAACTGCTACGTGCTTTCCGGTCTTGGCTCTAATCTTGTTTCTAATTTGTTGCGCCGATTTATCCGGCCTTTGTGGAAGAAGGACTATGTTTCCCTTCTTTACGTTTGACTGATCTACTCCCGCGTTTGCACAGACAAACCCATGCGATGTTTCAGTGATAATCAAGCCCTTGACCATCTTAACTAGACGACGCGACTGCGAAAGAATCACTTCAACCTGCTTCGGGTCTTTTCCAATGTGTCGACCTACGCGTAATGCGAACGTGCTCGGAGTAATCGAGGCCAAGTTGATGACTTGCCCTTCTGCCTTTGACACTATCTTGTGGGTTATCACAAGAACGTCGTTATCACGAATAGGCGTTCTCTGTTTCCGAGATGATTCGATGATGATTTCTCCAATATCCTGCCCCTTTGAAATCTCGGCAATGCCCTGAAAGGGAATCATCTCGATAAGCTTCGAGTTTGCCAAAAAAGTTTCGACTAAAGCTAATTGCTAGGATTATTCAACCTATCTCTATCAAGCTAGGAGGAAAATTCCTCTTGTGGCCACTTTTGTCATGAAGAAAAATTACATCGTTTACTACATTTGTTCGAAGGCCCAGTTTCCTCGCGACGATTTGTGGATTCGCCGATTTGTCATACAACAATGCAAGAATTCTGTCCAAGGTTGGATAGTCTACTGGAATCTCGTCGGTGGCCTGGTGGCCCCTCCATAGATGTGGACTGGACGGTTTATCAATCACCTC
>JARCRS010000152.1 GCA_029850555.1 archaeon | reverse complement strand
CCGAAAGATTGTCTGTCCTATCCGCCAGTCCGGTACATCGGGCGGACGTGCTTTAGTTCAACCGATGTCTTCATCAAGGATTCGACGCCGGGAGCCTTTAGTTTCACTATCTTTTTCAAATATTCCGAGATCTCAAGATCGCTCTCCCCGCTCCTTAGCAAGCTTGCTACGTCGTACTCATGAATGTCAAACAGACAAGGCACAATCTTGCCGTCCGCTGTAAGACGAATTCGATCGCAATCTGAGCAAAAGGGTCTGGTGATTGAGGTGATTATTCCAAATTCTCCGCCACCGTCTACGAACTTGTAATTAATCGCAGTACTTCCGGCTTCGCGTTCGAGAGGAACAATTTGGTATCTTTTGCTGATCTTGGACAGTATTTCTTCGCCCGAGACCACTTTGTCCATTCCCCACTTTCTTTTGCCGTCAAATGGCATATACTCGATAAAACGCATATTGAACCCTTCTTCGTATGCAAAAGCGGCGAAATCTAGAATTTCGTCATCATTGTATCCTCGGATTATAACGGCATTGATTTTCACATTTTCAAATCCAGCGTCCTTGGCTGCCCTAATTCCATCAAGGACTTTGCTATGGGAGTTAACTCGAGTGACAAACGAAAATCTTTCGGGTCTCAAGCTGTGGAGGCTGACAGTCACTGATTGCAATCCAGCATCTTTTAGTTGCGCTGCCTTTTCTGCTAGAAAGAAGCCATTGGTTGTAATTCCGAGCCTTCTTATGGGGCGAATATGTGCGAGCTCGCTAATGAGTTTCTCGATATTTCTTCTTACGAGGGGCTCCCCGCCAGATATTCTAACTCGATCTACCCCGAAGGTTGAAAATATTCTGACCAAGCGGGTTATTTCATCAAAAGCAAGGATTTTTTCATTGGGAATCCATTCGGGGTTTTCAGGCATGCAAAAGTTACATCTAAAATTGCACTTGTCAATAACGGAAAGACGCAGCTTCCTTGCTACTCTTCCATAGAAATCCACAAGACGACTTTCCATTTCTTGACTTTGAGGCAAGTTAACAAACTATCAATTAACGAGATATTAATAATAAAGTTTGACTCGAATTCCTCATCTCAGTGATCCTGTTTTGTGAGAAGTGACAAGACCATTTCTGGCTTTGCAGGTAGTTCGACGAATTTCACATTAAAACTTGACAGGGCGTCATCGATCGCATTTGTAATCGCAGCTGCTGTTGGAATCGCCGCTCCTTCGCCTAACCCTTTGAATCCTCCGAGAGTAAGAGAAGGAGTCTCTATCGAGTCCACTAACACTTCAGGCATTAGATCAGCCGTTGGAAGAAGATAGTCTATGAAGGTTGAAGATGCGAGCTGCCCATCAGGGTTGTAGGATAGCTCTTCAAGCATCGCGCCTCCTATCCCGTGCGCCAACGCTCCATGAACTTGGCCATGCGCTGTCATTGGATTTACAAGCACCCCGCTGTCGTCAACGATATAGTAACTTAGGAGTTTGATTGCACCTGTTTCCGGATCTACTTCAGTAACGACTAGATGGGTTGCGTAGCTGCAAGTCGTCGGAGCTTCGGGTTCGTAAAAAGAAATGAAATCTAATCCGGGTTCCATGCCCTCGGGTAGTCTACTTGAGAAGCGAAGAGAAAGATCCGCCACTTCCTTGAAAGTAATAGATTGTTGCCTCGGGTTTTTCTTTGAGAAAACAATGCTGTCTCTGATTCCAAGATCTTCAGGAGGTTCCTTCAACACATGGGCGGCTATCGAAAGCACCTTGTCTTTCATCTTTCTTGATGCCTTGATGCAAGCCCCTCCGGTTGTCACTGTTCCTCTACTTGCCCAGGCACCGAAACCATAGGGCGAATACATTGTGTCTCCCTCGTTGACAACGATGTCGTCGTATTTCACGCCTAAGGCGTCAGAAATGATTTGAGCAAAGATTGTCTCGTGAGCCTGCCCCTGTCCCGCCATTCCAAGATAGGCAGTTACCTTACCTGATGGATCTGCGGTTAGCCTGCACGATTCCCATCCCCCGACAGCCCATCCGAGTGGTCCCTGAAGCCTGGATGAAGATGGAGCGGTATACTCCACATATGTAGCAATGCCTATGCCGACAAATTTTCCTTTGCGGAGCAGTCTCTGTTGTTCTCTTCTTAGTTCTTCATATTTCGCGAGCGTTAGAGTGCGTTTCAAAACTTCCTTGTAGTTTCCTGAATCATAAACCACGCCGATTGGAGTCGTCCATGGGAGTTCGTTTGGATCCAACATGTTTTTCAAACGAATCTCGACCGGATCTAAACCTAGCTTTCTGGCGCCAATGTCCATCATGCGCTCAATCACGTAGGCTGCGACTGGACGTCCGAATCCCCTGTGAGGACCGCAAGGTGCCTTGTTTGTGACTACGCACCACAGATCAAAATCATAATACTCAAGCCTGTACGGTCCGGGTAAAGATGCGCATGTAAGCATAGCAGGCTGCACTTCTGTCCAAAAGGTTCCCGAGCATCCAAAGTCTGCGATCACCTTATCGCGCACGGCGAGTAGAGTTCCATTCTTCTTGAATGCGCATTCCACATAGTGGACTTGTTGTCTTTCATGCCCTGCGACGAGTAAATGTTCCTTCCTATCCTCAATCCACTTCACCGGTCTGCCGAGCTTCATCGACAATATCACCGTACTTACCTCATCCTGGAAGACTGCGGATTTTATTCCAAAACCGCCTCCAACCTTTGGAGCGATTACCCGGATTTTGTTCTCGGGGAAATCTATAGTCTGCGATAGAAAAGTCCTCAAAACATGTGGAAACTGGGTCGATGCATAAACAAGAAGAGTGTTTTCATTTTTGTCGTAACTCGCGAGAATAGCTCTTGTCTCAATCGGAGTCGGGGAATATCGATTGCTGACAAGCTTCTCCTTAACTACACAATCGGCCTTCTTGAACATCTCTTCAGTTCCGTTCGAATTGTGCTGATCGTGAAATAGCACATTGTCGCCCCATTCTTCGTAAAGAAGTGCATTTCTAGGATCTTCTAAGGACTTTTCTCCGTCAACGATCACAGGTAGAATCTCATATTCAATATCGATTAATTCAATTGCATCTTCGGCAATTGCCCTGGTTGTCGCTGCAACGGCGGCTATCGGTTCTCCAACGAATCTTACCTTGTCTGTCGCGAGAGAAAGTCTTTCGGGGTTGCGCATTCCGGGCTTTTGCATCCAATAGACTAGCTGCTTTGCTGTTTCTCTTCCGGTGAGGACGTAAACAACCCCTTCAAGCTCACGAGCTCTCGAGATGTCTATGCTCTTAATGCGTGCATGTGCGTAGGGGCTGCGAAGAAATGCTGCATAGACCATGTTAGGTAATTTGAGGTCATCTGTATACTGCGCTGCACCTTTCAAAAGCTCAAAGTCTTTTCTTGGCTTGAAACTTTTTCCTACCGCCTTTTGCTCTGAAAGGAGCTGAGGAACTGTTTGAGTGATTGTTTCTGGCAAAAGGAAACGCCCCGAGAGACGACGACGGAAATGGGAATCTTCTTACGCGCATTAAAAATTTCTGGGAGACTGTCCAATAAAGCACAATGACAGTAAAAACTAGGAGGATTTTAAGCCGAAGTTTTGATTTCCTGAAGTGTATCCACGCCAAACGCGTCTTCTTTTTCAAAAGAAAGGGCGTACGATGCGATTTCGTCTGCGATGCTATTCTGAGTCGAGGCTTGAGCTCCTTTGAACTCTACAGTGCCATTTACTTCGTGAACTAGGAGCTCCTTAGTCCCCTGTTTTTCCATGACGTCTACGCCCAAAATCCCGTATCCCACAGTCTTTGAAGCCTTCAGAACGAGATCCTCTAGCTCACTTGTGAGCGGGCAAGCCTCCGTGTGACCGCCAAGAGCCACATTTGTTTTCCAAGAGTCTTGAGGTGCATATCTGTATACAGATGCTACTATTTCTTCCCCGACAGTAATGCATCTTATATCTCTCGGAGGCCGATTTATCATCTCTTGAACATAGAATATCGACTGTATCGAATCCCCCTGTTGCTCGCGCAGCTCGATAAGTGCTTCAGCTGTCTCCCTGTCTCTTACCGGAACTACCTGGCGACCCCAGCTGCCCACGATAGGTTTCATCACACATGGATATCCCATGGATTCAACAGCCTGCATAGCTGATTCTGCAGAAAACGCAACTGTGGTTTTTGGAGTCGGAACACCGTGTCTAGACAGGAGAAGGCTTGTCGCTAGTTTGTTTCCACAGATGTCCAATATGCGCGCAGAATTGATAGTCTTCACGCCCTGTGCTTCCAGTACCGATGCTATGTTCAGCCCGCGGTAGAAGCTGACGCACCTTTCCAAGATTACGGAAGGCAGCGATTGTGCAGGCGAGTTGAGAGTCAAAACCTGAAGCTTTCCATCGAGCATCTGCACGTTTGCGCCTCGCTCTTCGAGACGGCGGGAGATTTCCTTCTCCTCCCATCGGATCCTATCAAAGAGGATTCCGATGGTCGGTTTTTCCGGCGTTTCGATTACTCACCCCAATCTTCCTTGACGCTTTCTGCGACTTTGATAGTGACAGTTCCATTGTTTAGTGAGGCTACTTCGTAATCTGCTCCGCAATCTGGGCAGGATATGATTTCGCCCACTACTGAGTCGTCGTTAATCTTCATGTTTGCTTCACATTCTAGGCATTTTGTTTCCATCATCTTTTCTCATTTCACCTCCGCCCTGTTTTGAGTTTCCGAGATCCACTTTTTCGTCGTCGTGCCGGTTTCTACCTGTTCATTCTTGTTCATCGTAAGATAGGCTCCGATCTCTTGGTCTACACGGGACATGAGTCTATTCTTTCCAAGAATCACTTTCTGTTCCAATCTATCGAATTTTCTTTTGTATTTTGAAATCACGACGGTATGAGATTTGCAGCTTTGTTTTACTAGTCTAGGATTAGGAGATCCTATTGTCCTGCGTCTAGAGAGAACTAGGTGAGGGTCCATCAACCCAGACAATTCTTTTTTCGAAATTGCAACTCCAAGAATTGAAGAGATGTCTTCTTCGGCGCTACCGGTAAACGCCTTTCTCAAGTTTCCGGAAGACTCTGCATTCCTAACCAAAGCGCTGACGCGGGAATGAGCCTCCCTAAAGGGCATTCCATAATTAGTGACTAGATAATCTGCGACCTCTGTCGCAAAAAGAGTTTCATCACCTTGGACAGCCTGATCCATTATTTCCTCGTTGAATTTCAACTCTGTAATCATCTCTGAAAAAAGTCGTAAAGTATCGAGAGTCTTGTCAATCGCAGTCCAGAGGTTGCGAGTTAGCTCTTGGAGATCAAGATTATAGCTCAAAGGCAAAGATTTGACTATGCCAAGAGCAGCCACGAGATCAGCTGCAACTTGCGAAGTTCTAGCCCGCGCAACCTCGGGAACTATCGCATTTTTCTTTTGAGGCATCATGCTCGATGTTGCAGCAAATTTATCAGATATTACCGCAAATGAGAACTCTTTGCTCGTCCACAGTATGATTTCTTCAGCGAGTTTGCTCACATCGCTCATGATCTGAGCGCAATCATAGATGCTTTCGATAACAAAGTCTCTTGCCGACACGGCATCCAACGAGTTTTCAATCAGGCCGTCGAAACCGAGCAATGTCGCAACTAGCTTTCTATTCAGAAGGAAACCGCTAGAAGCTAGTGCTCCCGCCCCCATTGGGCACTTGTTCATTCTCAAATAGCACTGAATAATCCTCTCCAGATCTCGTTCGAAGGTTTCTTCATGAGCCAAAAGATGGTGGCCTAATGTGATCGGTTGCGCTCTTTGCAGGTGTGTATACCCTGGCATGACTGCGGCTGCATTTTGGAAAGCTTTCGCGAGTAGTACCTGCTCAAGAGTGATCAGCTCACGTGCAAGGCCCAGAAGATGGTCTCTTAACGTAATTCTAAGAGCAGTGGCGACTTGGTCGTTTCTACTCTTCGCGATATTCAGCATTCCTCCAGCTTCTTTGCCTGCTTTAGAAATCACATAATCCTCAACGTTCATGTGAACGTCTTCGAGAAAATCATTCAGCTGAAAATCTCTTGGGATCTTCTTTAGGGCGATTATGACTTGCTTCGAAGATGACTTGGAAATAATCTTTTGCTCCGATAGCATGAGGACATGCGCAATGTTGACATCGATTACCGCTTCAAGAATTCTTCGATCAATGTCAATTGAAGATGTATACTTCGCTGCGCTCGCAGAAAAGGCGCCCAGTCTCGCAGAATGAATTATGTCTCGTTGACCTTCTTTTTTATCCTTAATCTTGCTGTTGCTTGCGCGAGCTTTTTTCAGCAAAAGAGCAGCACTAGATCGGTTCATTTGTTCTTCTCTCTACGGAAAAAGAAGTTCTAGTGACCGTTCTTTCGAGAAGAGCTTGAATATCGTCTTGCCAAAGGAACAGTTTTCATTCTTCCGTTGGCTCTCTTAGCTAATCTCTTCCCGTTTGCGACAATTGATGGCAGTCCCCATAACTGAATGAAACCGACCGCCGCATTCTGATCGAAAGTTGAGGTTCGATCATATGTTGAAAGTCTATGCTCGTAAAGCGAATTCTCCGATTTGCGTCCCACGACTCTCATAGCTCCTTTGAAGAATTTCACTCGGACAGTACCGCTCACTCGTTCCTGAGTCGCGTCCACAAACGTGTCTAGCTCACTCCTAAGAGGCTCTTGCCAAAGACCCGAATAGACAAGCCAGGACCACTCTTCTTCGATCTTCGACTTGAAGGCTAATTCGTGCCTAGTTAAGACGAGTTTTTCAAGATCTTTGTGAGCTCCAATTAGCGTAAGTGCCGCAGGACACTCGTAGACCTCTCTTGACTTGATTCCGACTAGCCTATCCTCCATGTGATCGATAACTCCGAAGCCATTCAGTCCGGCTTTAGCGTTAACGTAGTTGATTAGATTCACAGGATCTACGCTTTTTCCATCAACGCTTACCGGTATACCTTTTTCGAATTCGATTTCCATATACTCAGCTTGATTCGGGGTGTTTGCTAGCGGAACACACCATTCAAAAGCTTCGTCCGGAGGTTCTTCAAATGGATCTTCAAGCGGGCCGCTTTCTATAGATCTTCCCCAAAGGTTTTGATCTGTCGAAAATACGGACTTCGATTCAGAGATTGGTATGCCATTTTTCCTTGCGTATTTTATTTCGTCCTCCCGATTGAGGTTCCATTCTCTAACTGGGGCAATGACTCTTAGCTTTGGGTTAAGGGCTCTTATCGTAACATCAAAGCGCACTTGATCGTTTCCCTTTCCAGTAGATCCGTGTGCTACTGCAACTGCATCTTCTTTTTCCGCAACTTCGACAAGCTTTGTTGCAAGCAAGGGCCTAGCGAGAGCTGTACTCAAAGGGTAAGATCCTTGATAGAGGCTGTTTGCCTTCACACTCTTCCAGATGTAGTCATTTACAAATTCATCCTTTGCGTCAATTGTGTAGTGGGCGAGCGCGCCAATTTTCCTTGATCTTTGCTCTATCTCAAAGAGATCTTCTTTCTGGCCCACATCTACTGTACAGGTTATAACATCAAGGCCATATTTTTCTTTGATCCATTTTATTGAAACAGATGTGTCGAGGCCACCGGAGTAAGCTAGAACTACTTTTTCCGACAATTTTGGTGAATTCGTTCAGTTTCCGTTGCAAAAGGCATATATAAGTTTCGGTCAATTTTTGTTGCTATAAGTCAGTGATGACCGATATTGGTCAGCGAGCAAATTTCAATTTCAAAGACTGTGAAACAGATCATTGATGACGATCTTTCGTTACAGGATGCGTTGACCAGAAAGTACGGAAACTACACTGCGATTGCAAGAATAATCAAACCAAAAGTTGAGAAGGGCCTCGGAAGAAAAGTGAATTTCGAATCCGTTGTTACATCTGTCAAGCGCGTGAAACCTCGCTTCGAGTTGGCCCAGACCCGTGGAATCGAAAGTGTGCTGGCCCAAAGCGTGGTTAATGTTCGAACAGATGTCGCAAAGCTTAGCGTCGAGAAAACAAAACGATCTATGGAATCTGCAAGGAACCTTATGGCCTCTTATCAAGAAGAGTTCCTCCAGGTTTCTGAAAGCAACAGCGCAATAACAATGGTGTTCGACCAAAAGCTGCTGTCGAGCGTTCACAAACGTTTCCATGATGACGATATTCTCGATGAACAGTCGGATCTTGCAGCCGTAATCGTTCACAGTCCAGTTGAAATAGTCAGAACAACTGGCGTTGTACTTTCGATTTACGCAAAAATTGCGGAAAACCACGTAAATATCGAAGATACTGTAAGCTGTTTTACTGATACAATCATAGTGATTAGGATGGACGAGGTTGCGAGAACTTTCTCAACTCTGACTGATCTTATCTCGGAAAGCAGGATGAAAATAAAAAAGCGACCGTTGAAAGGAGAAATACCAAAATGAGCCGGTCGATAGCTAAGGAAGATTCGAGAATGCAAACAAAGAGAGTGTTGCTAACTCTAGACGAATTTACTCCGGCTGAATTCAAGACACTTTTGGATTTGGCTGATCAGTTCAAGGCGGAGAGAAAGGAGCGGACATTTCAACATCAGATTCCTGGTACTTCGCTAGCATTGCTCTTTGAAAAGCCGAGTACAAGAACACGCGTCTCATTTGAAGTCGCAATGTTTGAGCTCGGTGGGCACGCGGTGGTTTTGAGCCCTCGCGATATGCAACTTTCTCGGGGAGAGACTCTGGAGGATACTGCAAGAACGCTTTCGCAGTTTTGCCATGCAATCTGCGCAAGGGTTTTTTCACATAAAACGTTAGAATCTTTTTCTAAATCAGCAGATGTTCCAGTCATAAATGCCCTCTCGGATCTTTACCATCCTTGCCAAACAGTTGCAGATATCCAGGCGATTAGAGAATCCAAGAAGAATCTAAAAGGACTGAAAGTTGCCTGGATCGGCGACGGCAATAATGTCTGCAATTCCCTACTAATAGGTTCGGCCCTAGCTGGAATAAATGTCGCTGCAGCATGCCCAGACAAGTATTTTCCTCTGCAGGAAGCTATATCCAAGGCACGTGAAATTTCAAAAGTGACGGGCTCTTTTATTGAGGTACTTGAAAACCCAAATGATGCAATCAAAGGTGCGGACGTCGTTGTGACGGATACATTCGTGTCAATGGGAGACGAAGAACGAAAGAAAGAAAGAATGGAGGTGTTTGTTCCTAAATATCAAGTAACTCAGGAGCTGTTTTCGAAAGCAAAGCCTGACGCGGTTTTCATGCACTGTTTGCCCGCGCACAGAGGGGAAGAAGTGATTTCTCAAGTAATTGACGGACCGAGATCAATAATCTGGAAAGAAACAGAAAACAGATTACATGCCCAGAAAGCCATACTCTACACATTACTCAAAGAATTTTCGATAGAGCCATGATGCGAGAAAGAGCAAATTACGAATAAATATTTCATAGGTTTTTGCCCGCACCTAGAACGGGACCGGAGTTGTTGGATTGGCCCCTTCTGGGATTAGGCTTCATCTTGCTGCAGGATTGCAACCTTGTCTGCTCCACATCTCGGGCAACTCATTCGAATAAGAACACCGCTTCCACCTGGTTGAGTTTCAGCTTTGTCCAACTTCCACAGATGAGAATTGAACATCCTTTCCACATCAGCCGAGGTCTTCATATTCTCTCGAGTAGGTGGAATGCATTCACTTTTTGAATAAGTAACAGTTTGCTGCTTACTGACCATTGATTTTTCTTCTAAGGACATTTGCTCGTCTTTTTCCTTGTCCCACAATTAAATCAGTTAGAAGAGTGTTAGAGAACCGAAGCTCTATAATCCAAGAATAAGGGAACATTTAATGCATGAGCTCGCAGAGTAAAGATGTTGGCACGTGCAAGTAATAACCCTCTTTCTGTTTTAAGCGGGATTCAGCTTTGCGGCCTACCTGGGACTCTCGCGGTGATTGTCATCGTTTCCCTGTTTGGCCTTGGTCCTCGCGGGACAGCCGTTTCATTCCGCCCCAGAAACCTCAGTATTGCTACCTCATTGTACACGCTGGTTTGGATATCGTTTCTGTTCTGGAGCCAACCATCTCTAATTGCGCCTCTCGACGCCGCGATTCACCGCACGGACAGAGGAGTTTCCTCAGAAGTACTCCGAGACCCACTCGCTTGCTCGTACCGATAATTCCTCAGCGCCGACAAAGTGATAAACCTTTACGGTGGACGAAAAAGGTAGTTCCATCATCCTCAATCTTTGATATTCGCAAAGTACATTTTTTCAATTTCCAATAATTCCTCGTTATCACGAGCCTTCGAGTATTCCTCGAGTGGATCATGGTTCAAAGAGAGAAAAGTGGGCCCCCATTTGTATATGGAGAGAATTTTCTCTGATAGATCTTTGTAATCCATGATGTATAGCGCCGCCGCAACTGCCTCTACCGAGCTTAAACGAGCCAGCTTGGCATAGTTTGTCGGATTCCCTGCAAGAAGTGCGGGAAGTTTTCGTTGCAAACCTCTGAAGCGAATTTTGAACGCATTTTCGGCAAGATTCCAAGAGCAATCTATCACAACAATACCGAAACGACTGGCCATTTCTCTATCTTTATTCAGAATAATTGATTCTGCCAATGGATTGAGCACTATGGCGTCTTGAGCGATGTGTTCTTTGGAGATTTTTCTTGCGATCCCAAATTTGCGCATTTTTGCAGAGGTGCATTTCGCTGGATCGTCTTGGCGCATTTCATAAGTGAAAATCCCGGGAACACTTACCTGGCGGTTCACGGGAGTTTCAAGAACCAATTTTGACCTCTACCCCTAGTCCTTCCATTCAATAAATTTCGAGGTTACGTATGAATATAGTTCCGAAACCCAATCCAGTTTATGCAAAAGTATTTATCATGAAGAACCGAGAAAATGGGTAAGTGACGGGACTACATTTGTCGACTGCCTTCGTACTGATCAACGCCGATCTTGGAGCAGAGGAAGAACTGGTGAAGGAAATAAAGAACACTGAGAATGTAAAGGAAGTTTACATTGTCTATGGTGTATATGATATTGTAGCGAAGATCGAAGCAGATACGATGGAGAAGGTCAAGGAAACGATCACTTGGAAGATTAGGCGTCTAGAAAAAGTAAGATCGACTCTAACGATGATTGTCGTAGAATCGGAAACCTAGGCTACCGCTCTTTGTAAGCGTATAACTAGTCCCATCAAGAAATTCCTTATTTGCTTCTTGGACACTGAGTCTCCCTTGTCTGTTGATTCGTAAATTTATCTGTCCAAAAGCACAGACCCAAATATTCCATATCGGACTAGATGACACTGATTCTAGCGAGGGAATGTGTACCACTTTTCTAACTTTCAATTTAGTCAGTCGCTTTCTGAAAGACAAAAACAAGACACGACTCATCGATTATCCAAATCTCATCAGGCTAAATCCGAATATTCCTTGGAAGACGAGAGGGAATGCATCGCTTGTACTTCGTATTGAATCAGAACTGACCATGGCCGAGGTTTTCAGAATGTGCAAGAACATGGTTGATAGGTTTGCAACGAGTAAGCATGCAAACGCTGGGCTAGCAATCTTCGAAGGTGAGAAAATTCCTGATACTGTGCGCGAGTTCTCAAGAAGGGCTTTGTTCAAAGTGCAAAGCCTTTCGGAAGCAATATCCATTATGGACAAAATAGGCATTAGATACTATGGATTACGCAAAAGGCAAGGCCTTGTTGGAGCCCTAGCAGGTATAGGAAACGAACTCAAACATGATCACACTTTCGAGCTTATTGCTTACCGAAAGAGCTGCAAGGTGAAGAGAAGTATTGACAAATCAAAGATAATTAAGATGGATTACAAGACGCGGCCGTCGACATACAATTCCTACGATGAGGAAAATAATCGCGTTCTTATAACACCTCATGGGCCCGATCCCGTTCTTCTGGGCATTAGAGGAGAAACTCCGAGGGCAGTCAAGCAGGCTTTCGATCTGATACTTCCTCTGAAGAATCTTCTCGGTTACATGATCTTTAGGTCAAATCAAGGAACGGGCGAGCATCTTCAAAATGTGATTGATCTCTCAAAATTGAAGGCATATACTTCGGGCAAACTAAAGGGGACAGTTTCAACTAGACCTCACATTGAAAGAGGAGGACACGTATTCTTCGAACTAAAAAATGAACAAGGACGAATTCCTTGTGCGGCATATGAGCCCACCGGAAACTTCAGGATGAAAGTCATGTCACTTTCTGAGGGCGATCTGGTTGAGGTAGGAGGAGGAATTCGAAAGAAAACTTCTAGACATCAAAGTGTTCTGAACTTGGAATATTTAATCCCTCGAAAACTTGTGTCCTTGTGGATTGAAAAGAATCCAATATGTCCGAAATGCTTTGGAAAAATGAATTCCGAAGGTCGAAATCAGGGTTTCAAATGTAAGAAATGCGCGTTTACGTCGAAGTTTATTTCAAAGTCGAGGACTGAAGTCGGGAGAGAGCTAACCCAAAATAGACTATATCTTCCAGACATGAAAGCGCATAGACATCTTACTAAGCCGCTTCAGAGGTACGTTCATGGCAAGCTGCAAGTGGAGATTGGACGAACGGAGCAGGAAAGGCTTGTTAGGGATTGGATATTGACACCAAAAAATTAGAAGCTAGAGAAAGTAGGTAAGAGCTTAGTAAAGGAACTCTCTGCTTGCTTTCTCTAATTTCTTGGTTATGCGCCATTCTGTTGGGTCGATGAACTCGGGATTGCAGTTTCATTTTTCATTGTGGAGTCAGTTGAAATGGGTGCTATGGGAATCGCTGTCTCGGAAATTGTTGGTTGTTTTGCGCTTCTTCTTTTTCTAGTAGCTCCCGGCGTTGTTGTGGATGGCAACCTAGTACGTGGCCTGCCTCTTCGCTTTGGGGTTGCAATTACGAGCACAGGAGCTGCGGACGCGGCTACCGCGCTCATTCCAGCGATCGCGCTGATGTCTGCAGGTACCGAGGTCTTTGTAGAGGATGTACTTTCTTCTGGAAAAGGAGCAGGGGCTTCCTGAATTGATGTTGTAGATATAGTGATTTCTTCCTTAAGGTCGAAATGTTTGGAATTTTGGCTTTCATTATCGATAGACGCGGTGGATCTATGACTGATTTGAGATGTCGTATGAAATCCGAAGCTTCCAGATTTGAATGCGCGATAATATACCGCGATAACAGTTGCGATGATAGCTGCAAGCGACGCCGCCATCATAAGGAGCAATACATCCACTCCCATGAATTCCATTATTATCGACCAGTCTCAACAATTACATTGACATCTAGTTGAGAGTCAAAATCCCTTGACAATTCAGCCTGATTTTGATGTTTGTCTAAACAAAAGCTTCTATTGAGAGGATCTTGATCCTTGCAGAAATGAGACGATAAGAATACAACATCTCAATCAGAAGTTACAATCTGAATAAGGAATCAGGTCGTTGGCAAATGACAAACGCCAAGGAAAAATCCAAGGGTTTTCAAAGAACTACAAGAAACTAGTCCCTGTCTCGATCGGGATTTTTGTAATTCCCTTTTGCTTCGCTCTTGCAATCGCGAGATAACCTTTCAACTCAGCCCAAAAAAGTGCCAATTGACTACAAAGTCAATCTTGCTAAGATTAGTGCGATTGATATGGCAAAGATCATTATTGTTAGAGCCTTTAGAGATTTTTCAGCAGGCGATATAAGATCATGAGAGCTCATCGGAATACTTTCACCTGTTACTAAATTGATTGACTGGACCGAGTCGATCTTTCTTCGAAAGAGGCGCGCCTGAGTGCTAAGGGTTCTTTGAACATATGTGAGGAAACCAATTCCCACGGCCATTACAAGCGAAGCCACACTTAGCGAGAGAGAGTTAACAAAGTATCCCGTAAGAAAGGGAATCGACCCCCAGGAAAGCGCGAATATCAAGTCGGTATGAAAGCGCTTTTCAAAGACTTCTAGATTATATGCAACAGCGAAGAAAGATTCTATGCCAACAAAAGGAAGAATCAGCACAGAAAGTACGACAACGTAATAGAGACCGATCAAAATCGCTACTGACAGGGAAATGAAACCGACAAGATAGAGCCTTGTCTTCGATATTTTTGTGCGCAAAGGGTTGCCCATCGTCTCATCTAGTGCGTGCGCACCTAGACCGAGTCCTACAAAAAACGCAATGAGAACAGCTATTGACCGGCCCGAATAAATTACTGGCGACATTGCTATGCCTATGACAACGTAAGATAGATGCCACAATGTATAGGGCGGATGGAGTAAGTTGATGAAATCAGAAACTGCTCCTGTATTCTTACTTGAGTACCAAGAGGGTTTGACTGATGTCATGACATTCGCTTTATTTGATTCCAGACACAAGCGCGGTTGTTCCTTTGGTCATTCTCTTAATCGAGGAATTACTTAGCCCGATAGAATCCATCGTTTCCTTTATCTTTTCGGGATCCCTTGATTTGTCAATCGAGTTTGCCAAATAAAGAAAGATGATGTTCCAATGTCTTGAAATGAACAGCCCTAAAGTCGGAAGAACTTTAAAGATATAGAATCTGTAAAATGGACTGAAGAATCGCCCTTTTGGTCGAGCAAAGTCCAAGCTCATTACTGGCCTGCCTTGTTTTGTGCATCTTCTCATCTCGCTTAGGGTCTCAACTTGGCTACTGACATTACGAAGTGCAAGACTGATTGTTGAGGCATCAAAAATCTCCGAACGCAACGGCAAATTTTCCGCCCTTGCAAGGATGAAGTCAACATCACTAGTTCTATATTCTCGAAGTTGCGTGGCGCGACTCAGCATCTCACGCGTCACATCAATTCCGACGGCATATGACCCTAATCGCGCAAAAGAATATGTTACTAATCCTGTGCCACACGCAATATCCAAAATTGCACTACCGGGTTTGGGCTCTGCTTTTTCGAGGATACTGTTTCTCCAATACCCATCCCTCCCGAGACTCAATATCTTCAAGAGAAAGTCATATTCGCGAGGCCCATCCGAAAATAGCCGAATCACGTAGCTCACCTTCCTATCTGGCTCAGTTGTAATTTCAGAGCTTTCTCGGACGAGCTGGCTTTTAGCTATCGCGAATGATTCCTTCATGATTCGCCGTTTCCAGTCCCTTTAAGCTTCGAGGTTCAATTTATGGATAAGGTAGAAATGGAGCCGCGTCATTTTCTCATGAAATCACAAATGATTTTAAATTACCACTCGATAGTGGTAATTTGAATACGATTCTAGATTGGTAACAATTGAAATCTCGGACAGAATTGGAGTAGGATTTAATGCCGATCTGCCGGTTCCCCAAATAATGCAACATATGATTACCGCTGAGAATTTCGGCTTTAATAGTGTCTGGCTTCACGAGCATTCTTTTGGGCGCGATGCCATATCATATCTAAGCGCAGCAGCGCAGAATACAAAAAGAATCAAACTTGGCGTGGCATGCCTCAGCCCTTTCACCCGCCATCCCGTTGTTCTCGCCATGTCTATGCTTACTCTTCAGGAGGCGAGTGCAGGAAGAGTTACGCTTGGTCTTGGAACAGGCTTCCCATTGAGGTTGGATGCTTTGGGAATAAAACATGAGAAGCCTATTGGTGCCTTAAAGGAGACGATGCAAATCTGTAGAAGAATATGGAAAGGCGAAAATGTGACTTTCGACGGCAACTCGTTTTCGCTGAAAAACGTGAAATCAATTGTCGGGAAGTCAAATGCGGACATTCCAATTTTCATTGCGGGATGGAAGAAGCAAATGCTTGCTCTTACGGGAGCGCTCGCCGACGGATACGTGGCAAAGGGGGGCGAATCGCCAGAGTCTCTTGCGAGGATTGTCTCGGGTATTAAAGCATCAGCTGAAAAGCACAAGAGGATGTTGACTGACTTGCAAATATGCGCTTATCTTCTAACATATGTTGGAGAAAGCAATAGGAAAGCACTGGACGTAGCTAGGAAAGATCCGTTTGTAAACTACATGCTTTCAGTACAGGATGACTACCTGTACGAGGAAACCGGCATTTCTCCAGAGCTCAAAAAACCAATTGCGGAAAATTACTTCAAAGGACGGCTCGATGAATCGTCTAGGCATATAACTGATGAAATGCTGAGGGCATTTACATTGTGTGGCACAGTTGATGAGCTTGGGGATAGGATCAAAGAATACAAAAGATCCGGCCTTCAACTGCCCATCCTTCAACCCATCAGCATGAGACAGGATGATGTTAACTCTGTTCTAAATGCTGGGAGAATCCTTACCTCTACTAGTATCGGCGAGCAAGATCACCTTGGCCCTAAATCATCAAGATAGAAAAACTCGCTTGATCACTCGCTCAGAGTTCGTTGCTATTCAAGGCGCAATAAGCTGGGCCCTCTAGTCATAATAATCTAAATTACCAGGCGATTATCTTCATAAACTGTAGTCGAACCAGTAACTGCCTGTTAGACATATCTCATACAAGGAAGTTTGAGCGGGCTCACAGAATTAAGGCATATTTTATTTGCGGCTTCCCATTTTTAATCTCTCTAACTTCTGCGATCTTTCTGTTTCTTTTTAGGTACTCTAAGTGAGCGAGGGTTTCCATAACAGCGGCCCTTCTCTCCCAAGCTCCAAGAGCTCCCCATTCTCCGCTATGCCATTTTAGTTTGGACGCAACCTGATAACCAGACATCGGTCCATAATCTGACCCTTTCTCCAATACAGACATTGCGTCGTTGAGTCGTTCGTCGTGGTGCCTCTTAATCTCAATGACTCTCTTCTTGAGATTTGAGAACACAAATTCGTGGCTAGGCAAAACTAAGTCAACATCAAGCTCGTTTACTCGATCCAAAGACTCGAGATAATCTCCGAGAGGGTCGCCTTTGTAGTAAGGGCCTAATGAAACATTGGGGGTAATTGTCGGGAGGACGTGATCCCCAGAGAAAAGAACTTTGGACATGCGCTCATAAAGACAAATGGTTCCAATAGTATGGCCCGGAGTTGGAATAATTTCGAAATTCCACTTGTCTCCAACCCTAAGAATTTCCCCGCCGCTAACAATCGTTGTGGGTTTCGGCGGTCTGAAGTAGTTCAGCATTTCAGTCGAAGCATCAAGCATCGCTTGCAATTCTTCGGGAGGTGTCCCGTGTTCAGATAGCCAAACATGCAACTCGCTAACGAACCCTTTGTACTCATCATAATCATCCAAAATCAAAGCTGCGTCAGCCCGATGAATGACAAGTTTTGAATTGGGAGCTAGATCTTTGATTTGCTCAGCTACTCCAAAGTGATCCGGATGAAGATGAGAAATCACAACGGTTCTAATTTGCCTGAGCGAGACACCTATCTCTGCGAGAGAAGTCTCTAATTCGAAAAAAGTATCCTTGCTTGGCCAACCGGTGTCGATTAAGAGATTATCCTCATTGCTACGAACGAAGTACGCGTAGACATAACCAAGGGATCTAATCGGTACTTGAAGACGAATCTGATAAAGGCCCGGGATGACCTCGACTAAGTGGTTCGGATTCAAACTTGAAACAAATTCTTTAGAAAAGGACTGCGCTAAAGATCGATTAAAGACTATGATTTTCGTTCTTGTCTTACTAAATTCTCAATAAAGAATTCCCCGGCTCGATACGAGGTTCTGACAAGAGGACCCGCCGCCACAAATTTGAAGCCTAGCGACTCTCCTATCTCTTTAAACTCCTCAAACTTTGAAGGTGAGACATATTCCTGAACTGCAAGGTGCCAGCTTGAGGGACGAAGATATTGTCCAATCGAGAGGATATCCACGTCTATTTCTCGTAAATCTTTCATCGACTGAATGACCTCATCATCTCTTTCGCCCAGGCCCAGCATGATTGACGACTTTGTATAAATAGAATCATCCATATGTGTGACAGATTTGAGGACTTTCAACGATTGTCTGTAATTGGCCCTTCTATCCCTGGCGACGGACTGGAGTCTCTCAACAGTTTCAATATTGTGTGCAAAAACGTCGGGGTGCGCTTCGACCACTACTTTGATGTCATCTAGATTGCCTTGAAAATCTGGTGTTAGCACCTCTATCAATATCTCTGGACAGCTCTTTCGCGTTTCTAGGATTGTTTTTGCGAAGTGTTTCGCTCCGCCATCTTTAAGATCGTCTCGATCTACCGATGTAAGTACCACATAGTTCAAGTTCATTTGTTTTAGAGCGTAAGCGATCTTTGTAGGCTCAAAGTCATCGATTGGCTGTTTTGGATTGCCGCTAGTCACAGCACAAAATCTGCAGCCTCTTGTGCACACATCCCCTAAAAGCATGAATGTGGCAGTTCCCCCGCCCCAACATTCTCCGATGTTAGGACAGTGTGCTTCTTCGCAAACAGTATGTAGACCAAGATCGTAGGATAGCTCTCGTATGCGCTTGTAATTCTCTCCAGATGGAGGCCTGACCTTCAACCATTCTGGTTTAGGAAGATGCGCAGAAATCTGAGCCAAACAAAATCAGTCCTCTAATTTCCCCGGTCAATCAATTAATCCTATCTCTCTCAATATTTGTTTCAATCAATGGTTTCGCGAGTACGCGTCTCAACCGCTCGAAAGCACAAAAATCGATGGCCATTCGAAAATGTGTCATTTTGAAAATTTCAGATAAATTCCTTGTAATTCTTACAAAAAATAAAAGCTAATAACGCTTTTCGAACATAGTATGGTAGTAAGTTACTTGACGGCAATAAAGATTCTATCAACTCCTCCTGGTCCGAAGGCGAAGAAAATTGTCGAGGAAACTAACAAGGTTCTTTCGCCTTCAATATCAAGGTTCTATCCGCTTGTGATAGACCACGCTCACGATTGTATCGTAACTGATGTTGATGGGAATGAGTACATCGATTTTAACTCAGGCATAGCTGTCCTGGGGGTAGGATCCACTAACGAAAGAATAGTGAAAGCCGCAACGGATCAATTAAAGAAATTCACGCATTATTCTTACACTGATTTTTACTACGAAAACATAAACCAACTCGCGGAAAAGCTGATCGCCGTTTTTCCAAACGATGGGCAGACTAAAGAAAGAAAGCAGGTTTACTATGGAAATTCTGGCACTGAAGCCAATGAGGCTGCAATCAAGCTCGCTCGTTACGCGACGAGACGACCTAGGATGATGGCGTACATGGGCGCCTTTCACGGGAGAACAATGGGGACGATGGCACTTACAGCCAGTAAGCTCGCACAAGTGAAAGGTTTCTCGCCTCTTCTCGGTGGTGTGGAACACGCCCCCTATCCATACTGCTATCGATGCCCTCTCAAACTGGAGTATCCAAGCTGCGGATTCGCTTGCATAGACTATATTCAGGAGAATTATTTTGACAAGTACGTACCTCCTGATGAGGTCGCAGTGTTCTTCATTGAACCAATCCAGGGGGAGGGTGGGTACGTTGTTCCTCCGGATGACTATTTCAAAGAACTCTTCAAACGATTTGGGAAATATGGCATACTGTTTTCCGATGACGAGGTCCAAAGTGGCATAGGCAGAACAGGAAAATGGTTCGCTATCGAACATTTTGGAGTAACTCCGGACATGATTACAGTTGCGAAAGCTCTTGGAGGAGGATTGCCAATAGGTGCTTTGATCGCAAGGTCAGATCTAATGAGTTGGCAACCGGGATCACATGCTAGTACCTTCGGCGGGAATCCTGTTGCGGCAGCGGCCGCTCTTGCTGTGATTACGGAGATTGAGGAAAGAAAGCTAATGGATAACGCGCGTAAGCAGGGCGAGTACATGATGCAGATTTTCAAGGATTGGATGGAAAAATATGAAATCATTGGCGACGTTCGGGGGAAAGGACTAATGATAGGTATTGAGATTGTTAAAGACAAAAAATCGAAGGAATATGGCGTCGCAGAAGCTACCAGAATTACCGAATTAGCCTGGAAGAAAGGAGTCTTACTTATCACGTGCGGAAGGTCTACTCTAAGAATAGTACCTCCGCTCACGATCACAAGAGAAATCGTTGATGAGGCTCTTGAGGTAATTCAGAGTGCAGTAGCTCAAGTTAACAAGGAAAATACTATGAAAAACGGGCACGCAGAACATTCGTAAGGATCTAGAGTTCCGCGCGGTAATGGGTCTCTTTCTATTCCATTTTCTGTGCCACAAAGTAGAGACTTGGAGATCCGGACTCATACATACCTCCCGGTGAAGATGAAACTCGCAAGACCTTGAAACGAGCCGCATCAAGAAAAGATTCCAAAGTTCTCTTAGAATAAAAACGTAGACTCATCTTGTCGTTAATCAATTCAGAGACACCGTCTGTCTCGATGAGATAGTATGCATGCCAATCTACCACATCGGGCAGTGTTTTCTTGCTGAAATTTGCGCGAATTATATTCGAGCGAGTATCTGGGTCTGAAAAGAAGGCATCAATAAAGGGAGAATCCAGCAGGTTCTCCTTTATCCCCTCTGCGTTCTCCACGTCAAAGATGAACAGACCCGAGGGTTGCAGGACCCTTGCAACCTCGAAAAATAGTTGTTCTGCTTGTGGATGATCCAAGCCAGCTAAACTCCAGTACATGCAAATAGCGGTATCAAAGGAACCTGATCGAAAAGGCATCCTAAGAAAATCAGATGCAAGTATCTGTGTTTGTTCTAAGTTCGCTAGCCTCTTCTTGGTTATCTTAATCATCTCGAGGCTCGCATCAATGGCAACGTATTGTCTTTGTGTTTCATGTTCTACTATTCCCTCTAGATGTCTACCAGTTCCGCAGGAGACATCGATGAGTCGTTTCGAGTTGTTTGACTCAAGTAATTCTTGAATCCATTCCGCTTCCTTCTTGTAATCCCGGTACTGACTTTCGAGCCGATCATAGTACTTTGCGAAATCAGCATAGAGTTTTGGCAAAGTGGACAAAGATGAAAGCAATGCCCAGCCTTTAGTAAATCATTTTATCGGAGACGGTCAAAATTCTCTTATCTATTAAGAACGCAGGCCTATCTAGTCCTTTCCGTAGTGCAACCTCAAGTGCAAGAAATTGTAGGTGTACTGCATACCAGATAGCCAGCTCAATAGGCGAATGATTCTTTCCAACAATCGGTAGGAGAGTAGAGCGAATGCCGGCTTGCGTCAGGTTTGCATCAAGAAATTTCGTTTTATCTTCCCCATTTTTGCATCGCAAGATAAACACGCTATCCTTCTCTTTATCTAAAGAAAATAAGTTAAGATGGGAGAATTGCTCAGTCAGCTGATATGTCGCTCTTCCCCCTGCGAATTCAAAAATTTTAGCTGCTCCATAGAGTGCAAGAGCGAAGAAAGCTCCGCTTCCGACAAAATGAAAGGCTCCCTCTAGGCTCTCCACAGACTCTTTGGCCCATTCTTTTGCATTTTCTATCATTTCTCCGACTCTCATCTTCGGCGCTTTATGGAACAGAAGAGAGCACGCTAGAAGAGATGTTGTAAAACTGTTTGTTCCTGGGGTGAGAGAAGGGGTCTTTGTAAACTTCAATTCTATGACCTCTGAGCAGTTTCTTGCGAGCGCACTGTCCGGGTTTGCAGTAACGGCTATCGTTTTTCTCGGATTGAATTTTTTGATTATCTTTGCCGCCCGGATGTTTGTTAATGTCCTACCAGATACTGAAATGAAATATACGGTCTTGCCCGCGCTAATTTTAGGATAGAGGTTAAGGTCATAGGGATCTATCGCCCGAGTTTTGAACTCGGTTAGTCTTTCAACAAATTGGGCGCATGCCAGTGAATCTCCGGAGCCGCAGAAAATCGGATTCGCGGAAATTTCCTTTCGCTTTTGAGATCCAAAATAAGAAACATAATCAGGGAGGTCGGTTCTTTGCGCTTCGATCTCTTTTATTGTCGATTCAAACAATTTAGATCTCATTACCTTTCTTCTCTGCTACTTTGGTAACATGTCACCAAAAGCAACTATCTAAACTTCCGTTGTCGCTGAGAGTGGCGCTCACTTAGAGTATTGTTTCAGACGGTAGAAAAAGCCACGAACAAAGTAACCACTAAATGGGGTCGGCCGGATTCGGACCGGCGATCACGAGCGTTCTCGTTTTCCATGACAAAACAATCCCGAGGCTCGCATGTTGACCAAGCTACACCACGACCCCGTGTTAGGACCGGAATCTATTCCAAAACTCGAGAATGAAAGAGTTCGCTTTCACTTGCGCTTTATTGATTTTTCTTATACGCGACTGTGAATCCATCCCTTAGCGGAATAATAGCAGCCTCTAGTCTTTTGTCTGAATAAACGAGTTCATTGAATTTTCTGATTGTGACTGTTTCAGGA
Source organism: archaeon (assembly GCA_029850555.1). Taxonomy (GTDB): domain Archaea; phylum Thermoproteota; class Nitrososphaeria; order Nitrososphaerales; family CADDZS01; genus JASHOD01. Next base: position 23,252 of record JARCRS010000152.1, on the reverse strand, counting down.
CTCTTATCTTTCGAAAGTGCAACTGATCCTCCCCACAGAGTGTTGTCGGCTATCAGAAATCCTCCCGTCCTCAGCGCCGAGATGCAAGGGTCTAAAAGATCCACGTAAAGCGTCTTATCTCCGACATCCAAGAAAACTGCGTCGAAAGCTCCTAGATTTTTCTTTACAAGTTCTGGGACAATTGCTCTAGCATTTCCCGCGATAATCTCTACATATTTTGAAAGTTTCGCCTTTTGGAAATTAGCTTCGGCATCTCTTCGCATTTTGGGATCAACCTCAATTGTAGTCAGCTTCTTCCTCTCTCCGCTAAGGGATCTTGCTATCCAAATGCCAGAGTATCCGGTCGCTGTTCCAACTTCGAGGGCTTTCTCAGCGTTTGCAGATTTCAGGATTATCGAGATCACGTTACCAACCAAAGGTCCAACGATCGGAACTGATCTCTTCTCCGCATCGATTTCGAGTTCGTGAAGCACGGCGTCTCTTTTTCGAGCAAGAGAAGATAGATATTTTTCTACCCTTTCATCCATAATTCCTATTTGATATTCTGGAACTCGCAAGGTTTCAAATCACCCTAAGTAATTGTGGCCTTTTAATTTAGAGCCTGATATGTAGATTATTGAGAGCTCTGCGAACTTTTCTTTTTTCGCTCTTCGTGCGGCTGGTCCTCGGGGAACCTAGAGAAATGCTCGTGTACTATGACCCAATGATCATCCTTCCAGAGAAAAACCATCGACACTCGAGTTTTTGATCGGGCGGGGCTGCCCTCGAATCGGTAGTCATTAACAAACAAGCCGCCTGTTTCCAATTGAAACGTCGCTATCGCAACCGATTCGCTGAGAAGGTCGATTTTGAGTTCCTCGATTTTGTAATTAAAGTCGGTGATATTAGAATATGCTACTTCTTCATGCATCAAAGCCTGACTCAAAGACTGTCTTTTGTAGGGAGAGCTGTCATCAAACTTGGAAAAGAGATCCTCATCGGGATAGTGCATTGCGGCAAGCACTCCAAAATCCCTATTCTTCGCAGCATCAAAGACCCGATAGATAGCGTTCTTGACTTGTCTCCGGAGCTGCTCTTTTGTCCACTGGTGAGTGCTCATCCGCGCATCATTTTCTCCCATTGCCTTTTTGAAATTCAGGATCGAAGACATTGGCTGATTTAAGACTCTAGATCAGCTGATATCCTCCGCCTATCATCTAAGTTAAAAATCCTCTCTGAATACCTCGCTTTGACGGCTGTTAAATAAGACAGTATGGCGTTCTTAATCGAGAGAAGGCTCATCATTGTCTGTTGAAAGAATCCAGCCGGGGGCAAGCTATATTCAAGATAGAATACTTGAGCACAGTATCAAATCTTCTGATTTTTGTCACCCTGGTTATTTTCATACCATTAATTGTTGCCCCTCTTGTCATAATTTCATTCACATTCGTCACCTCGCTGCTAATGATCTTCTTGATCGTTGCACTCTATTGTAGCTGTATCTATTTCGAGGGGTAAAGAACAGAAAAGTCACTCATGTTGTGATTTCTGCCGGAGATGCAAGGTTTGAAGGAAGTGGAATCTCCACTCTTGCAATCAATTCCAAAGGATTGTCCGTCGTGGACTCGAAAACGTTGAGATTCAGCTCCCTTGCATTGTTTGACACATGGCTCTATTTTCTAAACGAGTAGATTGCGCAAAGGCAAAATCTCTTCTTTCAACATCTTAATGAAACCAGACTTCGGATAAACCTCTTATCCATGGTAAGCGAGTTTCATCTAGTTCATCTTTTGCTAAGCTTTGAAGAGACAGAAGAACAGAAACTGCTTCGCCAAACCGTAGGCTCACTCGCGAGCAAGTTCGACGACGAATATTGGCGAAAAAGAGATTCGGATGGCGAGTTTCCTCGAGAGTATTTCGAGGCCTTGGCTAGGGACGGTTGGTTCAATTTGAATGTCCCAGCCGAGCTTGGAGGCACAGCCCTCGGAATGGTCGATACTTCCATTGTGATGAACGAGGTCGCGAAAAAATCTGGAATGGCGGCCTCGGACATAATCATGGCCATCTGCGTCTTTGCGATTCAGACAATCAAGAGCTTCGCATCAGAACCTCTCAGGAGCCGTTTGCTAAAAGATCTAGCTATGGGTAAGCACGTAATGTCGTTTTGTCTTACGGAGCCGAGCGCTGGAGTTAATACACTTGATATCACTACCACGGCAACGAGAGAAGGTGATGGCTTTGTTATAAATGGTGGAAAAATCTGGATAACGCTTGCTCACGAAGCGACATTAATGAACGTCGTAACAAGAACGACTCCGAAGGATCGGGCAACCAGGCGAACGGATGGACTCACGTTATTCCTTGTGGAAACAAATAACCTAAGACATGGAGAAATCAGAAAGAAGCGAATCGAAGACCTCTCGATGCGGTCCTTGGGGTCGAACGAGGTTTTCTTCGATAATGTCTACGTGCCTTCTGAAAATATCTTGGGAAAATTAGACAAAGGTTGGGAGCTTTTACCTGCTTTATTGAATGCAGAGAGGATATCAACAGCCTCAATGAGCGTGGGACTGGGCCAACTTGTATTGGAGAAGGCCTGTGATTATGCTAAATCAAGGCATGTGTTTTCACGTCCTATCGGTTCGAATCAAGGAATTCAATTTCCCTTGGCCAAATCGAAAGCTGATCTTGAGGGCGCATGGGCTATAACACAAAGGGCAGCATGGGAGTTTGACAATTCTAGGGATTGCGCGATTTCTGCGAATATAGCCGCGTATATGGGGGCAAGAGCAGCGTTTTTCGCATCAGACAGAGCCATCCAAACGTATGGTGGATTGGGCTTTGCGAAGAGCTCTGATATCGAAAGACACTGGCGAGACAGCCGTCTGTTCAGAACTGGGCCTGTCCCCGAAGAGATGGTTTTGAATTTCTTAGGTCAACGTATGTTGGGCCTGCCAAGGAGCTATTGATCGGGTTGGATTTCTCCATTAACGATAGTATCAGAGAGCAAGTACGTAGTGCCTCATCGAAATATGATGTTTCTTACTGGAGACAAATTGACCAAGAAGGACAATTTCCTTACGAGTATTGGAATTCTCTAGCCAGAGCAGGACTTTTTGGAATAATAATTGAAAAAAAATGGGACGGAATGGAAAGGGGAATTCTAGATCTTCTTCTAGCTGTAGAGGAGACATCTGAGCACTTTTCAGGTCTCGGATCATATCTTTATCTTAGTGGCTCTCTTGTCGCAGAGATTTTCTCGCGACACGGAACCGAAGGGCAAAAGAAGAGCCTTCTTCCGAAGTTGGCAAAGGGAGAACTCAAGATTTCAATTGCGCTTGCCGAGGAGCTCACAGGTTTCGACGCTTCTTCGATCGAGACAAGGGCAACGCTCGTGCAATCTGGGAAATACGCTCTCAGCGGTTCGAAGACATTTGTAACCAATGCGGATTTGGCTGATTATCTTGTCATCTTTGCAAGAACTTCCAAACCTGATTCTTTTCTCAAAAGATCACTCGGTGTTTCCATGTTTCTCGTTGATGCAGACAATTCTGCACTAAAGAAGAAGAAACTCGAGCGTTTGGGAATGAACTTTGTGAATAGCTTTACTATTGATTTTCAGGATCTAATGGTGGAAGAATCGAACCTCATCGGAGATCTTGGAAAGGCTTGGTACGATATCATCGAAATTTTCAATCTAGATCGAGTCCTTACGGCCGCTTCGCTAGTCGGTACAGGAAAATTAGCATTGAAACAAGCTTCCGATTGGGCTAAGAAGCGAACTGTCTTCGGAAAAGTAATTGGCTCAAACCAAGGAATCCAGTTTCCTCTCGCTGACGCAGCAGCCCAACTTGAAGTTGCTGAAGTGCTTTCGCTTAAGGCTGCTTCACTTGCCGATCAAGGCAAGAATTTTGCAAGCGAGGCCGCCTACGCTCTCCTTTGTTCGACTAGCGCAGCCTCTGCCGCAACAGATCGAGCTCTACAAACTCTTGGAGGTCATGGTTATTACAAGGATTATGACGTAGAGAGGTTCTGGCGGGATGTTCGTGCACACAAAGTGCATCCCGTTTCAGAGGAACTCCTCTTGGCTTCAATCGCCGAGAGATCACTTGGATTGCCAAAGTCGTATTGAATTTTTTTTAACGTTGAAAGCTCTGGAGAGGGGCATCGTGGTCTCCACAAATTCGCTGACTGTCTGGAAAGTTCTTCAGAACGAAATCATAAACTGTGAAAAGTGCCCGAGACTTGTGAGTTTCAGAAAGGAAGTTGCTCGAGAAAAAAGGAAACAATTCAGGGATTTCAATTACTGGGGAAGACCAGTACCGAGCAACGGACCTCTCGATGCAAGACTCGTGATTATCGGTCTCGCTCCGGCTGCACACGGAGGAAATCGAACTGGTAGAATGTTTACCGGTGACGGGAGCGCAAAATTTCTATTCTTGCATCTTTACACCGCTGGATTCGTGAACCAGCCAATCTCGGATAATATAGATGACGGTCAAAAACTGATTGACTGTTACATTACGGCAGCGGCCCATTGCGTTCCGCCAGATAACAAGCTAAAACCCCGCGAGGTCGAAAATTGTTCTCAATTTCTTGCAAGAGAATTTGACATGCTAGAAAATCCCAAGGCGATACTTGCACTGGGTAAAGTCGCATTCGATTCCGTAATCCATTTTGCAAGATGCCGATACGAAATCAACGGTCGGTTCGAGTTTCATCATGGCAAGAAGTACAAAATCGCAAAGAACTTCCCAACTATCTTTGCATCGTACCATCCCAGTCCAAGGAATACGCAAACGGGAAAACTCACGAGTAAGATGTTTTTGAAAGTCCTTAGGGACGTCAGAAAATTGCTCTAGAGTTAAAGCAAGACAATACGCATTTCTCTATTCTTTATATTTCGCTTGGTTTCTCGAAGGGAAAGAGACTATACATGCAATCAATCGAAACTGGACCATCAGAGTTCAAAGAAATTGTGTACGAGCAAAAAGACTCAACTGTCATTCTCTACTACAATAGGCCTGAAAAGCGTAACGCCATGACGTACAACATGGTTCAGGAATTCACGAGAGCTTTCGATGCGATAGCTAATGACAGAAGCGTTAGAGCAGTAATAATTGCGGCGAAGGGAAAGACCTATTGTGTCGGCGGAGATACAAGTGAGTTTCTCTCAAACACAATCGAGCAAACCGAGAAGTTTCAGAGGGATAATCTTGAGCTCTGGAGAAAGATGGAGAAAATGAGAAAGCCCGTGATTGCCGCAGTGAACGGTTACGCAAACATTGAAACTATTCAATCTGTCGATCTAGTGGTGGCGTCTGAGGATGCTAAATTCGGACTTCCTGAGACCGGCATAGGTGTCTCTCCTGGTGCTGGAATCACGATCAGACTACCAAGAGTCGTGGGAAAGTACGTTGCAAAGGAACTACTATTCCTTGGTGAGTGGATTAGCTCGGCCGAAGGTTATCGAATCGGAATCGTGAATCGCGTCGTGCCGCCTGAAAGGCTACTTGAAGAATCACTCACAATTGCAACAAAGATAGCAAAGAAAGCTCCCTTAGCTATCGGAGCTGCTAAGGCTTGCGTTAATTTCGGATCTGAAATGCCACTTGATGAAGGGATGGAATATCAATTACGAGAGTCGATTGCAATGTTTCACACAAAAGATCTCAAAGAAGGAATAACGGCCTTCTTTAAGGAAAAGAGAGAGCCAAAATTCGTCGGCGAGTAGGATTACTTACTGCTTACTAGAGCCAACAATCAGCTTGAATACAGCCTCAGGCGGAGCAATCGATTTCTTGAGGACTGTATTGTAGGTATTTAGGGCATCATTAACCGCGTTGATTACAGCAACATGAGCTGTTCCTCCGCCTTCGCCCACCCCCTTGGCTCCGAGCGGCGCGAAAGGAGAAGGGATCCCGATGTGACTGACCTCTAGAGAGGGAACGTCTACAGACGCTGGTGCGAGATAATCAACAAAAGTCGAGGCTTCCAGTTGCCCATCTACGCTGTACTTGAATTCCTCAAAGAGAGCGGCAGCTATCCCATGATTTGCAGCTCCATGTATCTGACCCTCTACAACGAGAGGATTGATTATTCTCCCTGCATCATCAACAATGACATATTTCAAAATCTTGAACTTGCCTGTTTCCCTATCCAACTCTCCAACCACCCCGTGGCTCTGATAAGAGTACGTAAGTGCTAGATTTGCAATTTTTCTTTCATCAGGAGCAATAAGGCCATTATAATACACATGGATTGTCCAAAGGCCCTGATCCATCCCAGGGGGCATCAACGCGGGCATACCGTATACAGTTCGCGCGAGACGCTTTAGAGTGATGGTCTTTGAAGGGTCACTTTTTGATTGGACGTTTCCGCCGATCAACTCGACATTGTTTACATTTTCGCCTAGCAAATGCGCCCCGATCAATAGAACCTTCTCTCTGAGTTTCAAAGAAGCTCCATAGACGGATCCGCCACCCATGGCAGCAAAGCGGCTACCATACGTTCCTGAGTGCATTGTGTAGGGGTGAGATGCTGAATCAAAACCAGTCGCCACATGAACTATTTCTGCTGGAATATCGAAAACATCTGACACAATCTGACTAGTTACAGTCTCGTGTGATTGACCTTGGGGGACTGTTCCAAGCTTCACAACAAAGCGGCCATCTGGTGTGAGCTGCAAAAGACATGCTTCGGTATTTCCGATCAGAGGAAGTCTTGGGTTTAGCATTTTCACCTGGCCAAAATTCGGAGCGCCAGAGTCTAGAGTAGTAGCAAGACCGATCCCGATCACGCGACCATCCTTCAGTAACTCTTTTTGTCTATGTCTCCATTCGTCATAGCCCAAAGCGTCTAGGACCATCTCGAGACTTTTTGGGTAATCGCCATCGTCGTAGACACAACCATTGGGCGTTGTATAAGGCTGACTTTTCTTTGCAATAAAATTCCGCATCCTTACTTCTGAAGGATCCATGTTAAGCTCCTTTGCAACGATATCCATAATCCGTTCAATCATGAAAAGATGTGGAGCGCGAGCAAATCCTCTGTTTGGCCCTGCGGGGCATTTGTTCGTGAATACTGCGTACATATCATTCTGAATATTCTTGATTTTGTACGCTCCGGGCACCACCTGTGCCCATACTGTTAATCCCGCTGGCTCGTGGCGAGCAAAAGCTCCATCATCATCAATGCTCTTGATTTTTAATCCTAGAACCGTACCATCATTTTTGATCGGGACTTGAACGTCGAAGATTCTTTCAGCGCCATGACTGGAAGCCAGAAGATGCTCGGTCCGCGACTCGACCCAACTTACAGGCCTTCCGATCTTCATAGAAGCGAGCGAGATCAGAATCACATACACATAGTTTGTGATTTTGCACCCAAATCCTCCTCCAATGTCCATCGTGATGAAACGCATCTTATCATATGGAAGACGAAGAGCACTGTTAAATTGCGGAAGCATGAAGGAAGGCTCTTGGTTGTTGCACCAAACAGTCAGGTATTCCTCGCGAGAATTGTAATCTGCTACGACTGCGTTCGGTTCAAGAGGAGTGGAGCTGAATCTGTGAAAATGAATCTTTTCGTTAAGAACTCGATCGGCTTGACTGATTGCTCTATTGATATCTCCGTAGTCGTAGAAGATATGAGCCATGATGTTTGTTCCAATTTCCTCATGTACAAGCACTTCTTTGGAATAGAAAGCTTTCTCGGCGTCAATTACCGGTTCGAGTCTTTCATATTCTACCGTAATGGCCTCGATCGCATCTTCGGCGACGTATCTTGATTCGGCAACTACAAGCGCTATCGGTTCCCCAACATACCTGACCTTACCGTATGCGATAGGGTAGTCTTTGACATTTGAGGCTGGGGCAACAGTCATTTGAGGAAGTGGATCGGACATTTTCACTACGTCTTCTGGGGTCACTATACCTAGGACACCAGAGATCATCAATGCTTTAGAATAATCTATGCTCTTTATCAGAGCATGTGCATATGGGCTTCGAAGAATTGCCGCATAAGCAAGATTTGGGATACGGATGTCATCAACAAAGCGGCCGTTTCCTCTTATGTGCCGTGCGGCCTCTTTCGTTCTAAGAGGCTCGCCTATCGCATGTTTTCGTGCGGGCTTTTGGATCTGAATAAGACTTGAAGTCGAAGACATAGGAGATGAGAGTTGTCCTGGTTGAAGAATGCTAAGCAATGGTTGCTTAATGAATCATGCGGTGCGATCTGGCACTTTCTATGGTCAGGTCGAAGATGACATCCATTTTATAATTTTAGAGCAATCCGAGAACGCATATTTTCGACTTTCAGAAGCGTTTGCAATAGAAAACCTGCTAAAGTAACACATCAATTTCGCCAGTGTCCTACATCACAGCGAACACTTAAATTTTGTAAGAGGAACGAACTGACTAACAACGATAGTTCTTGTAGGCGATTCTGAAACTGACATTCAAGGATAAATTTGCAATCATCGGCTACGGCGAGACTCCGGTCAGCCGTGCAAGAGTTGACAAGGGAGAGGTCAAGTTTTCTTCCCAGGAATATTTCGCTTGGGCAGCCGAACTAGCTTTGGCCGATGCGGGCTTGGAGAAGAAGGATTTTGACGGCCAAGGCATCGCAGTCACGGGCACGGCTTTTCCGCATGCGGAAATATGGTCTGCTGAAGTAATCCAAGATCTAGGTTTTTCGCCAAAGCTTCTGATACGCTCAGATCATGGCGGAATGAGCGGTTGCTCTTTGCTTTACCAAGCAGGTCAGGCTGTAACGAGCGGCGTCGTTGATATGGTTCTATGCATGGGTGCCGACACTCCAATGAATATAACGACTCCCGGAGCAGTAAGAACCTGGAGGTATGAATCAGAGTTTCAGAAGCCCTTCGGTATGATGGGGCCCAACAGTCAGTTTGCTTTTATCCTGAGAAGGCACATGCACCAATACGGCACAAAGCCAGAGCAGTTAGGAAAAATTGCAATAGTGCAAAGAGATCATTCAATCAAAAATCCGAACGGTTACCTAAAGCAGCCACTGACAATCGAACAATACCTTTCTTCTAGGATGATCGCTGATCCAATAAGAATGTTTGATGCCTGTATTCCAGTAAATGGAGGTCTCTCCTTTATTGTTGCTTCGAAGGAAAAAGCGAGATCAATTGCACAAAAAGAAAGAACCGTCAAGGTGCTAGGGATCGCAGAGTCAGACAACTTCCAAAGCGGAACGAGGCAAAATCCTGACATGACCTTCACCGGAATCTATGAATCTGCAAAGAAGGCATTTCAAATGAGCGAAGTGCAGCATAATGATATCGATTTTGCGCAGATTTATGATGACTATACGATCGCAGTTATCATGCAAATCGAAGACGCAGGGTTCTGTGAGAAGGGCGCCGGAGGAAAATTTGTGGAAGAGAACGACATTTCATTCAAGGGCAACATTCCCGTTAACACTGGAGGCGGACAATTATCTTCGGGGCAACCAGCTATGGCTGGCGGGCTGGTTCACTTAGTCGAGAGTGTCAGACAACTCAGAGGGGAGGGAGGACAAACGCAGGTTCAAGATGCCTCACTTGGGCTTGTAACTGGCGTTGGCGCTATAAGCTACGGAAACACTCTTGCGAACAGTATGACAGTGATACTCGGAAGATAGGAGAAGAAAGACCAAAATTGTCACGGGATCAGCAAACTTCGTATGCAAAAACACTTCCGGAACCTACGCCTTTAACAAAGCCGTTCTGGGATTTTTGCAAGGGACATGAGCTGAGAATGCAGTTTTGCACTCAATGCTTGGAATGGATCTGGTATCCAAAAGCATGGTGTCCTAACTGCGGCATGAGAGAGCATCTAGAATGGCGTAGACTTTCGGGTAACGGATCCGTTTACTCTTTCACAGTGATTAGGCAAGTTATTGACAATTCCCAGGCTTTTCAAAGCGACATTCCATTTGTGATTGGCTTGATCGAATTGGATGAGGGTCCCAGAATTTACTCGAACGTAAGTGTTACGAGTCCCGAGCAAGTGAAGATAGGCGATAGGGTCAGCGTTTATTTCGAGGATGTAACAACGGAATTCTCATTACCCAAATTCAAGAAAGATTAGTACCCCGCTTTTTTGTCGACTAGATTAATTAGATGTTCACCAGCAGAGTACCGTCTCAGATTCTGTCTGAATATGTCAAGTCCGCGTTCGAAATACTCTGCGCTCCAACCTGAAATATGTGGTGAGACAATCACATTTTCCATTTCCCATAAAGCAGAATCATTAGAAAGAGGCTCTATTTCGAATACGTCAAGCCCAGCTCCAGCGAGCCTTCCTGATTTTAAAGCCTGAACGAGATCGAGTTCGACGACGGTTTTTCCTCTACCCACGTTTATGAAAATCGCGCCATTTTTCGTACTTGAAAAAATCTTGGAATCAAAGACGGCTTCGGTTTCCTTTGTCAAAGGCAAACTGTTAACGATGAAATCAGCTGTAGAAACGACATTTGAAAGATCCTCTGCTCCATGAATCGCATCTACGTAACTCGAATATTCCGGATCTTTGGGCCTTTTCGAGAGATCATGTTTTAGTCCAATGGGTTTCATTCCGAAAGCCTTTCCTTTCTTCGCGATCGCGAGACCAATACTTCCGAGGCCGACAAGCAACAAGGTCTTTCCGTAAAGCTCCATCATTGGTGGTGGCTTGGTCATGCGCTCCAATCCAGCCCAAATCTTCTTTTGCTGATTCAGTACCGCCGCTTTGATGCCGCGAGTCAGAGCAAGAATAATGGCAAAGACATGCTCAGAGATTTGAATCCGATGGATACCCGAGGCATTAGTGAGAATCAGATTTTGGTTACTCTTCACAGCGTCTATCGCAAGATAGTCTTCCACTCCAGCCGTGAGAACCTGGAGCCATTTGCAATTTTTCGCTGAAGTGATTATTTCGGAGCTTGGGCTTAGTGTAACAAGGATCTCGGCTTTACTAACAATCGAGAGCGCCTCATCTTTTGAATTAGTCCTTCTAAACTCGTATTGCGGAAATTCCTTACTCAAATCGCGAATTAGTTGATCAGCGATATCGACAGTAAACAGAACGAGCTTTCTTTCTTTCTCCACGAATCTAAAAGTTTCGTGGATCTGGAAAAAAGGATTGCTAATGTTCTAGCAACCGATTTTTCTCATAATTTAGGATACAAAGGCCGCTGATTTTTTTAATATCTCAATCTGTTTGTCAAGCTCTAACAAGCGCTCATTGGTTTCCCTGTTCAACGATGCGTCGCCAGGTATTTTATCCTGAGCAAGAGCGTACTCTGACATCTCTCGGTTCAGCTTTGATCGGTGTTCACGAATTGACTGGCGAAGTTCTTGCAGATCGAACTGGAGTACGGAGTATTTCTCGGTAAATTGCATTTGATTCATCCGACCGGCCCTCAACGATTCTGTCATCGTTTCGATCTCAGTTTTTATTTGATCTACGCTCAACCGAATTTCATCGACGTTCTCCGCCCTTCTTCTCTTGGGGGTTACAGGCGGTCTGGCCTGCTCTCCGAAAATTGCTGGAAACAATACTTTCGTAAGACTTGCTCCATCTTTTCCCTGGTTTTCTACTGGGACAGAAAATGCCGCAAACAGATTCGATTGCAGATCGTTAGCATTTGTGATGAAAGCGAATTGTCCACCCGTCGCATCGCATACCATCTTTAGGCTGTCCTGAACCTTCTTATTGCCTAGATCGATAACATGAATCTTGATTCGATTTTTTGCAGCTTCAGCAAGTACCTTCATTGGTTGTTCTGCTGTGTTGTTTTTCGAATCTGTTATGATGATTATCTGTTGGGAGCTACTTCGCGAGCTCTTATTTGAAACTAGAATCTTTGTTGCTTTCGAGATTGCGGCATAGAGGGCCGTTCCTCCCTGGCACTTGATTGCAAGGATTTCTTCGATTGGGATAGACTTTGAGCCGCTATCTCTTCTTGATATCTCACCAAATTTCATGATTTCACTTATCAGTGGCTTTGCGAGAATGTTTGTATTGACCGCAAGAAGCCCAACACGGTCTGGACTATTGTTCTCCGTAGCTCTAGAGAATGCCGACACCAGCGCAGTTTTGCAAAGGTCAAGTTTTGTACTCTTCGAGGTCGAATCCATTTTGTCACCCATGCTTCTCGAACAATCCAGAACAAAGATGGAATCGATTCCTTTGGTCTGCACACGGGCCGGATACCTGCCTTCAATAAGGGATGAAGAAGAACCAGCTGACGCTTCGCTTCTCGTTATAGGTTCAATTTCGCTTCGCAATTACAAATCTCCACTCCTTCAAAAAGTGAAATCTCCTATTGAGTAACAAGAATCCAGCCTTCCTGTCTCTCCCATTTCCATTCGTAATTCTCAGGGAGATAGAGCCCATACACTATCAAGCCTTGCCAAACATTGTATTGAGGGTTAGTCGTAGTGATCACCTTGGCATTATTTACTCCAGAAGCTTCAAGCATCGTCATGATCTTTGTAGCTGCGTCGGTAGCGTACTCCTCGAGCCCGGGCGGTACCCTCCAAGCAAAATTTCCTCCAGACAGAAGAATGTTGTGATATAGGTTTGCCTGAATTTCGAACGAACATCTTTCAATGGATTTGGTAACTGCCTCAATGAGATTAGTCGTACCTGCAACGACATCTCCCTTAAGATAGGAATCCGTCGGTCTTCGGAAGCCTCTCTTGTAATAGGATTGGAATATCTCGTTTTCTGGGTTGAAGAAAAACTCGCCCAATAGGAAGCGCTGCCAAGCTGCGCCCCCAAGATCAACCGAGATCCTTGTTCCCGGAATCTTGAATACGAATCGGAATTTTTCTTCATGATCATTCTCCATTACTTTCTTCAGGTCCATCGGAATGAGTCCCACGGTTTCCTTGAATATTTTTACGAATTTTCTTTCCTTAGCGAGATCGCCAAAACCAGCATCCCTTAGAATTTCTCCAGCTAGGGCATCAACATCAGCTCCGCCCCGATTAAGCGTGAGCAACGACGAGTTGATAACGGCCTTACTAATCGGCGTGATCTGAGTGTTTCCGTGACCCGCTTCAATTACTGTGCAGGTAATTGCCTTTTGGGCAATCGCGACTGCCAAAGGTTGAGGGATTACTGTTACATTCTTGACTAGTTTTCTCCCTTCTTCTTTGTTAATTTCCTCATGGATCGCAAAGATTTTTTCGTACATGTACCTTGGAGAGCCAGAAAACAAGGCAGACACACAGTTGAATCCATCAAAGCCAGCTGTAGACGGCGCATATCTCTTTAGCCCGTACCGTGTTATCTCTTTCACAACTGTCCATGCCCTGTCATCTGAACTTTCGATCAGCCCTGAAGTCATAGGATGTACTAGTCTCTCGGTAAGATCAGATCTAGATTCGAGATGTTCAGAAACCTCAGGTCCAACTATGATTGGCCGGGGTGTCTGGAATCCATACACTCCATAGGTTGCTTCAGTAATGTCGGGGAAATAACCCCTGGATTCGATCGCATCTGGCACATCTCCCAAGGAAGATGGTCCGAACTTGAATTCTGAAGTTCCGTAATCTTCTCCAAAAGTGAAAAGCTCTCTATAGCTCTTCGATGTTTCCAATTTTTCCACTTCTCTCTGTTTTTCTTATCTTACAACTTGGCGGAAAGAACAGTTGCATCTCCGGACAGGGTACTGGTTTGCAAACGCATAAAGTGACAAATGAATTGACATTCACGCGTACTTGCAGTATACAATCTGTTGCTCTTTGCCAAACCTTAGCTACTAACTAGTTTTATTCAAAATATAAGAGGACAGCATCTTTTAGCTCTCGAAGTTTTGTAGAAAAGAAATACTGGCATCTCATAAAATATTTGACCAAAGATGTCCTTTGATTTGTGACACATTTCATAAATTATTGAGAACTGGGATTCCCATTATCGGGAGATTCAAGCTCGTGCTTTTCGGGCAAGGAAGCTTGCTCGGTAGGTATGACTTGCTCTGAATTTGATGCAACCGGCTGGTCAGAACTATCCACGTCTACTTCGCGCGAAGAAATGATCGACGCCCATGGATTCTCGTTTGCTGCTGCCGTCAATTTTGCCTCTTCTATCGAAAGTGGCCTCGGTTCATTCGGCGAAGCACTAGGCTTCATCTGCGTGATTTTTTTGCTCTGGCCTTTCGCATTCGAAAGATACGATGCAGCACTTTGCCAGGGATAAGATCTCGCTCCTTCTCCATTCACTGCATTGATCCTAGCCATACCCAGGTCGTAAGCTCCTTGCGACTGCAGGAGCCCAGGATTCATGGAGGTTAAGATCTTGAGCAAATTCGAGACCTCGGCCCAACCTGGATTTCCTGGCTGAGATAAGACAGGTCTTGGTTCAAGACGTTCTGAATAGACTTTGAGTGGATCAAGCACTTTAATTCCGACAGTGTCCTCGATTGCGAAGGCGTATTTGGAAAGGCTGTGATTAGATCCTTTCATCTTCGGAACATACAAATAACGCGTGTGTTTTTCCGCAATACTTTTCGAACTAAGCATTATGACTCCTGATGCAAACATATCCTCTATCCCGAAGTATGAAGCTAACTTCGAACCGGATTGCAATTCGCTCGTTAGTACTGTTGTGCATCTTAGTTCAGACAGTCTCTCGAATATCTCTGCTATTAATGATCTCACACCGTTCTTGTTATGAGTGTTTACTAGAGCGGTGAGGCTATCTATGACAACTCTGCTAGCTTTTTTTCTCCGCACAATCTTCTCGATGGTGGAAAGTAATTCGGATTTGCCTTTGACATTGATAATATCTACGCCTCGAATCTGAACGACTTTTCTTTGATCACAAACGATCAACAATATCTTGCGTTGACGTATTTGGCTTATGATGGAAAGTCCAATGTGTTCGAGCTCTTCGAGAACATCGTTCGGCATCTGTCCGACAAGTGCTAAAATCCCGATTTCGCCCTTCTTCGCTCCATCAATCAAGAATTGTGACGCTAACACGGTCTTGCCACTGCCAGAGTGTCCTGAAATCAAAGTGATCTTGTTCTTCGGCAACCCTCCTCCCAGAATGCTATCAAGACCGAGTACTCCGCTCGATACCTGGTTATCAGATTGCAAGACTTCGCGGTTCGGATCGTCTTCGGGAGAGTAATGCGTGGTCAGGGATTTCCTTTGTGACATTTGAGTAGACGCCATTGTTTCAGTAGGAGGTAGAGGCATCGAAGCCGCCACATCCTGGACAAAGACTTTTTGGGATTCATCGGACAAAGTTCTGTCCAGGTTTAGGGCTCGATCGGAAAGATCCTTTTGCGCGTACTTTATCAAAACTTGCAAGAAAAGATGAATATCCTCTTCGGGCCCTGAGTACTTCGCAAGCTTGAATCCATTGCGAAAAGCCGGCAGGACATGTTGGACGACCAACTCTTCAAACAATCGTTCTTTCGAAAGACCTGGCGAACCCAATTGTGATGCTTCAGCCCAAACAGGAATCTTTGTGTCCCCGTTTAGTGAAAAAGGGCTCAAGATGCCTGTCCCTGTTTCAGTTGACAAGGAAGCTGAAATCACAAACCTATTCTCAGGATTAGTCAGTAACAAACCGAGAACATCGGACCGAGCTTCGATAGCTAGTGAAGCATTGCAAGTTGGACAAAAGTTCCAATCAGGATGCTCTTTCTTCATTGCGCTATGATAATGCTCAGAGCCCATTGTGCGAGATGTAGAGCTCGCCTGATGGCCGATTCGATCTAAATCCCTGGAACTCAATACATTTCTTTCCTTTTATCATTCGCCATAGCTAATAGATCACTCTCTTTACTCTAGATGGCGACTCGCTGCCATCCTCCCATTGCTTATCTCTATTTGTGCGCAACATCCAAACAATACACCGTGGCTTTAAATAGATAAGAACAGCAATTGCAGACGTTCTAGCGTGTAAAACAGTCTAGAAGATTCCAAACGTTTTTCTCGTACCACTAGAATAATGTTCTTTAGTTTGGAAAATAGTCCGCGTTTCCCCAATCAGTTAGTGGATTCTCAATCTCAAGATCACGCGACGGAGAGATCTTTCGATGATCTTTCACTAGACGATTGGCTGTCACGGTTCGGCAGAATCTACGGCAAACGGCATGACAAACATACTACCGAATATATGATCTCGAGACTCGTGGAGGAAGTCGCAGAACTTGTGAATCCAATGGAGTCTCAAGACAAGGCACAAATTGCGCCAAACCTTGCCGATGTTTTCTCGTGGACATGTTCTCTAGCATTCAAACTCGACATTGATCTATCTTCGCTCGCCTGGCAGAAATATGGACAGCACGCTCCCAGACCTTCTTGGTCGCAAGCGGCCCAGCCATCTCTTCAAGAATTCTCTATGCCTCAGACATTGCGAGACTGGCAGAAGTTTATTTCGAAAGTTTACCAAGAAGAAAATCTCAGGCTCACGCCGACTAACTCTCTCGTCGCCATGATGAAGGATGTAGGAGATCTCGCGATGCTTAATAGAAAAAGAGCGCCTCTTGAACAAATTACCTCGAAGCTAGCTGCGATCTTAGCTTGGACTCTTACCATAGCTCAGCTCTTGCAGTTGGATCTCGCAACAATCGTAGATCAGAAATATGATGATCATTGTCCTGTTTGCACACAAACAATCTGTGATACTGATGTATGTCACCCCTTCAAAACGATGTACGTTTCCTTTTCGACCGAAACTCCTGATGAAGAAAAATATGTCATATTGGACTCCGCTTCAACTTTTGGTTTCAAGACTCTCGTGAATTCAACAGCTCTTCTCGAGAGCACGCGCGATCTTTCCGCCTCATTGGATCTCATAAGCAAAAGCGATGCGGCGTGTGTTCTTCTTCCATCAGATCCATCAAAACAACCTGCGTACGGGCAAGTTTTCGAGGCTCTGGCCTGTTATTCGATGTTGTCGAAAGGTAATGTCTGGTTATTTGGGCGAGACAAGACAAAGGGATTGGGAGAATTCTTGGAACGGGTTTTCGCGAACGAGCAGATCGAAGTCACTCCATATCGAGATGTAAATAACCTGAAGGGTTTATTCGAGAACTATCTCCAAATACTCCAAGACAAAAGAGCTAGGACTTCCCAATCCAAAAAGTAGAGAATTACTTGTGCTTGTTCTTTGGTTAAGCAAAGAATAAAGAAACATGCCTAGGATGAAAAATGGAATACAAGAGAATGCAGGACCAAGGAAGTAGAAGTCTAAGTGTCGACAAAGAAAAGCTCAGAACACTGATCATTTCGCGCTGCGTCGAGATTAGGGAGGTCGGGTTCGTTCTAGCTTCCGGAAAGGTAAGCAAGCTCTACATCGATCTTAGACGGCTTACACAAGATCCACTAGGAATAAATTTAATCGGAAAACTAGTCCTCAACAAGATTTACGAACTTGCGCCGAATGCTGACTGTGTCGGAGGTCTGGAGACAGGATCTATACCAATTGCAACCTCGGTTGCACTCTTGAGTCTTAATCAGAAGAAAGAATTGTTGGCCTTCTGGGTAAGAAAGCATCAAAAAGATCATGGACTACAAAACCTCATCGAAGGAAATCTTGAGAAAGGAAAAAACGCAGTGATCGTGGACGATACAATCACGACGGGAGGAAGCTCTTTGATAGCAGCAGATGCAGTCAGAGACTATGGCGCAAACGTGTTGTGTGCTATTGGAATAGTTGATCGAGGCGCAGCGGAAAATTTTCAAAAATCAGGAATACCTTACTTTGCGTTTTACGCTGAACATGATCTGGAAAGAATATGACAGTATTGCTTTTCTCCGGCGAAGATGATTTTGGAATCACCGAGAGTAGTTATTTCTATAGACCTGGACTATTTCTTCGCTCAATGTGAGGAGATCAGGAGGCCAGAGCTCAAGAGCAAACCGCTTGTGGTTTGCGTTTTTTCTGGTCGTACCCAAACAAGCGGTGCCGTAAGTACAGCGAATTATGTTGCTCGGAAACTTGGAGTAAAATCCGGCATGCCCATTTTGAGTGCAAAGAGGGTACTAGCGCAGCATAAAGAAGCAGAATTTCTTCCGATTGATCATGATTACTATGAGCGCGTGTCGGAGAGAGTAATGCAGTTGATAAAATCTCATTCACCAATCTTCGAGCAAGTTTCAATAGATGAGGCATTCATTGATGTGACAGACAGTACAAAGACTGACTTTGAAGTTGGCAAATCCATAGGTCTGAAAATCAAGGAAGAGATTCTTGACGCGGAGAAGTTAACTTGCTCTGTTGGTATCGGCCCAAACAAGTTGATAGCCAAGATGGCAGCTGATCATAAAAAACCGGACGGACTTGTCGTAATAAAGCCAGAAGAGGTCTCCGCATTCCTAAGTCCAATGCCGATCGGTAAACTGATCGGCGTCGGCCCCAAAAGCGAGAGCAAATTCGAAAAAATGGGAATAAAGACAATTGGCGACCTTTCGGATTTCGACGTCAATTCTCTATCAGACCAATTTGGTAAGAATCTAGGTCCTAGTTTCAAAAGATTAGCTCAAGGATTGGATACAGATCCAGTTAGACCGAGGCCAATTGAGCAACTCAGCCGAATTATCACACTTAAGAAAGACGCGGAATCCTTGTGGTTCGGAGACGAGCTGAAGCCTCTTTCGATCTACCTATCGGACAAACTCAAATCACTGAATGCAAAATGCAGAGTTGTGGGCATAATCGCAATTACCTCGGAATTAAAGACAAAGAACAAAGCAAGAACACTAGACCATCTTACTAATTCTTCCGATGAAATCCTTCATAACTGTTTGGAGCTTTTCCAAGGTTTTTTCGATAGTTCTGGCATTGAAGTGTTCAGAATAAGGCGGGTTGGAATCCGTGTCAGCGGAATAGATTTAGAAAAAGCGGAAGGAAAAAATGAGTCAGAGAACCAAAGTACTCTGACTCGTTTCTTACTCTTTTAACTTATTGCACTGATATCCCTGGAAGAGCTGGAACCTTTCTTGGTATCGAAGACAAGGTCACTTTTCATTAACGGTTTGACCTTCCTCATAGCCTGCTCAAAGTCCTGTCTAGTAACGACAAGCTGATCAAGATTTGCCTTCGCCTCTTTTTGATTTTTGAATTTTCCGATGTGTTGTCTGATTGCGTTCATAACGGCGGTCTCTGCGACTGCTTGTATGTCTGCTCCGCTGTAGCCCTCTGTCTTTGAGGCGAGCTCATCAACGCTGATGTCTTTAGCTAGAGGTTTCTGTTTCAGATGAATCTGAAATATTTCCTTCCTCGATTCGAGATCAGGAACAGGCACGTATAGAAGCCTATCAAATCTCCCAGGTCTTAACAGCGCCTGATCTATCATGTCAGGTCTATTCGTTGCGCCTATGACGGTTACGTCTCGTAGTTCTTCTAATCCATCTAATTCCGTAAGGATCTGGCTGATGACTCGCTCTGTTACTTGAGAGTCGCCAAAGCCGCCTCTAGTTGGTACTAGTGAATCAAGCTCGTCCATGAATATGATGCATGGAGCTGCTTGCCTAGCTTTATGAAAGATTTCTCTTACTCCTCGCTCAGACTCTCCGACCCACTTTGAAAGTAGCTCGGGACCCTTTATGCTGATGAAGTTAGCCTCACTTTCGTTTGCTACCGCCTTTGCTAATAGAGTCTTGCCAGTTCCTGGCGGACCATACAGAAGAATTCCTTTTGGAGCTCTTGAATGAGCATAATCGAAAATATCCCGATATTTGAGCGGCCACTCGACAGATTCTTCGAGCTCCTGTTTGACCTCTTTTAGTCCTCCAATATCTGACCAGTGGACATTTGGAACCTCGACTAGGACTTCTCTCATCGCAGAGGGTTCTACCTCTGTCAGAGCGTCTTGGAAATCATCCATAGTAACAATGATCTTGTTCAGAACCTCTGCCGGAATCGACTCCTTCTCTAGGTCTATTTGGGGCAAAACGCGCCTCAATGACCTCATAGCAGCTTCTTTGGCAAGAGCTTCAAGATCTGCTCCGACGAAGCCATGTGTTGAAGATGCGAGCCTCTTAAGATCAAGACCTTCAGCAAGAGGCATGCCTCTTGTGTGAACTTGAAGAATCTCCAGTCTTCCTTCTTGGTCTGGAACACAGATTTCGATTTCTCGGTCAAAACGGCCCGGTCTGCGAAGAGCAGGATCTAGGGCGTTCGGTCTGTTAGTAGCAGCGATCACTACCACCTTACCGCGAGATTGCATGCCATCCATTAGGGCAAGAAGCTGCGCGACAACTCTCTTTTCGACTTCGCCAGTTACTTCCTCCCTTTTTGGAGCAATAGAATCAATTTCATCTATGAATATTATACTAGGAGCGTTTTTCTCAGCATCAGCGAAAATTTCTCGCAGTCTCTCTTCGCTTTCTCCGTAGTACTTACCCATAATTTCCGGACCTGACAGGCTGATGAAGTGAGCATTAGTCTCATTCGCTACAGCCTTTGCGAGCAAAGTTTTTCCTGTACCTGGAGGTCCATGAAGAAGCACTCCCTTCGGCGCCTCGATGCCTAGTCGCTCGAAAAGTTCCGGATGCTTCATCGGAAGCTCGATCATTTCTCTAACTTTGACTATCTCGTTCCTAAGCCCGCCAATATCCTCGTAGCTTATTGTCGGAAGATTTCTTTCAGTTGGTTTTGCAACTTGTTCGCTAATCTCGATCCTCGTATTCAGATCAACAATTGCAGCCTTCACACTTGGTACTACCTTAGTAACAACGAGGTCAATACGTCTCTTCATCACGTTGATAGTCACAATATCTCCCCGAGATACTACTCTTCCGTCGAGGAACTGCGAGAGATATTCCTCCCCACCGGTAATTCGAAGCGGCTCCGTAGGTGCAAGCGTTATGGTTTCGGCAGGTTTTGCATCTGACTTTCGCACTATCACTTTGTCATCGATGCCAACACCTGCATTATTTCTGACATGGCCGTCAATTCGAATGATACCTCGACCTGCATCACTCGATAGTCCCGGCCACAAAAGCGCAAACGTTTTTCGTTTGCCTTCTATCTCTATAGCATCACCCGAAACCCAACCCATTTCTTCGATAACTTGTGGGTCGATTCGAGCGATTCCTCTTCCTACATCTCTAGCTTGGGACTCAGCAACTCGAACTTCTACATCTTGCTTGTCGGAATTTTTGTTATTCTCTTTTGACATTTTGTAATATCTCACTCTTAATTTTCAATCTATTTTACAAAAAAAATCAGATAAGGACCGACATTTAGTCGATCTTTATGCTGACTCCCTTCGGCTTTACCGCGCCCTTCAATTTCAGCTTGACTTCAAGGACGCCGTTATTGTAAATGGCACTCGCTGTTGAAGTGTCTACTGGATGGTTAAGAGGCACGGTTGTGTCGTACTTCCGATCACCATGTTCCGCCCGTATGGTCAATGAATTCTCAAGGGCCTCTAAGTGTATGTCTTCCCTTTGGACACCTGGCATTTCTGCGACGACTTTGAGCTCGTTGGATTTCTCGTCAATGACCGTATCCACAAATGGCTCTCGAGATCCGACTTGGAAAGTCCCTCTGTTGGTCGGCTTGACATTTCCAAATTCACGAACATGTGGCTTTCCATCAGGCCCAACAGTAACCGAGTAACCATAGTAAACGGCTCCGCTGCCGGGGCCCTGAGGCTCGATCGAATTAGCAGCTTTGAACATGTTCTTAATTAGATCGTCAATATCGCCAAAGCCCAATTTGAAATCAAAGTCCAGTGGACTCCAGAAATCATCATCTTCATTGTCGGAATCTTCTCTGTCTTGTCTTCTTGTTCTTCTTCTCCATGACATTTTACGCGTCACCCATTGGGTTACTCACCATTAGTTACTAACGGCTTTATAAAAATGTTGTGCCGTCGGACACGAACGCTTGATGAATCGTGATGGATTAAAGAGAGTGTTAGAAAAACAAGGTGGAGATATACTATCTTGCTGCGTTCGTGATTCCGACGACAGTCAAACCATGCTATAATCGGGTATGTAAGATCGGTTTCTCGCAATTTCAAAAGTTCATTGCAGAACCCTTGAAGCCACACTCGTTGCATATCATCTTTGCCGATTTCTTTGAGGCTTTGGCGAGACCAATATTGTGACTATGGCACTTTGGACATTCCCAGTCGCCGGAGCTAGTTAGAGGCATTACAAAGTACTCCTGCTACGTTATGATAAATCTCTTTTGCTCTACGATTCCGCCGGGGGCGACGCAAAATTCTTAGAGTGAGGCATACGCTTCTTGAGGAGCTTAAGAGCTTCACCGATCTCCTTTTCCCTAATGTCCAGCATGGTTGAGAGTTGGTCTATGTTTGGTTGTTTTTGCTCTCCGATAGTCGAATAAAGAATATGCCGGTGAAGTTCTTCATCGAATGATTCTCTTATTGCCTTATGCGCTGCTCTAGTCAATCGCTGCTTGAATCTTAAGAGAAGAATCTCAGTCTCGAGTGTTTCTTTTAATGTTCCATTAATTTCTTTCAAGAGATCGTCACTTTGTTGGAGCAGTTCGATTGGATCCTCTTCTTCCAAGACCGTATTCACCTTTCTTGAAAGAACCTTAAGCTCCTTCTCTTCGATCTGATCTTCACGATCCAATCTCGGAATGTCTTGGAATACAAATTGTACTGCATCACGGGTGATTCCGACTTCTAAGACGCAGGAGAGGCTTAGTTGGAAGTACTTTCGCTTTGGAGCTGGAAAATCGCTTTCTTCCTCATACGAGGTAATAAAGCCATTCTTTTCCAGAATCTCCAGGTGTTTCAGCACGGCCTGTTGGCTCACACCAAGTTCCCTGGACAACTGAATAAAATAACGGGGCTCATCTGCTAGAAGCTGCAGAATTCGCCTTCGAGTGTCGTTTCCCAAGACGTCAAGGAGAACGTCAACGTTATTAAGACTCATTACATTCCATCACATTTACCCAGAATTGGATCCTATCTCACTATACGCCGATAATTTTATATCGTTTTCGGCTATGGTTAGTGTCTTGAGGTTAGTATCCTAAGGGGTAGTGAAAAAAATTATGAGCCAAATGACAACACAAGGTGGAACACCAGTTCTAGTTTTGAAGGAAGGAGCTTCCGAGAACAAAGGAAGAGACGCTCAGCGTAACAATATCTTCGCTGCGAAATTGATAGCTGAGATTGTAAAGACAAGCCTTGGACCACGTGGGATGGACAAAATGCTTGTTGATACACTGGGTGACGTTACAATCACAAATGACGGAGCCACAATTCTCAAAGAAATAGATGTCCAGCATCCGGCAGCAAAGATGATTGTAGAGATCTCAAAAACTACA
>JARCRS010000151.1 GCA_029850555.1 archaeon | reverse complement strand
ACGGCCCAGCGCCTAAATCGAGCTTGTGAATTAAACGGATTGTAGAGAGTTTCCTTTGTTTCTTTCCCAGCCTCTAGCCATGCGAGTTCCTCAATTAGGAATTTGACGTATGCCACCATTTTGTTTCTGTTTCTTAGCTCTGGAGTGCAGCGGGCTAGCTCGGCGAATCTGACTTTGTGACCGACGCTATAATCGACTTTGTGCAGGATTCCCCAGATCGCAAATAATGAAGGGCGTGCTAGGCTCTTTTTGTCGTCTATCTCGGTGTCTTTTTCTCTTGCGGTGAGCTCGTCATCGTCATTGTTGCTAGGTGCGATGTTCTTGGTTTCATCCATCTTGTTCTCTTCGGGGAAGAGTTTCAGAAAGGCCCTGCCCTTCTCCGTGAGCTCGTAGACAGCGAATGTCTTGAACACGCGAGAGAGGTCTACTTTTTCGGCAGAGGATGCAAAGAGCTGCTGCTTTTTCTTCAGCCAACCAAGATCCCGCACTAGCAATTTCAAATAATTGCATGTATCTTTCCTGTTTCCCCTGGGAGTCAGAGAGCCAAAGGTCGCAAGGCCAATATCTGCTTCTTCGAGGATTAATTTTATCTTGTAGATGGAGGGCCTCCTAACTTTGTTTTCTTTGACTGCGCTTGCTGATTTTTGAGATTGGTCTATATGTGCCATAATCATGATGAGTTTTGTCAACAAAACTCTGGAAGGAGGGAATCGATATCCTAGGAGGTATACGGAAATTGACTTCCGCGCTCTTCAAAACAAGATCACGTAATTGTAAGAGGGATCTATTATCCAAGTATTCGGCTGCCAAATGTCAAATGTTCCTTTAGCTACGTTTAGTTAAAAATTGAGTATAGTTAAAATCAGGAGCTGAAATACATGGCAGGAGGATCCTTACAAAGGTTTCTTTACGCATCTATGGAAAAAACGAGACTCAAACAACAACAATTGCTTTTCTCAGCAGGCATGTAGAGCTCTTCCCGCCTCCTATTGAAATGATGTAAACACAAAAAGCGAGCAATGGCTTTTTCTACTGATAGTATGTCAACCCCATTTTTTTTCTGTGACCATGAAAGAGGACTAAATTCACGCATAGTACAAACAATGGCTATATTTTGGCAGATCGTTTTCGTAGTCCTATTCTAAACGTGATTATATCTTCGGTAAGCAATTCTGCCTTAGCTGATATTTTTCGCGATGCCGCAATACTAGCTAGCTCTTCTGGAGGACAGCTAAGGAACATCGGCATTACTACAATTGGTTCACCGTCTCGCTTCGAGAGACAAGAGTCGATGAAAAACTGAAACTCTGGAATTGTCTTGAATTGCTCGGCTATTGTCAATTGCTACTCCCCGGGAAGAATAAAATGAAGCTGAGAATGAATTAAATCTGCCCCCTAGGACAAGCGAAATCAAGCGCAGAACCATGCAGGAGCGTCGCTTTGCCTCCCTTAAAGGCATGATAATGATTTTTCCATAGTGAAGGCGCGCCAGCCTCGCACTAGGTGAAACCTTGAAGAAAGCGACGCTGAAAAATTCAGGCTACCTACTTTCCTTCTTTCGACGCAAAAGACTAACTAACCTTTCCTTCACGATCTGACGATCGCAGTTTTCCCCTTCCTTCTCGTAGCAGAGAAGTGTGATGTTCTCTGTTTTCTTTGATAGCTCTAAGATCTCTTTCATTGCTGCGATACTTTCTTCTGAGGTTTTTAGCTGCAATTTGAAGCGCTTTACAGATTCCGGCCAGTCAATTATACTTGCTCTATGGGCCTTCAAGAGATCTGGTTTGGGGGGAAGATTCTCTCTTCCAGAGGTCGAAATGCTCACGTTTGATTCCCCGTGGATAGAATCTCGTGACGAGGATTCTAACACCATCGCTGCGGCTTTTCCGATCACAAATGGATTTTGATTTAATGGTTGCGACCAAATTGATTATTCACCGATTAAAGATGAAGGCATTTTGGATGCATATTAGTGACCAATTTTGTATTTCTCATTGACATCAAACTTATCGGCTTGGTTTTTGAAGAGATCATTCGATAGATTTTTTCGGTTTCGACCTCGTTCAGATGCGGAATACTCTGATTTCTCCCGCGGCCAATAGCGTTCAAAATGTGAATAAGCCCTAGACTCCGCAAAGTTATATCGACTGGTTGACCATCCTTTCCGTACCAATGTGACGAGTCTGGATTTCCTATTATGAAATTTCTCTGACGAACATCGTAAGTCTTTACTTTCCCTTTTCCTTTATCATGTCTTAAATGCTGTATCATGTCTTTCTGAAATTTTGTCTTGTACTCGCCGTTTAGCTTTGACGAGCGAAGTACGTCTTTGAAGGAATTTATTGAATCTTGCATTACAAGTATACCCGTGAAAATGTATTCGCTGAACCACTTGCCTCTTTGGGGAACAAAGAATATTGTATCGCCCTTGACAAGTCTTTCACGTACGTATGGAGCACAGATTCCCCAGACCGGAAACTTGTTACTCCAGAAATCAGGATCACTACAATTCCCCTTATCCCGAAGAAACTCGTCTTCGAAATCAGCGATGTATTTCCAGATGATCCCTTTCAATGATTTTTTATGGACTCCCATTTATGTCCTTCAAGTCACTTCTGAATCTGGACAAGGTAAATCGGTTTGTCTGCTTTCTTCCACCAATCTCTTTGACTTATTCTAACAGATGATATCCCTGCCTTGAAAAAATGGGTATAGGATTTTGCATCTCTAGTGATCAAGTCACAATCGTTTCGTCTGCAAAATGCTGCAATATTTTCATCGAAGCTACGCTGCAAAAGCTCTGGGTGTTTGCCCACGGCTAAAATGTTCTGATATGCTGATCTCAGCTCTACTTCGTGCTCATCAGCCCAGCCGAGTACGTCCTTGTCAACAACAACTTGAGTCGCCAAAATGAATCCCTGACTTTCAGATAGCATGTTACACTGGCTTTTAGGTCAGTCTATTGCATCTCGATATTGTGATATGGCTATTTCTTAGAGTGACTACACAATTATCTAATTCGGTGACAACTTGCTTGCATGCCCTTTTTCCCAGTCGGTTAGTTTCATGTTGTACAGCTTTTCAAGAGCGGAATCTGCTCCAGTCCTTCCTTTACAGATAACATATCTCCATACTCCATAGTTTCCATTGTAATTCACAGCTTCGACCCATCTTTCAGCGGCAGGACGTTTCGCTCTATCCTTCTCTGATTCAAATCCCTTTACCTCGAGTATCACATAGATCACGTAATCTTCAACAGTCTTGAGTCTAATGATGAAATCAGGATAGTATGACCTGTCGACTCCTTCATACTCGTAGGGAATGGTAAAATCCAAATGGTCATTCTTGACGTACGCAAGAACGTTTGGATTCTTTTCGAAATCGTACGCGTATTGATGTTCCCAACCACTGTCTGCGACCACATAATTTACTTGACTCTTTTCTGTCGCGTGCGCGTCTTTGACAGTTCTAAACATGACCTCGTTCGACGATCCTTGGGCTCTGTACCTCTCGATTCTTGGTAATATTGGGGCTTCTCCCGCTTCTGTATCAGGTCTTATCGCATCGCAGAGCCTAGAGACTATAGCATCCTTGTAACGCCGCAATGCCACTTCCTCGATGACAGCGTCCTTCTTCACAGTGAGGCGATTTTCGATGTACTGCCAAACAATTTCTAAAACCTGCGGAAACAAGATATTGCGAGATGCAGTAGCCCCGAGCTTTTCGGTAACTTCAGCGGCAATTTCGAATACACTAGATTGCAGTCTGTGGACTGTATGGAACGGGTTTCTGTTCTGCAGAACTACTTGCCCCGGCCCGAGTCTATCGGGTCTTCCGATTTTCACGACGACTGCATCCTTTGACGCGACCTCAGTAGGCTCCTTCGTTGGGTCGATGTACATTTTTGGAATCTTGGCGATGTCGGCTTTGATCTTGTACTTGACATCGAACACATATCCTTCTACTCTAGGGAATCGAATTTCGTATTTCTCTTTTCGATCAGGGAGTGCTCTAACCAATGTAGGAACATTCACCGGAAGTGTCGCTTTGAGAGATCCTTTCTGAACCGGAATCACTTCAAACGGGATTCCATACACATCGACGTATTCTGGCACTGAAAGATCGTCATAATTTGTTCTGCGAAGGCCTCTCCCTACAACCTGTTCGCAGAGCAGCTGAGAACCAAACGCTCGTAGACCGAGGATCTGAGTCACATTTTGAGCGTCCCATCCTTCGTTTAGCATTGCCACAGAGACTACACATCTTATCTTTTCTCCGAGCTCTCCTAGCTTTCCGACAGTTGCAACCATTTCACGGAGTTTCTCAGCGGCAGTCATTTCCTTCGAGGGTTCGACCTGCTTCTCCGCCTCCTCAAGTTGCCTACTATCAATGTGTAAAGTATTGTTTGGATGTTTTTCGCTATTTTCCAACTCGGGCATTACTTTGCCTTTGGAAATTTCATCAAACATGAGTTTAGCGAGGTCAGTGTTGGCACAAACTACGATCATCGCAGGAGGAACGGGATACTTTTTCTCGCGGAATTCTTTGAAGGTCTTCTCCCATTGGGACGCAAGAGTTGCGAGTGCCCCCTCTGCTTCCCTCATGACTGACTCTGGCTTTGCTTTTCTATGCGGGGCCTCTCTTTCGGCTCCAGGAAGTTTTGACATTATTTCCTTCCATAATCTGAAGTATTTTGGAACTGGTTGACCAGAATTGTCGTCAACTGGAATCCTTGGTATCTTTACGATTCCTGATTCGATGGCGTCAACCAGTCCAAAGTCTGAAACAAGCCAAGGAAGAGGCTCGCCTTCCGCATGACCAGAGCCTTTGATGTAGAAAGGCGTCGCAGACATGTCGAGGCAGAAGTTAATTTTTCTCGCAAGATTGATCTTGTCGAGCGCGTTAACCCAGACAGTGGCTTCTTCAGCTTCTTCCTCTCTTTCCTTTCTTTCTGAAGCTGAAACTTCTGCCTCCTCATCTGATACAAGGCTTTCCTGTTTTGAACCGAGCTCTCTCAAAGCCGGCCTGTACGCATGGTGAGCTTCATCGTTGATTACCAGAATGTTCTTCTTATCTCCAAGATTCTTCAACACTCGCTTTGCAAACGCTGTTTCAGACTCTTTACCTCTCTTGACGACTCCTCTTTTGGGATCTAGATCTTCTGATAGAGCTTGCCAGTTGACAATGTCGATCTTTGCTTGTGAAAGAATGGAGAACAAAGGCCTCGGCACGAGATCAAATTGCTCGTAGTAGTTCTTAGGATCACTTGGAAGCAGAACCTTGAGCCGTTCCTTGACAGTTAGATTTGGTGCAACCACAAAGACTGCGTCTGAGAATCGCTTATCTTGCTTATTTTGAATCTTGTTTAGGACGTTCCAGGCTATGAGCATCGCCATGACTATGGTCTTGCCGCTGCCAGTTGCCATCTTGCAACAATATCGCACCAAAGAGTCATAGTTTTTTGCCGCGCTTTCAGCGTCAACCGGTGTATCCTTTGGAATTTCTATGCCTTGCTTTTCAGCATCACTTGCTTCAGTAAGCCAGATTATCGTTTCCGCTGCCTCGACTTGGCAGAAGAAAAACCTCTTCCGATTCTGCTCTTCTCTGTTTTCAAAATTCCAATAATCGAGCAGGACTCTTGATGTTCTTGTAACTCCTGGATAGTTTGATTCTCTCCATTTCTTGATACGCTCACGAATTCGATTTACAAGAGGAAGTGGAACGAACGCTTCCGCAGCAACAGGGCCTTGGACTACATCTGTCCTGGTGGCTAAGAAATAGCCTGCGATTCTTCTGCCCTCTTCTGTATGCGGGTAGCCTTCGCTGAAATCCCAGTACTTCGCCGGCTCACGGTATGGGTTGTTGATGATCGGCTGATCGACAGCATTTGAAGGCAAAGAAACAACTACACCTTTTGAGGACCGTTCAATTTGCGGATTTTGATAACTTCATTGCCCCTGTTGTCTATTACTTTCACGGCTATTGTTTTGTGTTCACCGAGCTCAAATGGAATGGACTCATTCGTCTTGAGCTGCTCGATTTTTTCTTTGTCAATTATACCATGCAAAGCGTTTTCCAGCTTGTCCCACGGATTCTTTCCTGTTGCACCATCTGGGAAGAAAGCCTGGCAGATATTGAAGGAGTAACCGTCATAGTCCTCATCCAGGAACCAAGCAGGGATTGTGTCACCTGAAGTCTGCTCCGTTCTGCCACTGATGGGATCGTAAACATCTACGCCAAGAAGTTTGACAATGTATGTTTCACCTGCGCCACTCCTTCTAAGCTCAATGTCAGGCTCACCAAAGACCGAGAAAAGCTGGCTACCCTGAGTTTGTTTGAGCAAATCATGAATTTCCATATCGGGGTTAACGTGAGCGAATTGAACATCTATCTTAACATCAGTTCGTTGAACAAATGCCTCAGCCGCAGGATCTATTTGGAATCCAGCCAAGATTAACAGAGGATATCCTGCAACGGTGGCGGCTCTAATCGCTTCTTCGGCCTGTCTAGCACTGAGCGGACCGTATCTTGGACCAAATGAGATCGCTACACGTCTAGTTTCGCCATTCGAAGTTGTTCCTTCAGCATGGAGGAAACTTGAAGAAGCAATTGGCAGAACTCCTTCGAGTTTGAGCTTCCTTCCTTTTGGAAAGATTACACCACCTTTTCGGATAGCCTCAATCAAAGTCGAAATATAATTTTCACTGTTTTCATCTGTACTACTGTTACCTTTTGTCTCAATTCGTTCCACAGATGGTGCAGGTATTGCTTCGACCGTGAAGGGGCCGCCAACTCGAATAGCTGACCTGTCAACATTTGGTTTGTCGTACAGCGTTTCATGATTAGGCGTTTCACCTTTAACCAGGGAACTCAATGTAACATGTGGAACAGTCTTATACACGAATCCGGACCTCACCCCTTCTTGTGGCTGTGCAAGCTCATAATATGGAAACACTGATGTCATCAGTCTTTGTTTTGTAATTGCTAATGCGATTCTGCTTGTGTCACAAGTAATCCAACGTCTCCCCCACTGCTCTGCAACATAGGCAGTGCTCCCAGAGCCGCAAGTCGGATCTAATACAAGATCTCCTGGATCAGTCGTCATAATCATGCATCTTTCAATTACCTTCGTTGATGTTTGGACAACATAATCGAGCTTTGTCCCAATCATTGTTTCTTGCCAAACTACACCAATTGGTATCAACGGAAAATCGTCCAAGTACGATTTGAAATTTAATCTATCTTTGAAGCGTACGATCCTTTTCAGGTCCGCAAGCGTCTGCAAACCACTTATTCCGGTGCTCCAATGACTTCTTGGATTGGGTCTAAAGATTCTTCCATCGAACTTGAATTCTAAAGAAGATTCTCCTTTTGTGTCGCCCGGGGAAAGCAGCGACTTATCTCGCCATCGTCTCCCTTTAGGAATATCTTCTTTTCCTTCCAGTTGACTTTGGCTTAGTTTAATGGAAGAGCCATTCTCCAACTCTACATAATTATATCTCTGCAAGGCATCGGTATCTCTTTCTATCAGAATAGGTCGGAATTTCGTTTTGTTCTTGTCCTTACCATACCACAGTATGAAGTCGTACGTAGAATCCAGAAATTGACCTCCAAGGAACCCAGTCTTTTTGGAACACTATCAAATTTACAAAATTTGTAACACCAAATACTTCATCCAGAATTTCCTTTACGTGCTGAAGATTTTGATCTGAGATTTGTAGAAATATACTGCCACTTTCATTCAATAGTTCATGCGCTAAGAGAATACGATCACGAAGATAGGTTAGATATGAGTGGATTCCAAGTGACCATGTATCTCTGTAAGCCCTGATTTGCTCGACCTCTCGTGTCAGAGAGTCATCGCTGCTTCCTCTCACTAATCCACTGATGCTGGATTGGAAGTTGGAGGTGTAATTAATACCATAGGGAGGGTCAATGTATATCATTTGTACTTTTCCACCCATCAACTCTTTCGTAAGAAGAGAATTCATTACAAGCAGAGAATCTCCAAGAATTAGGCGGTTAGCCCAGTCCATGTCGTGCTTGTAGAAATCCACTCTTTTGTCTAATGGGAATTCGGCTTCATCAAAAAGTCTGAGCTGATGTCCTCTCTTCTTTTCAAGAACTCCGACTATGTTTCGGGGACTCACCCGTTCGTGGATATGAAGTGGAACTACCGGAACTTCAAAGCTTGACCTTTCTGCTTTTCCCGACCAGATTAACTGAGGATCAAGATGAGGATCATACGAGTAATTTTGAGATCCCTTTTCTTCTGGCAGATATATTGCAAGGCCTTCCTCAGGATTATTCTTGCGTTTGGCTCCCTTGTGACGGTAATCAAGAATCTCCGTGTTTTTCTTTTGCGACTTTGCGAGTTTTGCTTTCGGCAGTCGGTTGATCAACTCATATTATGAAAGTAAAGCAGAACTCGAACGCGATCTGCCTCACTTACGCCTTGGCCATACCGTATAAAAATTTGCGCAATGCAGATGTATTTGATGACCAAAGATCAGGGGATAGAATCCAACCTAAAATGTTGATTCAGACCTGAGATGGTGGGCGGAGCTCAATGGCAAAGCTAGAAGATCGAGATTGGATAATCAAACATCTCGGCAAACTTATGCAAGCCGGCAAGGAAATCCTTGACAAATCCACCTTGATTCCGACCAAAGAATCTCCAACATACGACAAAGGTTATTGGACCGGCTTGAAGCTAATTCTATTGAAGTACTATCTCAAACCTTATCTCGACATCCTCGCGCAAAGAAAAAGGGTCGCATATATCGATCTATTTGCAGGGCCGGGACTGACTCGGATAGGTGATTCCAAAGTACCTGTCCCTGGTTCTCCTCTTATTCCTCTTACACTCAAAGAGAGCAATTGGCAGTTTTCTTCTTTTATTTTTTCAGAACTTGATATAAAATACTACAACGCTCTAAAAGAGAGAATTTCATTGATTAATCCATCTGTCAAACCTCAGGTTTTTCAAGAGGATGCAAACAATATGGTTGAAAGACTACCAATCTTACTCAAAGGCATAGATCACGCTCTAGTATTTTTGGATCCTGAGGGAATGGAGATGCGTTGGGAGTCGCTAGCAAAATTGTGTAAATCAATTGATTGCGATTTGATAATCAACTTTCCATCATCAGGTGTTGTCAGAAACCTTCACAACTCTCAAACGGCTTTGACGATTGAGAATTTTCTCGGAACTGGTGGAAAGCCTATACCACCAGAGGCTGGAGAAGAATGGGCAATCAAGCTCTACAGAGACAACCTTATGGGAATTGGAAAAGACATTTCAACAGAAATTAAAGTGAGTAGCGGGGAAGGAGATTTTCATTATCATCTTATACCGGCAGTCAAAACTACCGCTGGGAAATCGCCTTGGTTCAATCCAATATTTGGAGAAGCAAAGAAGAAAATAGAAAGGATGACTGGCCATGTCCTTGGATTCATTTCGGAGCAAATAGAGGGAAAGCAATCAACGCTGTGAAGTACGATGTCGAGGGACTGACTCGCTTGCACAGACAGGCTCATACAGTAATATTACAGTAATATTTAATACGATTTCATATCCCTTTGATTTGCTATCAATCTGCTTGAGAAAAATAACCATATAACTGGAGTATCTGTTACCTTGAAGCTTGAGCGAATCAAGCGAGAATTATTATCTCAATTGAGATTGGGCGCAATATCAAGCGCGAGCTGCTTAAATCCGAGTCAGTTTTATCAGAATCAGTTCACTGTTTGGCTCCGTATCAATTCTCCAAGTTGGGTTGTAAAGGGATACTGGCGATAGAATAGATGCAGTCTTCACTTCTTCAAGATGAACGTAAGATAAGAAGTCTTACAGCTCGAGCATCTCAGCTCAAAGATCCTTCAGAGTCTCGAGAAGCAGCTTTCAAGGCTTGGCGAACCATCAGACAAAAACAGAGGGAGCGAGCCGCAAAAGGAAGTAAATCCATACTTGACTTCATGGGTCAAACTATTCTGCTTCCGCAG
>JARCRS010000150.1 GCA_029850555.1 archaeon | reverse complement strand
AAAGTCGACCGCTCAAACAATAAGATCAGCTTTGAGGGCGCAAAGACAAAGATCAGCGACGACGACAAAAATGCGATAGAAGAAGCAGTAAGACTCAAGGAAAAGAATGGTGGTACCGTAATCGGGGTGTGCATGGGTCAGTCAGATGCTAGAAAGAGTGTGAAGGAGGCGCTTGCGATGGGCTGCGATAAGGCTAGACTTCTCAACGATCCTGCTTTTGAAGAAGGCGACGCCGTTCGGACCGCCTACGTACTTTCTCAGGCAATAAAGAAAATCGGAAAGTACGATATTATATTAACGGCTACTGGAACCACGGACGTATACTCTGGAATCGTCGGTCCAGCTCTTGCAGAATTTTTGGGTATTCCACAGGTCACTTTCGTTTCAAAAGTCTCGCTTTCCGGAAACAAAGCCACTTTGGATAGACTGCTTGAAGAGGGGATTGAAACAGTCGAATGCGAACTGCCGATTTTGATCACGGTTGCCCGAGAGATCAATCAACCCAGATTCCCGACGCTTCTCCAAATTATGAGTGCAGGAAAAAAAGAGATAATTGAGTGGAAAGCTGGAGATCTTTCAATTGAAGCATCTTCTGTGGGAAAAGGTGGCTCCTCGGTCCAGGTGACTTCAATCCAAGTTCCAAAGTCCGCGAGAAAGAAAATTCTTTTCGAGGGTTCAGCAGAGGAAACATCAGAAAAACTTGCGGAGGCTCTTTTGAAGGAAGGCGTTGCCAAATAACATGGCTAAGATATTAGTGTATTCTGAAGAACCGGATGTCGCGCTACAACTCGTCAACGCAGCTTCGAAAGCAGAAGAAGCGCAAATTTCAGTAGCTTTGCTGGGGGCTGGAGATCTTAAGGAAATATCAAAAAAGCTATCAGTTAGTAAGGTGGCTTCAGTTTTCCAAATTCAAAATGAGGCGCTCAAGGATTTCGGCCCAGAAGCTGTTACTGATGCACTTGAACAAATTTCGCTTGAAAGTAAACCAGATTTTATCCTGATTGGAGGAACGAAGAGAGGAAAGGAAGTAGCTCCGAGATTAGCTGTGAGATTGAAATTAGGGTGCGTTACAGACGCTCAAAATTTGAGATTTGAAAACGGCCAAACGACGGCCGATCGAGTCGTGTGGGGAGGAAACGCTATCTCTACAGTAAGCACAAAGTCGGGAGCTGTGATAACCATCGCTCCAAGAGCCAATGAAAAAGCTGTAGGTTCTTCTCAACCTGAGATAAAGACTATCGATTTACAACGAAAAACTAGAACGGGAAAGGTTGTGGGAAAGAAACCCAAAGATTCCGGCGAAGTTAACATGAAAGATGCGGAGGCAGTGGTGTCTGCAGGGCGAGGATTCAAGAAAAAGGAAGACCTCACAATCTTGAACGATCTCGCTTCAACTCTGCACGCCGTAATTGGGGCATCTCGGCCCTTAACATCAGATCTTGGGTGGATGCCCGAGAGTAGGCAAGTTGGTCTATCGGGAACGACGGTAAAACCAAAGCTCTACGTCGCTGTTGGCATTTCCGGTCAAATTCAGCATCTAACAGGAATGAGAGACTCGAAGCTAATTGTTGCAATAAACAGCGATAAAAATGCTCCCATCTTTCAGGAATGCGACTATGGAATTGTGGGGGACCTATATCAGGTGGTCCCAGCACTCACAAAAGCTCTGAAATCAAAAACTGGTCGTTAGGTTGGCTTTCGCTCTATCGACTAGTTTGCCCTATCTCATCGCTTATCTTTTTTCGGCTGCAAGTGTCGTCGGGATTCTTGTTGCCACGCTTTGGTGGTCAAAGACAACTGGCACCAAACTTGCTCTAAATCGGTTCCTTCTTCTAGCGAAGGAAGAAACGAAGCGCCTCTTCTCAAAAGATCCGGTCTTTTTGATGCATCTTTCCATCGCTCTCGGTGTTGGCCTGACCATTCTAATTGCGCTATTGGATCCGTTTTGGTCGTATTTTCCATTACTTCGGATAGTGCTGCTGATTGTTAGTCTTCCATTGATTGCAGGCCTTCTTGCAGCATTTGTCTGGCGGATACAGCGATTTGTTCAGAGCAAGGAAGCACAGAAACTTCTTGACACCAACCGTTCTTTTGACAGATCGTCTGCATATCTACAGGGCGTGCTGATTCTCGCAATATTACTGACGACAACTGAATTAATTATCTCTTGGTTTTCGATCCTAGCAGTTGCTGATCTAGTTCTCAATATTTTCAGGAACTCGCTAGTCGTTCTTTACTATGCGGAGCCAAGCCTTAATCTCATACAGTATTTTGACAGACCACTTTCAATGGTGAGAGTTCCATTCAAACTAAGCGATGTGATGGAGGGTAAGGTCGATGCTTCAAGCATAATGGTCGGAGTGAGCAAGATGTCAGAGTTTCCCGAATATGAGAAGTTGTCATACGATTCATGCGTAGAGATCGGCGCATGTGAATCTGCCTGCCCTGCAACCGCAGCTGGAAGACCCCTATCTCCAAGGATTCTTGTTAGAAAAGCAAGCCTGATGGGAAAGCAGAAACCTAGAGACCCGGATCCATTTGAAACAATCAGAGAGGACGAGCTGTGGTCTTGTGTGACCTGCGGCGCATGCGTGGAAAGCTGCCCTGTCGCAGTCAAGCATTTGGATATCATATACGACCTTAGAAGAAATCTTGTGAGCACAGGAAAACTAGATAAGGACAAATCAACTCTTCTGCAGAACCTAGTCCAAAATCAGAACCCTTACGGCTTCAATTCCAGCTCTAGAGGAGACTGGGCAAAAGATCAGGGAATCGATACTATATCATCTAACCCAAACGCAGAATATCTATACTGGGTCGGATGCGTTGCTTCCTTTGATCAGAGAGCTCAGAACATTGCCAAATCTCTTGCAAAGATAATGAAGCACGCGAAGCTTTCGTTCGCCATTCTCGGCAGAGAAGAAATGTGTAATGGGGATCCAGCGAGGCGTCTAGGAGAAGAAGGAAGGTACCAAGAATTAGCTTATCAAAACATTGAACGACTCAACGGATACAAAGTCAGAAAGATAATAACGAGCTGTCCGCACTGTTTCAACACAATTAAAAACGAATATCCCGCTTTCGGCGGAAACTATGAGGTAATCTATCACACGCAACTTATATCTGATATGTTCAAGAATGGCAAACTAAGAATCTCGGAAAACAAACTGAACGAGATCTCTGTAACACTCCATGATGCTTGCTATGCCTCAAGATACAATTCAATTTTTGATGAGCCGAGGTCGATTCTTTCAGCAACCAGAAAGGACATTCGGGAAATGCCGCGGCGCAAGGAGAAAACGTTCTGTTGCGGAGCCGGCGGTTCTAATTATTGGTACAAAGTTCCACAACAGAAGACAATCACAAGTATAAGAACCGAAGAAGCTCTCAAAACCGGAGCGGGTACTCTCGCAACAGAGTGCCCTTTCTGCCTTTCAATGTTTGAAGATTCAATGCGAGTTAATACAGGCTCAAAAATGCTGGTGAAAGACGTGGCTGAAATCGTCTCGGAAGAGCTGCAGGTCGCTACTTACTAGCAGGTAAAGTTCCCACCAATCACTGGAATCGCCCCTATTGTATCGACCGTCGGACCACTCGGATTATTGCCACCGTAGAAATAAGTTACACTAAGATCTACGTCCTCTCCTACGCTCCAGTAAGGAACGATTGGAATACTGAGCGTCTCTATTGAGCTATTATTTCGATGATAGTACACAAAAGACGATTCATTTTCATTGAGAGATATCGTGAGAGAAATGCTTGGGTGGGGAGTCAGCGCAGTCATTGACTCAAGGACAAGGTTAGTTTGGTTACCATTAACTCGTAGTTGCACCCAATTCGAGTAATTGCCAGGAATGTTGGGACACGATACGGGGAACTTTGAGGATATCACGGTGGCGCTGATCGCAATCTGTTGGTTTCTGGGTGTATTGGAGGAAGCGATCAACCCGAAAGCAGAACCGATCACGACTGAGACAAGTATTACTGCTATGGCCACTTTCTTTAAGGAATCCAAGGCCGCAATGATTTCGTTCGGACGTTATAAAAAACTGCTTACCTTGGCTATTGAGAGAAAATTCTTGCAATAATTCAGTTAATCGAATGCTTTGCCTGAGATAATTACTTGCATTATCTCCGATGTCCCTTCTCCGATTGTCATAAGTTTCGCATCTCGCCAGTGTCGGTGAACATCCGCTTCGTCAGTATAGCCGTATCCTCCATGGAGTTGAATCGCTTGATTGCAAACTCTCAGAGCCATCTCCGTCGCGTAGAGCTTTGCTTCACATGCTTCTATACCAAAATCTTGTTTTCTTCCTTTCAATAAGGCGGCGTAATATGTCAGGAGCCTTGCACCATTGATCTCAGTCATCATGTCGGAAATCTTGGCGCGGGTGATCTCAAAATCAGAGAGAGATTTTCCAAATGCTTGTCTTTCCTTTGCATAAGATATTGACTTTTCAAGAGCTGCCTGGGCAATGCCAACACTCAAAGCTGCTATGGTTATTCGTCCACTGAATAGCATCTTCTTCGCGTATTCGAATCCTTCTCCGTTTACACCGATCAGATTTTCTTTGGGAACTAGCACATTGTCAAAATTGAGTCCCATCAAAGTCGAGCCTCGTAAACCCATCTTAGTGATGTTAGAACCGCAGGAGAAACCTTTTGCTTCCTTTGGTACAAGCAGCGAGGCAAACCCCTTCTCTGTTTTTGCGAAGACAAAGTAGTAATCAGCTTTCGCAGAATTTGTTATGTACATTTTTGACCCGTTTATCTTCCAATTGCCACTTGAGTCAAGAACAGCTTTTGTGGTCATCGATCTCGCATCAGATCCTGCGTTAGACTCCGTCAATCCGAAGGCGGAAAGCTTACGCCCCGTTATCAAATCCCGAAGATATTTTTCATGTTGATCTTTGTTCCCAAATTGGTATAATCCATCGCAAACTGTTCCGTGAATTGCGAGAGAGATTGCTGTACTTGCGCAAGCTTTTCCAACTAGCTCCATACATGCAATGTAGATAGGATATGGGAGTCCGAGTCCTTCCAGTTCCTCGGAGTAAGGTATGTTCGTGAAACCCTGCTTGAAGATCTTGTCCATGTTTTCCTTCGGAAATATTCCCTGTCTGTCGATAGTTCTAGCAGTGGGAAGTATCTCCTTTTCTACAAAATTCCCAAATGACTCCAAAAGCTGATTGTATTCTTGAGCCTGATCGGGGAACAGGCTCGAAATGATCTTTGATTGTTCCTCTGTGTAAAATGCCATCAATATTGAGTATTCTTGCTCAGAGATAAAAACGAATCACAGTTGCTACCATTTTTCAAAGTGCACAACCTGATCAATTTGCATTCGGCCACGATTTAGCGTTGGCAATTTCTCCAAAGTCACTAAACATCCGTTTTAGAATTGCCTCGGTAAGTTGCATTACTTCGGAATCCTGATACTCTTGTCTGATCTTTTTATCTTTTCAGGTTCACCTGAATAAGAGGCGAACTTTCAACCTTGGTAACGGTTTGCTTGGATTTCTAACTCTTCAAGTATCAAGTCCATAAAAAGTCTTAAATGAATTCGATGGAAATTTTTGTTTGGTTTTTGCGGAGATTGCCTTCTGGAAAAGAAGTGGCGATTATTGGGATCGGAAGCTCAAAATTTGATTCGATTACTTCTGGTCTTTCCTACAAAGAGCTAATGTATGAAGCAGCAGTTCAGGCTTATTCGGATGCAGGAATAGACGTGCGAAATGATGTCAGCTCATTCATTTGTTGCGCCGAGGACTTTTGGGAGGGGAACAGTATTAGCGATGAGTACATGCCCGATCAGATTGGCGCTAAACTTAGACCCTTGTTCACAGTTTCCGGCGACGGATTAATGGGACTCGCTCATGCCTATATGCATATCTTGGCTGGAGTTAGTGATCTAGTTGTAGTGGAATCGCACAGCAAGCTTTCTGATGTGATTTCTAAGGACCTCATCGAGGATCTTGGATTCGATCCACATTTTGGAAGGATTGGAGGGGTAGATTCAAAATATCTTGCAGGTCTAGAAATGCGAAGATACCTTGAGGAATCTGGCAATACCCATGATGACTGTGCGTCAGTTGTTGTGAAGAATAAGAGAAATGCTCTAAGAAACCCGCGCGCGGTCTACGGAGACAATATCACGAACAAAGATGTTCTTAGTAGCAAAGAGATCGCCTCTCCTCTAACGAAGAGCGAGATCAGCAGTCCTGCTGACGGTTCTGTCGTCATCGTTGTGGCTTCAGCGAGAAAAGCCCGTAGGCTTGCTGGAAAAAACAAGCCGGTATGGATTTCCGGAATCTCATGGTTTTCAGATACTCCCAATGTTGAGGAAATGGATTTAGGGCAAGCTCTCTATGCCTCGAATTCCGCTCGAAAGGCGTATGAAATGGCTCGAATATCAAGGCCTCTATCCCAAATTGACTTTGCCGAAATCGATGACACCTATGCATACAAAGAATTAGAACACATCGAGGCCCTCGGATTCGCAAAAAGAGCAGGTAAGTTCGTTAGCTCGGGCAAGGCAGATCCTGACGGACAGATGCCGATCAACGTGTCTGGCGGGTCACTAGGAATGGGTTATTTCGTGGAAGCAAGCGCTCTAGTCCGTGTTTACGAATCAGTATTGCAGATTCGCGGAGAGGCGGGAAGAATGCAGCTGAGAAATCCAAGGCGCTGCGTTGTTCAATCCTGGAGAGGGATCCCGACGCAGACAGGCGTGACAGCAATCCTCTCGGCCTGAAAAGAGTTTCAAAAAAAGAGTTTGTGAATATAAGTAATGGCAACACCGAGAAAAGTCTGTGTCATTGGAGCAGGTCTAACCCTTTTCAGGCGTAGGATGCTAGAGACAGGAAAGGAGCTCTCCTTTGAAGCAGTCAGGATGGCTCTTGATTCGGCCGGAATAGAGAGAAAGGATGTTGACATGGTGGTCTCAGGAAGCGCTCCCGATGCTTTTGACGGGGTTCATATGAAGGGAGAATACCTTCTTGATGGGTCGGGAGCTTACAAGAGGCCGTACTCGAGAGTTTTCGTCGGCGGGGCAACCGGAGTATATGTCCCTGCCGCAGCTTGGTGGCATGTAGCCTCTGGAATGAGCAATGTTTGCATCGCTGTTGCCGAAGAAAAAATGTCGCCCCTTCAGCCGCATCCAGCTTATGCATTCTGGAGCATTTTCGATCATGATTACGAGCGTCAACTTGGCACTACTCTACTTTGGATCTTCGCATTGGAAATGAGAAGATACATGGCTGTGTATGGAATCAAGGAGGAAGAGATTGCACAGGTGGCAGTCAAGAATAAGCACAACGCAATGGACCATCCATGCGCTCAGCTTCCCGCCAACATAACAGTGCAGGATGTCATGAAATCAGAGCCGATGGTATGGCCGGTAAAGAGACTAGATGTCAGCCCGCCTAGTGACGGGGCAGCAGCGGTTATACTTGCCTCTGAAGAATTTACAAGAAAAATAACCAAAGAACCTGTTCAAGTGGCCGGCTGCGGGTGGAATATCGACAGTACCTACTGGACGAACAGGGACCTCTACTATCCACAATATCTTGAGAACGCGGGAAAAATGGCGTACAAAATGGCTGGAATAAAGAATCCGAGAAAGGAGATTGACGTCGCTGAGGTTTATGATCCGTTTGATTATAAGGAACTACATCATATGGAGGGACTCCAACTAGCAAAGAAAGGAGAGGCACCTAAACTAACTACACAGGGAATCACTCAAAGAAATGGAGAGCTTCCAATCAATCCTTCCGGTGGTTTGCTTGGCGTGGGCAATCCAATTGCCGCGGCAGGAATGATGAAGGTATGTGAAATTTACTTCCAGCTTAGTGGGCAAGCGGGAAAAAGACAGGTCAAGAGGGACGTACATACGGGACTAGCTCAAGCATGGGGGGACCTAATGCAGTACAGTTCGGTATTCATCATGAGGAGGCGGTGAGATGCATTGAGCGAGAAAGTAAAATTTTTCCCCGGCAGAGAAATATCTTCTAAAGCTATCGAGTCGGGCGAAGTGCTGACAAAATATTATTCGGCGGACCTGAAATATGCGTGGTCAACAGGTGTCGCCGTAACCAGATTCCTTCAGGAACTAAAAAATGCCAAGATCATCGGGCGCAAATGCAACAAGTGTAGCAGAGTTCTTGTTCCGCCCAGGATGTTTTGCGAAGATTGTTTTAGGACGACGGATGAATGGGTCTATGTCAAGGATGCAGGCGTAGTGAATACTTACTCGATTGCCCACGTCGGAACCGATGCTTCAAGACTGAAAGAGCCTCTCTATATTGCCGTAGTCAACCTGGATGGACCGACGCCTGGAATGGGCTTCCTCCATTATCTTGGA
Organism: archaeon; assembly: GCA_029850555.1. GTDB lineage: Archaea > Thermoproteota > Nitrososphaeria > Nitrososphaerales > CADDZS01 > JASHOD01. Next base: position 5,356 of record JARCRS010000150.1, on the reverse strand, counting down.
GAAGTTGCGTCCGAAAAGAAGATCAAGGTTGGAATGAAGGTTCAAGCAGTGTGGAAACAAGAGAGCGAGCGAACTGGCTCTATTCTCGATATCAAATATTTCAAACCGATATGAGAGGGCAATAGTGATTAACAAATAATGGAAAAAATAACAAACGAAACAAAAATCGGGATTCTCCAAGATCATATACCGCTTCAATACAAATATTCGGCAGGCGTCGCCGGAGATAGATTTCTCCAACTTCTAAAGCAGGGGAAACTTCAGGCTAGTCGCTGCGCGAAATGCAACAAACTCTACCTGCCTCCGAAGATATTCTGCAAAGATTGTTTTTCGCAGTTGAATGAATGGAAGGACATCGCCGAAGATAGCGGATATGTTTACTCGTTTACCTCCGTCAGCAATGGTGAGGCAGGAGGCAAAGATCTGATAGTTCTTGTGAAATTTGACGGAGTCGAAGGAGGTATCCTCGGAAGGCTCAAGAGCTCAAGGGAAGAGCCGAGGATTGGAATCAGGGTAAGACCCGTTTTCAAACAGAAAAGCGAGAGGATCGGAGATCTATCCGACATTCAATATTTTGAAAAAGTGAACTATTGACTTGTCGTAAGAAATAGAGAAAAGCGGCTTGCTCCGATATTACACGAGTCTCTTTGGCTCCTCACGTAAGTGCTGAACTACTCTTATGCTAGGCCTTTTCCGGGACCGGGTGCATGTGAATTTTGGAAGAAGAGCTCAAAGTTGAAAGAGTCGCAAAAGGCGATCGCGATGTAATTGATTATCTTGGGAAGGATGTTGTTAGAAACGCATTGGACATTTGGGGCCTAGAGCATGAGAGCGAGAAATACCGGCTACATGTTTGCCGTCGTGGAAAAGATATCAAAGCTCATCTTAGCACTTACAACACTCCCGAAGCTATTTACGTGAGCTTGGGAGGGGAGGAACTAGCGGCAGATTCGCTACTTTCACTTGTTCCAACCAAGGCCGTCCTTACCACAACGAAGGAGCTAGGCGATCTGGTCAAGCGTAAGCTCAAATTTGACGTGATATACCACAACGACCTTATGGTCGTGAACCGAGAAGAAGAAACCCTGAGGAGTCCGGAGAGAGCAAGCCGACTTTCGAGCGAATTTGACAACGAATATGCAACATTCGGCTCTAGTTTCAATGCGCCTCAAGTCCCAGTTGAGTGGATCCGAGAAGGTTTGAATAAAAATTTCATATTCGGCACCTTTGACAATGGGAAACTTGCTTCGGTCGCAAGTCTTGTCGCTTGGCTTCCTCAAGTCGCTGTCATTATGGGGGTCGAGACGAAATTCGAGTTCCGGAGGAGGGGCTTCGCTAGGATTGCGGTTTCTGCGGCTGTTCAAGAAGGATTAAGACGCTCGCAAGCTTGCGGTCTCTTTGTTAGATCAGATAACCAACAGGCGATAGCTCTCTATAGATCGCTTGGGTTCAAGAAGTATGGAGAAGAACTCTGGATTGACATTGGAACTGGATTGATTCCGTGAATTAGTTTTACGAGCAGTTGTAATCCTTCAAAATGCAGGGGAAAGGCGTTAGTTGTCTGAAACGAGATGAGAAAAAGCTAAGTTATTGACGGCAGGAGCTCTGCGCTAGTCCGATCTCCAATAAGATAGACGTCTGCTCTTGGCCGTGCATCTAGGACAACAAGAGGCTTCGATTCTAGACCAAAGTGAATCAAGACTTTGTCACCAAGGATCACAGGCATTCCACTCAAAGATTCAACAACAGATTGTGGATCAATATCAAATTTGCCTTTGATTGCTGCAACTGATATCTTCTCCGCCAGAACAGGCTCTACTTTTCTGATTTCGGCGCTGTCGCCTATTTCGAGGCCGGCATTTTCTCGGATGACCCCATCTATTCGCATGATACCCTTGTCAAAATCTGATTTGTAAAGAGGCATGCATTTTGAAACCGTTCTATACTCGCCAAGAATCTCCAATGCATTCCCAACCGAGACCCCAAGAGTGTCCATCAGCTTCGGATCTATTCTGGCAATATTTTTACCAACATCTCGCGTGTAAGCCTGCAACGCTTTCACGCTTATTTTGCTAACTTGTTTGCTCATGCTTTCTGTTCCACTAGCTCCTCTTCACCATCGGAAATAATGCCTGTATGCTCTAACCCTTTTTCAGTGAGCCAGTATCTTCTAGGCTCCGTATCTTTATACGCTACCCATCCATACTTGTTACCCAATACAGCTGAGGCAACCATGCTTACCGTACGGGAAACAATTCCCTCGCCCTTGCTTTCTAGTATATCTCGTCCTCCGCGGAACTCTTTCAAGCTTTGAATGATCTGCTCAATTGTTGCAGACTTTGTTTCACTTCTTGCCCCTGCTTTGTAAAGAGAGGCAAGAATAAGCTCATTGAAGTGACCGAATGCGTTGCTTGCACGTACCCATTCCGAGTGATGTTGACTATGCGATTGATCTTCACCAAGCCGTATCATTGACACATCGTTGAAGCCATTTTCTGCAAGGATCTTCATCAGTTTCGAAGCGTCTTCTAGCGAAGGGATCGCAACCCTGAGTTCGTATCAGAGGCCAAGCATTTGAGGCAAGCGAGGTTGTGAGAGCTGCAATAGAACAGGTCCTTATCTCTCCGAGAGACATTGGGTTGTATCGGAGGCCTTCATCTCCTCCAATGCAGAAAGTAACTTCGAAAGCTCGCGAGTCTTTCGACCGACAGCTCCAAGACTATGAAGCTCGAGTGAAAAGATTGCAGGAGCAGCTCAGGTAAGCTCAGGAGAGGCAGAAGGCACCGGAGGATATCCAAAATGATCAGAAGATAAGACAGCTCAATACTTACATTCAGCAGAGGGGAGAGCGAGAGGCCTCTCAAGCGCAGACATAATGATTCTCACCAGGCTGATTGACACGAGATCAACACTAGAACAGAACATTCGCAGGATAGAAGACGAGATTTACGCTCTAAAAATCACAAGACCCAGAGTCACTTCGATACCCCCGATTAATCCGAATGTGCCTTCTGTTGATATCACTTTGCTGAAGCGAGCGTACTTGAAGGACAAAGGATCTCTCACAACCGGGGAGCTTGTGGCTTTGATCAACACATTATTGGCTCTTGATACTGAAGGTGGATACTTTTGTAGTAGCAGGAAAAGGGTCTAGAATAAAAATCCGCTACTGCGTTTCTTGTTGGGTCTTTCCCAGCTCATCCATGAGCTTTACTAGCAACCTTCCTTGCTCGGTGAGCTTGTATTCCTTGATCGGTCCTGCCTGAGCATTCACAGAAACGAAACCGTACCGTTCGAGCAACCCTACTTGCCTGTCAACCTCCTTCCAATCAATGCCAGTGATTTCAGAAAGCTGGTTTCTATGGCGCGGAGCATCGACCAGGCCTTGAAGTATCGAAAGTCTTGATCCTGAGCCTCGCATCTTTACCATCAGGTCGTAAACGTTCTTGTCGAAGCCTGCATTCGTTAGTGAAAAACGAAGAGAGTTACCGCTCCCTTGTTGTCTCCAAAAGGCGAGCGCGAATCCAAAAGCTGCCCAAGAACTGACCGAAATTATTGCGAATGATGTCGGAAACACCGCCAACTCTGGCTGCTTGGGCGGGGTGGCGCAGGGAGGATTGAGGCAAGCGGATCCTCCAGGTGAGATAGAGTGGAAGTAAAAATAAAGTGCCAAAATCGTGCAAATTGAAGCGAAAACCGCAAGAAATACTCGGATCGCATTCGTTCGATTCAAGCTGAAAATATACTTTGATGAGGGCTGGATTCACGCGTTGGCAGAATTATACTTTTCCCAGATCATCTGTGAAAAGTAGTAGTATCGACACTCTATCTATCTGGAGCGAAGAAGCGCAAGTCGATTGTCTGAATACAAAAAAGCAACGTTGTTAGCGAGCGTAGGACTTCTAGCCCTGTTTTTATTAGGTACGATCACCGTCGCCGGTCCGACCCTTACGAAAGTATCGAGTGCGACTAGTACTGGCTCTTCTTCAAATTCGTCGTCGCCCCTAATTACCCTTACCGAAACAGAGTATTGTTTCACAGGCTCTTCGGTAAATGGATCGTATTATTGTTCAAATTCGAATTCTGTAATGAGAGGATTTACGGTATACAATGAAACTACTATTACTACTACTGTTGTAATTCCTAATGGCGGTTTTTGTTGTCCTCCGACTAACGTATCAAGTCCCTCGCCTTCATCTGCCACGTTCTATTGGATTCTTGCCCTGTTTGCTGGTCTTCTTTCGGTATTACTAGTCTTCTTTTCCCTATCCAAATATAGCCCTATTAGGCTGAGAATATCGAAGCTCCTCCGTCGGTCAGCTTTTTCGCGCTCGAAAGAAAAGTATTGAAAAACAGTCACATTCCTCAATCCTCCCGCAAATATGGGCACGTGCATATTGCAATTGTCTATTTATTTCTGGTATTTTGGGCAATTCCTCAATTCGTCTATTGGATTTGAGAACATGTCGCTCGAGTCAGACTCCTTCTCCGTGCATCGTGGGAACCATGTACTTTGGCAGTCCTATTGAAAGGGCATAATCCTTGAGTTCATCATAATCTTTCTTACTCGATCTATCCAGTTTGAAGATTCTTCCCCTGAATATGACGTAGTGAGTCTTGTTGTCTTTGTAATCGGCATACCAAGCGGTCTTGTGTTCTTTATCAATCGCCTGACTAATCTTTTGAGCAAGCAGATCTGGGTCTATTCCATCTGGGATTTCTACATCGTGAACTGTCCACTGCTTGAGCCAAGGAGTCTGGTGCCATTCAGTCGCGTTTTGAATTGTTGTTTTGAGAATTCGTATGTCATTGTTCTTCAAGAGAGATTTGTCCCGAAGACTCTCTTCGATTATCACACCCTTGAACAAGGTCTCTTCATCCCATTATCCCAAAGGAAATGGAAAAATATTCAGATCTGGGATTTCGTCGGGATTGATGTAGAGCAGACCTTTGTTAATGCATTTACGTAAACAGAGCAACACGAAATCAAGATGCTTCCTTAGATCTGTTTCTTTGATGAAAGCATCGTCCATTTCGACGTCTATAATTTCGTAAGCGTGCTTGATCGTCGCTCTTCAAAGTAATCATCGAGAATTTTTGAATTTGCTGAACTTCGATTTTTGCTATGTCTTTCAGTGACTCTTCAACAGGCATGAAGAGTTCGGGATGCTGGAGATATAATTCCTCAGTCCAGTTAGGCATTTTTTGTTAAACCGCCACCATTCATAGTGCGTAGACCATTTTCATCATGTAGTTTTCGAAATCGCTAACAGATTTTTCGTTGAGTTAATCTTGTCTTGCCTGTTTTGCGAACAATATACACTCAATGCATTTCTAATTAGTTCTAGCTTATCTG
>JARCRS010000149.1 GCA_029850555.1 archaeon | reverse complement strand
CAAGTGCTTTTCGTGCCTAGGACAGCTACCACTCCGAGTGCCGCAAACCAAGGTGCAAAGTATTGCACTCACAACGCGCAATGTTAGTGGAAACTCACGCCAAGGATTTTTCTAATGCCTGAGAGATAGTCTTCCGAGTCTGCTTTGTTGCTGTGAAAGAAACGGGCTTTCAACACCAGTCAGTACTACCATGACTCGTACTCTTCCTTGCAGCGATGGATCTATTCTTGCACCCCATACAACCCGTGCTTTTGGAGGTAGTGATCTTGTAATCATTTCTCCTGCTTGAGTCACTTCGTCAAGAGTGATGTCTTCTCCCCCGACTACATGAATTAGCACACCAAATGCCTTTGTGGAATCTTTGATATCCAAAAGCTGTGCGTCTAATGCTGTTTGGACCGCTCGCTCAATTCTTTCTTCTCCAGAAGATTCGCCGACACCGATTGCAGCGATTCCTTTCTTTTCCATTATAGCTCTCAGATCCGCAAAGTCGATGTTGATCAAACTTGCAGTAGTGATTGTCTCAGTTATCCCCTTTACAAATTCACCTACGAGTTCGTTTGCAACACCCAGTGCCTCTTTTAACGGAAGATCTCCCGCAACCTTGGCCAATCTATTGTTGTCAATTACAACAACCGTGTCGCATTCTGACCTTAGGTTTGCGAGACCAACCTTCGCAGAATTGTATCTGAATCTTTCAACTGCAAAGGGCAGCGTTACAACTCCTATGAGCAATGCTCCAGATGATTTGAGCGCATTTGCGATCACAACCGAAGCTCCTGTTCCAGTGCCACCGCCGAGACCTGTCGCAATGTAGACAATGTTGCTTCCGCCAACATCCTTCTTGATTTGAGGCATCGATTCTCTTGCAGCTGCAGCGCCTTTCTCGGGGAATCCACCCGCTCCCATGCCGCGAGTTGTCTTCTCTCCAATGAGAATCCTTCGATCGGCTTTGACCGTGCTCAAATGTGTCGCATCCGTGTTAGCCGCAATGAGTTTCGCTCCAGAGACTCCACCTTTTTTGTCCTTGACCCAAGAGACAATGTTGCATCCTGCTCCGCCAACTCCGATGACTGAAACTTGCGGGCGAGACTGGCGCATAATTGCCTCGATTTTTTCGTTCTCCATAATTTCGTCCATTTTGGATTGGGTGTCGATATCGAAACTCAAATTTTTTCATCCGTACGGTAATTCAGAATATCCGATATTATACAATTAAGGAGGCAAGAAGTGAAACACTATGACCAATTTAGAAATGATATCTTCAATCTGTAGTGGCGCTCTTTGTTTTCCTTGTCTGAAATTTAAGATCGGAAACCATGGTCGCAACATTTTCTACTATTTTCCCGGCATGATTGCTCTATAAAAGCGGAGGGGGGCGTTCTTGTCCCCCCCCCCTTAATCTGAAGGAAAGTGAAGTTTCTGTGTTATTGCTCTAGTCCCATCTTTTTAAGAATTGAAACAATTCTTGGATCAGTAACCATGTCATCGCAAAGATGGCAGAGTTTCAGTATGCCGAAAGTAAAGGCGTCATAAGTCTGATCAGCATAAGCCTTTTGCAAGACTTGGATTGCTTCTTCCTTTTCACCCAGAGCCAAGTGATATTCAACTAGACCCCAAGCATGAACGAACTCTCTTTTTGATTCTTCTTTGATTTCATTCAATATTTTCCTCGTTTCTTCAGCCCTGCCTATCATAGGATATGCAATGCCGATATCTGTTCCTGCTTTTTCCCACTCTTCTGCTGCTCTATGGAAATCTGACTTTGCTAGATAGGCCCAACCCAATCGGCTGGAAGCGAAATGAGGGTCTGCGCCGAATTCTCTCATCTTTTCCATATATTCGATTGCCCTGTCGTAGTCTTTCAAGCAGTAATAAGCAGTTGCCACTACGTCATTTGTTTCGCTCGAAATTGGGTCGAGCTCAAGTGCCTTGTTTGCTTCGACGAGTGCCTCATCATATCTTCCCATCGATATAAGGATCCAAGCTAAAGTTGCATGCCCTCCTGCCACGTTAGAATTTAGTTCTAGGGCTTTCCTAGTCTCGCGTTCTGCTCCTTTCCAATCGAGTTTTGCTCTTAACAGCCAAGCCAATGCAAGATGGACATCGGGTAGATTGGGGTTGAGTTTAAGGGCACTTTCCACCGCTTTTTCCGCTTTGGGAATAGCTTCTCTAGGGTTAACAAGAGCGCTCAGAGTGGGAGACAGTCCCACGTAACAGTTCGAAAGCCAGCAGTAAGCTTCCACATATTCGGGGTCAAGCTTGATTACCCGCTCAAAGTACTCAATTGCTTTCTTCGTATCATCTTGCTTCCAAGAGTTTCTAGCCAAGTGCATTCCTCTTAGGAACAATGTATAGGCTTCAATGTTCTTTATTGGCTTCTTTTCTATCAGCGCCTTGTTCTCTACGAGGAGTGTAACTCTTAGAGCATTTGCCACAGTTTCAGAGATTTCATTTTGGATAGCGAACACATCTTTAAGATCTCTATTGAACGACTCTGACCATAAATGTTCGCTTGTCTTTGAATCAATAAGCTGCGCCGTGATTCTGAGTTTTTCACCTGACTTTCTCACACTTCCCTCAAGGATTGTGCCCACACAAAGCTCTCTTGAGATCTCATCAATTTTCTTTTCTTTGTTTTTAAATGCCATAACCGAGGTTCTCGCGATCACTTTCAAACCACTGATATTCGACATTGTTGAGATTAGTTCTTCAGTCATTCCATCCGCGAAGTACTCATCGTTAGGATCAGGGCTCATATTTGAAAACGGGAGGACAGCTACTCTGAGTCGATCAAGCTCACTAGTGGTAACCCTCTTATCATCTACACGTTTTCTGCTTCCTTCCCAAGGGAGGACAACTGCATAAACATTAGTTTGGAATTTTACATTCTTTAGTTCGGCGCTCTCTAAGTGATTTAATGGGCAATTGATCTTGTTATGTATCTGATCATAGACTTGCTCAGAGATACAAACTCCTTCAGGATCGGCTAATGGTTGTATTCTTGAAGCAATATTTACGGCATCTCCAAAGATGTCTTTGTCTTTCTGTACGATGTCGCCCACATGAACGCCAATTCTTAGTTTAATCTTCCAATCATCCCTAGCAGAAATATTGAAGTCGTGAAGGAACGTTTGGATCTCTATCGCACATATAGTAGCATCTAGGGCACTATCAAATTCAACCAGAAATGAATCTCCAATTGTTTTAACTTCTCTTCCATTGTACTTGGAAAAGAAAGGTCTTAGTATCCGATTGTGGCGTTCAAGAATTTCTAAGGCTAGTGTTTCATTAGACTGATTAAGAGCTGTAAATCCAACCATGTCAGTGAACATTATCGCGGCTAGCTTTCGTTGATGAATTGGATGTTTCGTGCGGCTCTTTTCTTTAACCACTTTCTACGGCAGACTCTCGTGCATCTCTCAACAGAATTGCAGTTAAGCTTTTGTCGATTTTGGAAGCAGATCAAAAGCGAAGAAGGTGTTCTTAGATAAGAATCACCAGGTAACAGATCGGACACAGGTTTGAGCTCTTCAAAGATGGTCAGTGGAAATTGGAAAATAGAAGAAAAAATAAGAAACTGCTCCAAAAGCCATCTTTTGGAACCGCTTCAAACTTTACGACTCGCGACGGTTCCCTGTATCATTCATCAGGTTATGGTACTACGATCTCATCTAATCTTCGATTAACTTCCATATACATGTCCATTCTATCAGGAGGACAATCTTTCAGGCATTTGAACAAAAACTCCTTCTCTTGCTACTTTTCCTGAATTCTCCTTGCAACGCATGCGAGATTCCAAAAGGCGGCTGCGCGATCTATTCGCTTAATTGGGAAGCTAATGACACTAATTCTCTGAAGTACTTCATCGCCAGCTCCTTCAAACCATAATTCCATTCAGCCTCTCCCAAATCTTTTCAACGCAACAGAAACCCGGTATTTTTCCGGAGTCAACTTATACTGCTCAAGAGCTTTTTCATTTCTATTATCATTAATTTTGGGTTTGATCTTTCCTTGTGCATCATAGCAAGATTTTCATGAAGTACTCCTTTGTGCCAACGCCCAAGATTAGGAAAGCGATCGAGACATTTATCATAAAGGAATTCGGAAATGTCAAACCTTTTCATTTGGTTAAATGCATAACAAGTCGCTCGGATCTCTTTTCTCGTTCACCTCCCTTTCGTAACTCGCTGTTCATTTTCAGGTGAGGAATGCAGTTATTGCAAGAAGAAGGTACAGGGTAATATGACCCGCTAGTGCCCAGCGAAGCAGTCTGATCCCCTCGATATCCATCTCCCCTTTTGAGTAGCTTCGTGATGCTCCTATGTAAAGAGCGCCGAAGATTGACAAAAGCACTGCAGCGAAAACTGCCACCGCTATCAGAGCGCTGACGTTCAAGTTTCTACGATTACCACCATCAATACATCGCAAGATGAGCCATAATGAGAATAATGAGCACTTGGAAGATTGCTTGGCTCCCAGCAAGGCGAATGTTTCGCATGTTAAGTCTGGCTATCTTTGAAGTGTCCGGACTACTCTTTGCAAGCTCCATGAATATCCTCACTCCGTTTGGCATGAACACGCCGAATCCTTGTGCCGTGAGTATCAATACTACCACGCCTGCAGCTATTATCCAGGGCGAGCTCAAATCGAACTTACCTTCAGATTGTGCAAGATAGATGCCCGCAGTTATCGCGGTGGCAGCAAGTGATGGAAGTATGAAGAAAGTTGTCGGAGTCAGCCTCTTCGCAATCTCTACCCTTGATGGGACATCAAGCAACCTCATGATC
>JARCRS010000148.1 GCA_029850555.1 archaeon | reverse complement strand
ATTGGTTTTGTATCTTGGGTGGGGATTTTCCGCATTGGCTGCAGGAATCACGCTGGCAGTCTTGATGCTGCCCTACATCTTGAGAACAACTGAGCTTTCTGTAAGAAGAGTTCCTCAGAGCATCCGCGAAGCTGCGATGGCCCTGGGATCTACTAAAACAAAAATGGTGAATCGGATTTCATTCAGATTAGCGATCCCCGGAATAATAACTGGCATTATCATTTCGTTGGGAATAGCTTTTGGCGAGACAGCGCCACTTTTATACACTGCGAGTTTCGGAAATTACATCCCCACAAGGTTGCTTCACGAGCCCGTAGGGTCTCTGACGTATGTGATATTTTATTATTCCCAACTTCCATCCCAAGGTGCGATTAACTTGTCTTACGTTGCGGCATTTCTTCTTATATCCATAGTAATCGTTTTCAATTTAGTTGCCCGTATTGGGCTGAAGCGGTGGTCAAAGATTTAGGTTAATACAGATGACAAATATTTGATGAGCGAAGAATTAGAAGATAAAAATGCACAAGAAAGCGCAGAGGAGGAAAAGGAGGAATTGTCTATGACTCAGGTCAGTCAAGAACAAATCATTAGTGTTTCCAACTTGAATGTGAGCTTCGGTGACCTACAAGTTCTGAAGGCCGTGTCGCTTGGTATTGAGACAAAAAGAATTACTGTGATAATGGGGCCCTCAGGATGCGGTAAAAGTACTTTCATCCGGACGATTAACAGAATGAACGACCAGGTTTCTGACTTCAAAGTGTCCGGCGACGTTCTGTTTAACGGAGTGGACGTTTATTCTAAAGACGTCGATCCTGCTCTACTTAGGCTCAAAATCGGGATGGTTTTTCAGAAGCCTAATCCATTTCCAATGTCTATCTACGATAACGTGGCGTTTGGCCCGAAGATTCACAAGATGTTCTCGAGCAAGGACGATCTCGACAACATCGTTCGGACGAGTCTTGAGCGGGCTGCCCTCTGGGATGAAGTTAGCGGTAGATTGAAGGAGAATGCTTTGAAACTCTCAGGTGGGCAACAGCAAAGATTATGCATCGCTAGGGCACTCGCTGTCAAACCTGAAGTCATACTTATGGATGAACCGGCTAGCTCTCTTGATCCAGGCTCAACTTCCAAAATCGAGGAACTTATGGTCAGCCTCAAGGATTCCTATACGGTTGTCTTGGTGAGCCACGACATGCGTCAGGCTGCAAGAGTAGCTAATCGAGTTGCATTTTTGTACAAAGGGCAGCTTGTCGAAGTCGGTACTACGGCACAAGTCTTCGAGAATCCGACCAACAAGCTGACTGAAGAATACATCCAAGGAAGACTGGTTTAGCAAGTCCAGCCCCTCGTAGAGCAAGCGACGGTAGAATCCAGAATGTGGTCTCTTCGAAAACCTAGAAAGAGAAAAGATTAGAGGTTAAAGAACAATGCCAAGACTGATGGATATTGGGCTCGAAAAGCTGACAAATCTGGTGCTCGAAATGGCCTCTCTTTCTGAGAAGTCGGTCTCAACCTCAATCGAATCCTATTCTTCCGGAAAAAATCTTACGGGCGAAATAAAGAAATGGTCTGACGAGCTTCGTAAAATGCAAGAGGATGTCAGCGGGCTTTCAATAGAACTAATCGCCCGCTACCAGCCCGTGGCTTCCGACCTTCGCTTTATCGAATCATGCATGGAAATATCGTACGGTTTCTTAAGATTCGGAAGATATGCTTACGACATCGCCGAAGTGCTCGAGATGTTTGGAAACCTATCTGATTGCGATCACAAAAATGTTGACGTCACTGCCAAGACTACAAAGGAGATGATAAGGATGAGCATTGACGCATTCACAAAAAGAGATCTTGAACTCGCGAAAAACATCGAAAAGCTCGACGATTTCGTTGATGAAAAATACCGGGAACATATCAGTGAGAGCCTCAAGAATCCAAATGTAAATTTAAAGTGCGCAATGTCCGCAACTTTAATTCTAAGGTACTTGGAGAGGATATCAGATCACTCAGCGTACATAGGCGACTCTGTTATGTACATTGTATCGGGGCAAAGAAGCCCAAGGAAATGATAGCAAGCTTCCCGTTCGATCTAGGCAGACGGGGCTAGAGATAATCCGTCCTCGCTCGACGCTCGAGTTCTTTGAATCCAATCCGAGTAGATGATCGTAATCGCAAGCGAAATGATCGTAAGGATGGGAATCCATTCATACGAATATATTGCAAAATCGTTGATAAGTATAGTACTAAAAAATTGAGTTCCCAGATTAGCATACAGTAAGGTTGGAAGATAGAGTCGTTCTCCTTTATTTCATCCAAGCTTCGAAATTAAGAATGGACAAATTGTATCTGATAAATTATCCAGTACACTCAAACGATGCAAAGCAGGCCAAGATCCCGAAGTAAATAGTTTATTGATTTCGAAAAGTCACAGCGCCTTAGTGGCTACAATAGCTATAATACTTATGATAGCGTCTATATTTTCTCTCTTTCTAATTACGAACACAAACACTGTTTCAACCACTGATCCAAATCAACCCACTCTAACGAGTTCAACGCCTTTTACAAGCGCATTTACCTCTAGTTCTGAGACAACTTCGACAACCACTTATGATGTCTATCTGAGCAACTGGCTTACCTATCATGAAACTTATTGGCGCGGTGGATTCGAAGCTAATGGCCCCACCGAGTTCAGCTCAGCTCGCGAATCCTGGGTCTCTAGCAATTTGGATGGGGTAATCTACGCGGAACCTCTAGTTTTCAATAACACTGTATATGTCGCTACAGAAGGTGACTCTGTGTATGCTCTAAATGAAGCGAATGGCGAAGTCCTTTGGAAAACTAACCTAGGATCTCCGGTGCCGGCTTCGACCATGGGTGTGAGCATATCGTGCTGGACAATCGATCCATTGGGAGTAACCAGCACACCTGCAATAGATCCCACGACTGGAACACTCTATGCGGTTGGAATGATCGAGCCAGGACAATTCAACCTGTTTGCTCGAAATGTCAAAAATGGAGATTTGCTTTGGAGTCGGAACGTGGATCCGCAGGGAATGAATCCTCTCACGCAGCAGCAAAGACCAGCACTTGCACTTGCGAACGGTTATGTCTACATTGGTTTTGGAGGCAACGGAGGAGATTGCGGTGCATACAATGGGTATCTAGTTGCAGCGCCAGAAAACACTGATGCCCCTTTACTTTCTTACGAAGTTCCGACGTCAAACGGAGGACCTGTCTGGGGTCCGTCGGGACCAGCCATTGACAATGCTGGGGACTTGTACATTAGTACTGGAAACAGCAACAGCACTTCCATTTTCGATTACGGCAACACCGTTATCAAATTATCACCTGCCCTTCAAGTCCTAGGATATTTTGCACCCTCAGATTGGGTCACATTGAATAAGGATGATCTGGATCTTGGCTCGGTCGGGCCCACTATTTTGAATAATGACACAATATTCCAAATCGGAAAGGAAGGAGTCGGGTATCTATTAAACTCAAATGACCTAGGCGGAATCGGAGGCCAGGAGTACTCAGGCGATGTATGCTACCAGGGACAATGGAATGGTGGATCTTTTGGAGGCATTGCTTACGATCCGCCTTACCTGTACGTTCCGTGCATCTATACTGGAATAATTGCCTTGAAGGTCAATTTCGGACTAAAACCTTCGTTTTCTGTTTTATGGAATAGTTCGGCATTCTTCGCTGGAGCGCCAATAGTAGCAGATGGAGCTATTTGGACAGTTAACATTCTGAACCTAGGAAATAATGGAATACTCTACGCTCTAAACCCAGCTAATGGGAGTATCTTATTCAGCGCAGACATCGGAAGTGTCGGTCATTTCATTAGCCCTTCGGCCGATAGAAATTTGGTCTTTATTGGCGGCAACCAATCAATTTGGGCTTTTTCAGTTAGCTAGGTCTCTCGAAGAAACTTGACTATGGGTCGATCCAATTTTTTAATCCTAAAAGCTGGCAGCACAAACCCAATCAAAGTATGTTCCTAGGATTTGGATGCTTCACTGTCCATATCTCTCTGATTCAGTATTGGGTGCGAGGCTGAGCTTTTATGAAAGACTCGAGAACTCTCTTGTTGTTTAGGCTGACTTTTTGAACGGAAAAAGAATTGGTTGCTCAAAATCTTGCATTTCTCTAGCTTCGACTTTTAGTATATACGCGAGTAGATTGCATACTTGTGATTCTGGTAGCGTGTTCCTCAGCCCATCTTCGAGGAGATGAGATACACGTACATTGAACGTTATTTCAGCTTCTTTGATGCAGTTGCCATATGCTATTCCGTATTACAGAGTAAATGATAGTAAATAGGTGCGGCCCCCCCCTCTTGTTTGTTTGTGTGTGTGTTATACTGTGTCTATACATACATAGGGCTAGGGAATATGATAGTGTGTGCTAAGTGAGTCAGTCAGAGAGAGAGTCTATACATACATGCAGATTGTTTACTTATGACTAACTAGTGTTATTGTGCAATTAACGAACCTGATACTGATTGACCGTTTGCAAAGTCAATGACATAATTGTATGTTTGACTATTATTGATCGCCGAACTAAAATAGAAACTAACGCTTGTAACTGATTGAGCATTTACTACAGCGTTATTGATTGCAGAACAAGATGTAGAACTAGAGCATTGATAAACAGTCGTTGGTGCTAGTCCAGAGCCAGTCAATTCCATAGACGTAATAACAGTACTTGAACCATTATTGCTAAGGGAAAAGATGATATTTGCTGTCCCTCGCATTGTGCTATTAGACGCTGTACCACTTTGCAAATTTGCAGAAGTAAGAGTAATGAAAGATGTTTCAAAAATCGTAACTACACTGGTTACTATCTCGTTTTGCGTAACTGTTACTACTTTAACGGAATTTTGTCCTACATAGAATGATACCATAGCAGATAGGATAATGGCGACAACTAGCACAATTGATACCGTAGATACTACGGCTTTCGTGCTAAATTGCAAATCTAATTTTCAAACATTGCCTAAGTATTATCACTATAATATCACTGTGCATTGAGACATAGAATCGATAGTACGTACCGCATTAGGATAACTGCTTAGCAGTTTTTGAATACAATCTTACAGTACCATTATTCAATAAGCGTTTTCGAATGTAAAAATGAGAACTTTTGTTTAAGCCTAATTGCCTAGCAGTATGATTCAATATTTGCTCTTTTGTAAATACTGTATCCTGTCTATCTACTTTGATAGGCAGTAATTCAAAGCGTAGTTTGTTTGTTTTACCTAGTAAATATCTTGCTAAGATTCTGGTATTGTGTATGATTTCTTGCATTGATAAAGTAAGTTTCAATTTCTCAATTAGCACTTTGATAATATCTTCGCCTAATCGTACTTCATAGTTTTCTACCTTCCATTTTAGATGCTGTTTCTTAATCTCTTCGAGACACAAGATTACAGCATAATCACAATTACTTCGCCATAATTCCATCATATCATAGACTAATCCATTTTTGCCACTACGCACTTCGTGCAAATATGGCAGATCGTTTTGTAATCCTATGGCATTGATACTTTTCATAACATATGCCTCAAGTACAGCATAGGCGAAATTCAATGATGAATTGACAATATCACCGCTATGCATGTTGTGCTTTTGAGTATGTTCGACATTACGGCCTCTAAACTCATATCCAAATTGCTTTGTTATCTTGGCAATTTCGCTAAAGTAAGCATGTGCATAATTGCCTTCTGTCATATTGTTAGTATTCGGTACATTGATGTCAAAATATTCACTTAATGACTGTAGTAATTGTTTTGATTTCTGAATCTTTGTTTTC
>JARCRS010000147.1 GCA_029850555.1 archaeon | reverse complement strand
TCAACGCCAAAATCCCTTGCGGTCTTCCTTGCTGCGGGAGAGGCAAAGACTCTAAGCTTCCCTGCTTCTGGCTCTTCCTCGATTCCAACCCTACTTTCTTTAGAGCTTACTCCTTCTTGCAAAGAACTAATGGTCTGAGCTTTGGCGGAGAAACTCGTTGTAGGGTTTGGCGGAACCTGAGTAACTTCTCCGTCAGAAGCAATGTAGCCGAGCGGCGTCCCAATCGGGACTTCTGTCGGAGGCTGAACTAGAATCTTTGAAAGCACTCCGCTTTCCGGAGCTTCGACTTCAATTGACACTTTCTCGGTATCGATCCTTAGAACTGGCTCCCCTTTTGCGACTCTGTCGCCTTCCTTCTTTAGCCACTCAGCGACCCTTCCTGTTTTCATCTCGGGGTCATATCGAGGCATGAGGATGTCTTTCATTTTTTAAAAGGGAGCACCTTGGGAAACTTTGCGATTTCAGACGATGCTTCTTACAGCATCTATTATTCTCTTCTCGTTAGGAACATAAGCTTCTTGGAGCGGAGGGGAAAATGGAGCCGGTGTGTCAAGGCAAGCCACTCTAGTTACCGGAGCATCAAGAAAGTCAAATCCTTCTTCCATCAACGTCGCAGAGATCTCCGCTCCTACTCCGGCTGTCTTGGGAGCAGGCTCAACTGTTACAACTCGCCCTGTCTTCTTTAGAGATCGAACAAGTGCGGCTTTATCAAGAGGGTTAAGCGTCCTCGGGTCTAGAACTTCAGCATTAATTCCATCTTCCTTATTGAGTGTCTCTGCCGCAGAAAGTGCTTTCAACACCATATTAGAGATGGCAACGATCGTCACATCAGAACCTTCTTTCTTAATGTCGGCCAAGCCAAAAGGAATGGAGTATTCTTCTGTCGGTACAGGACCTTTTGTCGAGTAAAGCTCGCCGCATTCGATGAATAGAACAGGATCTTCCCCGTGAATCGCTTCTTTCAGGAGCCCTTTTGCATCGTAAGGGGTTGAGGGGACTGCAATGAAAAGTCCAGGCGTATTCATGAAAAAAGAAGCCATCATTTGGCTGTGCTGTGCACCGGTTGACCTTCCCAAACTGAATTGAGTTCTGATTACAAGAGGAGCTTTGAGTTTCCCACCTGACATAAAGTGAACTTTAGGCACATGGTTCACTATTTGGTCAGCAGCTTCGTTGATGAAATCCATGTACATAATTTCGATGACAGGCTTGAGTCCCGCTATCGCAGCGCCTAGCCCTGCTCCGGCAATCGCGTTTTCAGAAATTGGGGTATCAAGTACTCTTGATTCGCCAAACTCTTTGAGAAAGCCCTTTGTGACTTTAAAGACACCGTCGTAGACGCCAACGTCTTCGCCGATTACGATGACTCGCTCATCGCTACGCATTTCTTCGAGAAGAGCTTCACGGAGAGCCTCAGAGTAAGTTATGATTCTGTCTGTAGTCGTATTTACAGTTGCCAACTTATTCGACCCCATGTCGGACAAATGTTAGTTTCTTCATTTCATCTAAGGTAGGATATGGAGAGGCTTTTGCATATTCGACCGAATCCTCGGCTATCTTTATTGCCTCCTTATCTATCGCTTCGATATCTTTAGGCGTAGCGATTCTATCTTCTACAAGCATCCTTCCAAGTCGAGTGATTGGATCTTTTGATACCCATTCAGAAACTTCATCCTTTGTTCGATAAACTAAGCCAGTGTCATAGACGCCGTGTCCCTTGAACCTGTATGTTCTGCATTCTAGGAGAGAAGGCCCCTCTTTGTTACGCGCTCTTTCTACGGCTTCGGCGGCAGCTTTTCTTACATCGAGAACATTCATTCCGTCTACGAGCACGCCCGGTATTCCATAAGCGGAGCCCCGTTCAGCGATCGTTTTCGACCCTGTTGCTTTTTGCTGAGGCATCGAAGTTGCAAAAAAGTTGTTTTCGCAGACAAAAATCACAGGGAGCTTCCAAATTGCAGCCAGGTTGATCCCCTCATGAAAACTCCCAATATTGGCTGCCCCATCACCAAAGAAACAAACGCAAACCTGTTCTGTTCCAGAGTTTCTGAATTTGAGACCGACGCCGGTGGCAATTGGGATCCCGCCTCCTACGATAGCAGTTGAGAAGATAACTCCCTTGCTAAGGTCGGCCGCGTGCATTGAGCCTCCCAGCCCTCCGACAACACCCGTCTTTTTTCCCATAAGTTCGCCCATTATCTCTCTTGGTTCGATCCCCTTCGCAATACTATGACCGTGACCTCTGTGATTGCTGATAATGTAGTCATCGTTGTTTAGGACATCGCAAACGCCAACCGCGACGGCTTCTTCCCCAATGTATGGATGAGCGAGACCTGGGATTAAGCCAGCCAAATAGACCTCAGTTACCTTCTCTTCAAATCTCCTAAGGACAATCATTTTTCGGTACAGTCGTAAAAGAGTCTCAGAATCTAATTTCTCAGAATGATGACGAGAGCTCCTGCTCGCACGTGCCCTCTGTTGCTGTTCTTCTTGGTGTGTCAATTTTATCATTCTTCCTTTAGTTTCAAGCACTAATTGTTTCCTTTGGTCCGAGCTTTGATGTATAAACAACTTTGTCGTTTAACATTACATTTGTTATGACAGGTACTGCTCGCTTTAACGTATTGTGAACAAAGCAAAGCCTTTCTGATTCTTTTGCTACCTGTTTGATTCTTTCCTCGGATTCATTTCCAGTCATAGTAATGTCAAATACAAAGTCAGTAAAGTAACCGTCGATTCTTCTATCTGTATGTCCTCGAACTATCGCTTCTAAATTATTAATATCAAGATCTTCGATTACAGCAAGCTTCGCCCACTGCATCAAAAGACACGAGCCCGCACCTATCAGAAAATAGTTCAAAGGGGTCGGGCCTTTTCCATGCCCGTCTCTTTCTGGAGGTTCATCGATTTCAACGGTAAAGTTCCCGCCTTCCTTTGCGATTCCTTGAAAATTTAGGTGGTCAACGTGTCTAAGATCAATTCGGATAGTTCCGGCCATCTTTGCCTTATCCGCAGTTTTTTTCCTATTTTCGATGTACGAACTGATTCCAGCTTTGTGCGACTTGTCTACTTTCAAACTGAAACTGAATAAACCAATCTTTCTCTAATATGTTTTAGCGTAAAGAAAGCAAATCATAGAACAGCAAGCCTATTTTATATGGCTCAATTTTAGTGTTACTAGATTTCAAGGTTTTGTACTCAGGAACAATCACCGACGTTCACGCTCACATATATCCGAAGAATTACCTCAAAGAGCTCGGGAAGAGGACACAATACCCAATCTTTCGAACCAATTCGGAAGGCACTAGTTTCATCCAGTTTAGTGATACTAGTCGTAGCTTTCCTGTTACAGATTCGTTCTTCGATTTAGACTATCGAATCAAAGAAATGGCCAAGTTCAAAGTAACGACGGAACTTCTTTCGTCAATCAACCCATGGACAGACTTTTTCCCGAATGCAGAGCTTGCGGTTCAGTTCTCAAAATTAATCAACAACGAAATCAGCAATATTGTTTCAAAATACAAAAATGAAAGGAGATTTTTTGGTCTCGCAACTCTTCCCCTTCTCTCTCCGATAGATGCAAAGAAAGAGCTTGAACGAGCAGTTGATGAACTAGGGCTAGCAGGCGCAATACTCGGGACCAATGTAAACGGAACTTATCTATCGGATGAGCGATTCCTACCCATTTTTGAGGTAGCGCAAAGAAAGAAATGCTTGCTCTTCATTCATCCAACTATTCCACTTGGTGTCGATAGACTAAGAGACTATGGTCTTGTCCGATCACTAGGTTATGTCTTTGATTCCACAGTCAATCTTGTGAAGATGGCTTACGCGGGAGTTTTTGACAAGTTTCCAGAACTGAAGTTAATTTCTGCTCACCTCTCGGGAGCAATTCCATATCTTCAAGGTCGAATAGATGTGGCTTGGAAAATGTTTCCAGAGTCAAAAGGAAATCTTTCAGAACCTCCAACAAACAAGATTCGAAAAGCTTTGCATGCTGACACTATTTCCTACAGCAAAGGCGCCTTACGACTGGCATCGGAATTCATTGGAGTTGAGAGATTAATGTTTGGAAGCGACTTTCCGTTTGAGTGGGGCACAGAAAATGCAAAGAAAAGCGTTGAGGAGGCCTTTGATGATAACGAGCTTCGCTTGATATACAGCGAAAACTTTGACCGAGCTACAAAGTCCTGATATTCTCAATCTGTGGAAAAAGTCATTATCGGGGGATGAGCCAGAGTGTTCGAGATAGTACAATTTCTCTTTGTCTGCTCGATCAAGCGCTCTAACCGATTTTTATCTTGAAGCTCAGGTTCGATCTTCACGTGAATGTTGATTGATCTTAGACTTTCGTACTCCTTTTCACCCTTCACCGCAGTGATTTTCAGGTTGACTTGCCTTAGCGGAATATTCATAATTCTCGCAACGGGAACCATAGAGCCAGTAAAGCATCCAGCTAGAGCGGAGAGAAGGGTTTCCGATGGAGTAGGTCCAAGATCAGTCCCCCTTTGCTCCACTGGATGATCTATAGTTAAAATGAAAGATCTCACATTAACAGTGACATCTTTTCTTCCATCTTCCCAGTGTGAGCTAACCTCAGGCATCTTAATCTACTGCCCAAGGATTCAAGTGAGTTTTTATGTCATGCCTTTGGTACTCGAATCAAGAATTTATTTCTGATTTTTGCGCAATTTCGAGGGAATAACATGAATCTAGAAAAAAGCGTACTTAGCGAGGGCATGCGAATCGATTGGGATGTTCCAATCGCGATGGATGATGGCAATGTTCTTCGAGCAGATGTTTATCGGCCCCCTGATGAGGGCCGCTATCCAGTTATCATGTCATACGGCCCATATGGAAAGGGTCTTGCTTTCCAAGAAGGCTATCCACAGCAGTGGAATATGCTCGTACGAGAACATCCAGAAGTAGCACAAGGTTCCACAAACAAGTATGTTAGCTGGGAAACTGCCGATCCCGAGAAATGGGTACCGGATGGGTACGTCTGTGTGAAAGTAGACTCTAGAGGCTGTGGAAGGTCTCCCGGTTACCTTGATCCGTATTCAGCGAGAGAAAGACGCGACTATTACCTCTGCATCGAATGGGCTGCTTCGCAATCTTGGAGCAATGGGAAAATTGGATTACTCGGTATATCTTATTTTGCGATAACTCAGTGGCAAGTTGCCGCTCTAAAACCTCCGCACCTTTCAGCAATTATCCCTTGGGAGGGGGCTATTGACTTTTATCGTGATATGGCACACCATGGCGGCATTCTATGTACGTTCAGAAAGAATTGGTTTCCAAAACAAGTGATGACAGTGCAACACGGAGTGGGAAAAAGAGGCAAAACCAATCCCAATAATGGAGAACTCGTCGCCGGACCCGAGACATTGAGCGAGGAAGAACTAGTAAGAAACAGGACCGACCCCGGCGAGGATCTTTACAAGCACAATCTTGAAGATGAATATTATTTGGAGCGTACTGCTGATCTATCAAAGATAACTATTCCACTTCTCTCTTGTGCGAATTGGGGAGGACACGGGTTACATGCTAGGGGGAATTTTGAAGGATTCATGCGAGCTGCTTCAAATGAAAAATGGCTTGAGGTGCATGGGCTAGAGCACTGGACAGAGTTTTACACAAGCTACGGCCTCTCTATTCAAAAAAGATTCTTTGCGCACTTCCTAAAAGGAGAGGACAATGGCTGGGAAAAAACGCAACCGCGCGTTCTATTGAATGTACGAACGCCAAACGATGGCTTTGTTCGAAGAGATGAAAACGAGTGGCCAATAGCTAGAACACAATGGATCAGATTTTATTTGGGCAATGATTCACTGAGAGATAAACTAGATTCAACAGAAGGAAAGCTCGAATATGACGCAATGGGCAATGGCGTGACTTTTTCTACGCTACCCATGGAACGCGAGACAGAAATTACCGGCCCTTCAGCTGCAAAGCTCTTCATCTCTTCGTCTACGATTGACGCGGATATTTTTCTTGTGTTGCGCTTATTGTCATCTAATGGAAGAGAAGCAGTTTTCAAAGGTGCCCTTGATCCACATACGCCTCTCGCGCAAGGGTGGCTACGCGCTTCTCACAGAAAGCTTGATCAAAAGCGTAGTCTACCTTTCCGTCCTTACCATACCCACAACATGATCGAGCG
Organism: archaeon; assembly: GCA_029850555.1. GTDB lineage: Archaea > Thermoproteota > Nitrososphaeria > Nitrososphaerales > CADDZS01 > JASHOD01. The sequence goes on along the minus strand of JARCRS010000147.1, from coordinate 273 downwards.
TTTGAAACCAGGCGAGATTTATCAGCTCGATGTTGAAATTTGGCCGACCTCAATAATCGTCCCGAAGGGCTATCGAATAGCTCTAACCGTCAGAGGAAAGGATTATGACTACGGCGGGGAAGGAACAACTATCTCGACATTTTCAAACGAACTTCGGGGTTCGGGCCCATTTCTTCATGACGATCCTAAAGATAGACCTCTCGAAATCTATGGCGGGAAGGTGACAGTTCATTTTGGGAATGACTATCCTTCTTTCCTTCTATTGCCTATCAT
>JARCRS010000146.1 GCA_029850555.1 archaeon | reverse complement strand
CAGATCTGAAGTTAGTTTGCTGTTCGGTATTACGACCGTTTCATTTTGAGGGGTTACCAACATTGTGTAAAGGCCCTCTATTCGAGTAACACGGCCGTAGGAACCATCAGAAGTCTTAATCCAGTCTCCAACTCTAAACGGGGCTAGTGTCTTCAGCATTTGCCCGGCAAACCAATTGCTGGAGAAATCTCTTGTTGCGATGATAAGAAAGGCTCCGACCAGAAGGATAACAACTGCAACCACGATGTCCGATGCACCGATTACCGGAAGTATGGAAACTATTCCAACGAGCCAAATCACTATAGAGCCGACACGTCCAATTTCGTAAGCAGAGCTTCTGTTTCTTCTACCTATTGCCCGCATTACGGCCCTCGTGAAAACATATCCCAGCGCATATGTGATTCCTAGAATAATAGCAGAAACAAGTATCCTTTCTGCAATGTCTGTAAATGCGAAAGGAGCCGCTGAAGCAGACAAATATTACTTAACTCTCCTCGTTCACTGAGTTGACAACCTTCTCAACATCTGACTGTCTCCCAATTATCAACAATTCATCACCCATTTCCAAAGTTGTGTCATGGTCTGGGAAAAAGAGAACTCGATCTCGGATAATTCCAGAGATTTTTGCAAGCTTGTTTTCTACTTTTGTAATTGGCTTGCCAAGTACATTTGATCTTGCCCTAACAGTCACCTTGGAAATTAAGGATTCTGTTCGGCTGTCTTTGTATATCGTCTTGGAAGCACCGGACTGAACCACGTTCTCGACTTCATTGAGAACTTCGTCTTCAGAACATATCACCTTGTTAGCTCCGCTTGCCATAATTTGTTCGCAGAGTTCAGACTCTTTAGCGATCGCGACAATTTTGGGGACGCCGAACTGAGATTTTGCAAAATCCACGACTTTGCGGGTAAGTTGATCATTACCGAGGGCAACAATGAGAGCATCAACTTTGTCGATACCCGCTTCCATAAGGAGCTCGGGATTCAGCATACTGCCATTGTACACTTTAGCATCGGTGTTCTTTGAGAGCCATTCGCATCTTTCTTTATCTTCGTCGATGACTATCACATCCTCTCCTCTCTCGGTCAAATATATCGCCAGCCTTGAACCAATTATACCTCCTCCGGCAATTAGTGTTTGCAAACAAACGCACTCATCGAGTCAACTTTTGATTAGGGCTTCCCCATAGTAAAACGAGCACGAATAAGACCTAAAACCGGAGAACATTCCGCTAAGACAGCGAGGTTACTCAGAAACCATAATACTTCTATGCTTTCTCTCATGTCAGCATAACGGCTTTGTTCGAAATTTAACAATCCAAACTCTAAAGAACACCGTTGACTCCTCATCGATCTGAACAGAAGCACCTGTGTTCACCTGTTCTTAAATAGCTTCTTGTCTCGAGGGCTTGTGAGCACTTCGTCAGAAATCTAAACAGGTAAGGATCTTCCCTCTCATGCAACGTAAACGAGTGCAAAGTCTTCAGAGAAACATTGGCTTACTTGGAAACTTCGCATTCGCTTACGGTGACGTCGCAGAGGGGATCTACTTTACTCTCGGTTTGGTTCTTCTATACGCTAATGCAGCGGCAACGTATGCATATCTTTTCGCGACGATAGCTTATGTATTGACAGCTCTTTGCTACGCCGAGCTATCAAGCTCGTATCATCAGCCAGGAGGGGCTTTCATCTTTGCGAACAAAGCCTTCGGTCGAACTATCGCCTTTTTCGCGGCGTGGGCACTTCTTCTGGATTATCTCGTAACGACCGCAATATCCGCGAGAGCAGCCGTAGGCTACATGGGTTATTTCTTTCCCGCCCTAAATTACATAGCAGCTTTAGTTACAGTTGCGGTCATTGTTGGTTTGATCATCATAAATGTAATTGGAATCTCTGAATCTGCGAAATTTTCGTACATTCTAGTTTTGATTGGCTTGATAGGGGAAGTCATAGTGCTGACCGTTGGATTCGTCTTTTCCTACCATGTCGGAATCAATGGTTCACCTCAATTCGGCTCCGCCCCTACTTATCCGAACTTTCTTTATGCAATAACAATCGCAATGTCTTCCTACCTTGGTATAGAAGTTGTCTCACAAAGCGCTGGTGAGACAAGGCATGCTGCAAAGAATATCCCCCGAGCCGTCTTTTTGATCAGTGGGGCTGTGGTCGCCTCGACCCTTGCGTATTCGACTCTTGCATTAGGGTTAGAGCCATACCAAGCATTCCAAAATAACCCTTCTGCAATCAACGATCCTGTCTCATTTATCGTGTCAAAGCTTCCCTATGGTTGGGCCTTCGGAGGACTCACAGCACTACTCGGAATCTCTGTTCTGATAGTCGCGGCTAACGCAGGAATCGTTGGAATCTCGAGAATTACCTACGCAATGAGCGAGGAAGGCGCGTTACCAAGATTTATTGGGAGAGTTCATCACCGATTCAAGACGCCTTACATCGCCATAATTCTTTTTTCAGCTCTTGCCATATCTGTAGTTATCGCTTTCTCCGGCCAGCTTGCTATTCTTGCAGAGATGTACAATTTTGGGGCGTTGATAGCATACATGATAGTCGGATTAAGCCTGATCTCTTTGAGGAATAAAGAAAAGAATCTGGTTCGGCCATTTAAGACACCTTGGACGATAAGAATCAAGCCCTCCTCTAGAATTAGAGCAACGAAAGAAGTATATGAAATCCCAGCTTTTGCGCTAGGTTGTTTTGTAGCTGACCTAACGATTTGGGTATTGGTGGTCATTCTCCATCCCATCGGAAGGGAAGTCGGGACTTTGTGGATGATATTGGGTCTACTGATTTACTATCTATACACTAGGATACAAAAGCGAAGAGATCAAGCTGACGTGATAAATCGTCTTTCTGGCTCGGGCGATGTTCCTTCCGATAAAGAGCTGAAAAGCGCCTAGCCACGATGATTCTGTTCTGCAAAGAAGGTCTTTGAATATCAGGGTTGCACTTTTTGATACATTTGTCTTGTGTGGGATCGTAAAACCAAATACCAGCTCCAAGATTTTTTAGAGACCAATAGTTCTCGCTGGTTCTGTGGTCGAACGTCCGTTCGCTTACCAGCACCACGTAATCAAACCAACGCAAATAACATCGAAGCTGCTCTAATCCTCTCGAAACGCTATCAGCCTGTGATTTGTACTCGAAAGCCCAATAGTAGGAGCCCATCTTAGCTGCTATATCCACAAACGGGTGCTCCGAGTATGCACAATCAAATTCAGTGGGGTAAACAAGAAACCCCCTTCCGATAAGGTGTGATTTGAAAGAGTCGTAGCACTGTGCAGAATGACTAGCCTCGGCCTCACGGATGCTCGCGGTCGTTTTAAACACCACTAGAGGATGTATCAGACGGAACGTCCTCTAGTAGAAGTCGTGCTATGTCTGCCCAAGATCGACTCTTTGTGAATAGGAAATGACTTCGAAAAGTCCAGAAATTTTGCATCTATCAGTTTCTATATTTTGAACATCCATTTCGCATAAAACGATCCTTGAACCCGATTCTCTTGATTTAACCATGGCGCGAGACACGAAGACTGATGAATTACTGAAGAGTCTTGAGTTAACTAAAGAACAGGTTCATAACCTAAATCTGAGGAAGATGGATCCAAATAGAATCAAGACAGAGAGGGACATCGCTGAAGAGGACGAGATGGGAAGAAACTATCCTATTCTCGAAGCTAGATCAACGGCCAAAGCCGCGTTGGATAACTGCTCCAAGCTTACTTCCTTTATCTCTGCTGTTAACGCAGAAGAGGGAAGAAGAATGGAGGACAGAGTCGGCCATGCAATGGACGCTCTGGTTAGTGCTAACTCACCTTCAAAACTCGACTCCTGGTACCGAGAAGAGCTTTCGCCTCTGCTAACAGTGGTAGAAAGAATAGGGAAGGACGCGTTGCAAAGTAGCGGAGAGAGCAAGTATCATCCGAGAGGTCGGAAACCACGCTCGGGACTATCTATCGAAAAATCTTGACTCTACACGCGCTTTGAAGAAGAGCACTATTTTCTTGTGGGAGACCTGGGTCCAAGAAATATCTGCTCTACGAGCTACTAACTTGGAGGAGACTGTTAAACGGTACCCCAAGAACTTTCTTTCTAATGTGACTTGGTCCATGTCCGAATAAAGCATTTCCGTGTTTTTCTGATCAACCGTCAATATGTTAACTATGTCCTGATCTGAAAGTGCGGAGACTTTCCTTCTCCGTAATTCCTTCAGGCGTTTGATTAGAGCAGCCGAAGCGTTTTTTCCAAGAATCTGCGAGTAACTCGTCGTAACATTCTTTGCTACAAAAGTACCTATTCCAACCATTCTGACGAAGAGTATTCTATCGTTCAGAAAAATCCAATCGTACTTGACGAAGAAGCCCTCTTTCACATCCTTCAAATGAAGATATACATCATTTTCAGGAGGCGGTTGCAGTAATTCTCCGGGAATCCGATCTTCAGTTTTGCGGATCCTCGGTGTTCCCGGTTGCCCCATAGACTATTGCCATTCATAAATCATCAGTATCGGCTAAATGTGGGTTTGCCTATCCTCTCTATATCGAAAGTACTTAGTCACGCCTTAGGTAATTGTAATGGTATGTTTGCCAATCGGAAGGCGTGTTCCAGATTCGTGGATAGCGCCAGTTCTGTGGAGAGTGATTTAGGACGAATTTAGAGCGCCTTGAGAGAGCAAGATAGGGTATTGATTGAGGCAATTTGTCAACGAATGTTAACTCTGCTCAAAATTAGCATTGAGAATACTCTCAATCTCTCGAAGTAACATGGCCTACACAACCGGTCAAACATGGGGCGCACTACGAAAAACATGGAAAGCGTACAGAATCGCCAAAGTCCAGAATAACAGCAACGATATGAGAAAATATGCAGAGAGAATCCGCTCGCTACAAGCAGAGCTTGGAGTTTCTCAAGCACAGTTTCCAGACCTAAACCTGGTCTAGCTAGCATATTTTTCGAATATCATTTGGCCAACTATTCGCGGCTAAACCGATTCGAACTAACCTAGATGGTTAGAAGGGAAATGAGGGTGCTTCAACCCCGAAGCACTTTCTTTCCATTATTTTCCTTCCTCTCAATCCCTATGATCTATGGCAATACGCTTTTGCAATCATTTTTGTCTCTTCAAGGGCTCGTTATTGCTATTGCTTTGTTTTTTTGGCTCTTTCATGGTCGCAAAAAAAATTCGGCGCGCTACATACTATCAGTGAATATAGCCATTGTTTGTACTATGCGTAAATTT
>JARCRS010000145.1 GCA_029850555.1 archaeon | reverse complement strand
GTCAAGCGAGTGAATTAAGACTTCAGTTCGAAGGACAATCCGCTGGTCGTAATCGACAGCAGTGTCGAGCAGCTCTCTCATGGTTTCAATCACCTTTAGAGATTCAATTTTGTCAGTAATTTGCTCTTTCATAGCAAGATCAAACGCACTGGACGATTTAATTTCCTGCTGCTCGATTTCATACAAAATAATGTCGCTTACCTGTCTTAGAGCAACATCGGCAGCGGCTTTTGAAAGTTCATGGTCATTTCTTAGAATAAACTCCCACTTGTTCATCCATCTCTCAAGGTGATAGTCCGTATCTTCAAGTTGGGGCAATTTCTGATCACTATTTCCTCTACAATCAGATAATCACACAATCCGTAGATAAAATCCTAGCAGTGGAATGTCTCTGTTTTCGATATATCGAAGTACTTTTGCATCTGTCATAATTTACAAAGAACATTTTCCCCAGGGCAAGAGACAATTGGTCTAGTGAAATCCTCAATAGATTTATAGCACAGGGCATACATTTCTCACTGAGGCGTACTAGCAAAAAACGATAACCGAAGAAAAGGAAAAGGTACAACGATTTTCCTGCATCGCTCCGACAATTGAGCTTCTCAGTAACAAAGAGACCCTTTTTCAAGTTCTTCAAAGCCATGACTGGGAAGTTGATAGGACGGAACCCAGTGGTCAAGATGGGATCTTGAGTAAGATTCATTGCGCAAATTGCGGCTTGGAGCGAATCTTCATAGTCACGAATATTGAAGAAAGTGCGAAGAGAGCGGCTGAATACAGAGAAAGTAGAGTCAGAACCGTTAACGCCTAAAATGCTAAATGCTTGTTTTTCGATTTCGCTAGTCGATTAGGTAGATCATATGACTTCGCTACCACGCTGTCCGCAAAAGAAGATCTGATCCTTTAGTGCCCCAATACTCATCTTGCTTCTCATGAATCCTTAAATTCGTCCAAGAAGCTGATCGCCCGTTCAAAAAAATTTGGAAGAGACCGAGCAACAGCGAAAGCTTGCCGCCATTATGTTCACAGATATTGTTGGCTATACAGCCCTAGCTCAGAGGAATGAGACACTAGCCTTACAGAGACTTGCCGAGAATAGAAAGATTCTTCGGTCTATATTTCCTAAATACAATGGCATAGAAGTTAAGACAATTGGCGACGCTTTTCTCTTAGAGTTTTCAAGCGCCTTGGAGGCTGTCCATTGTGCCGTGGCGATTCAGCGGGAGTTAGAGGATCGTAGGAAATCGTTAGATGGAGCAGGGGATTTTGTTCAAGTGCGCATTGGCATCCATATTGGAGACGTAGTGCACTCTGAGAATGACATCTATGGGGACGCGGTAAATGTCGCCTCGCGAATTGAACCGCTGGCAGAACCCGGTGGCATCTGCCTCTCTGATCAGGTATTTGAGCATGTGCGAAATAAAATAGAATGTCCTATTGTAAGTTTAGGGCGCAAGGAACTAAAGAATGTTCAACGGCTCACGGAAGTCTATAAAGTTGTGACGCCATGGGAAAAGGACGCCTCAAAGTATCGCACAACATCACTTGATCGTAATCGCATCGCAATTTTACCAATGAGCAACATGAGTCCTGATCCAGGCGATGAGTATTTCTCGGATGGAATGACTGAAGAGATGATTTCTGCCATCTGCACGATTAGCAGTTTGAAGGTTATTTCAAGAACATCGGCAATGAAATACAAAGGAACAAGCAAAAGTATCCCTGAGATCGGACGGGAGCTTAATGTGGGATCTATTCTTGAAGGAAGCGTTCGTAAAGCTGGTAGCAGAGTACGAATCAGTGTCCAACTGATCGATGTGTGCACTGACGAACATTCATGGTCGCAAACTTATGATAGAGAACTTGAGGACGTTTTTGCGATTCAAAGTGACATAGCAAAGCAGGTTGCAAGTGCTCTGAAAGTGAACTTACTTTCGATAGAGAAGAAGTTGATCGAGAAACAGTATACGCATGATACAGAAGCCCATAATCTGTACCTGAAAGGTCGGTTCCACTGGCACAATGCAACTGAAGCGGAACTCAACAAAGCCATTGAGTACTTCAAGCTTGCAATAGAACGCGATGCAAAGTTTTCACTTGCATACGTGGGAATGGCAGATAGCTACATCGAACTTTGCTCTCAAGGCTGTCTTGATTCAACCGAGACGTTGGAGAAAGCAAAACCGCTTGTGATGAAAGCATTGGAATTAGATGATCTCGTCCCCGAGGCTCACGCAACGCTCGCTACATTGCTTCAAGACTATGATTGGGATTGGGATGGAGCAGAAAGGAGATTCAAGAGAGCCATCGAGCTAAACCCTAACTGGTCCGTAGTTTGTCACTCGTATGCAGTCCATCTGGCGCTTAGAGGCAGATTTGATCAGGCCATCGCTGAGATCAAACACGCCGAAGAGCTAGATCCATTCGATATTGGAATCCATGATTGCGCTGCAGAGACGTATAGAGTGTCAAATCAACTAGAGTCAGCAATCAATGAATGCGAAAAGGAACTAGAAATCGATCCTAAATTTGTCCCTGCGCACATTAAACTTGGCAAGACGTACCTCCAAAAGTCACTTTTTGAAGAAGGAGTTTCGATGATGCAAAAGGCAGTCGAAATGTCCGGAGGAAGCGCCCTTGGGAAAGCCTATTTGGCTTATGCCTACGGTGTCTCGGGTAGTAAGGAAGAGGCGAAGGCTATCATCAATGAATTGGTGGAGATGTCAAAGAAGCAATATGTCTCGGCATTCAATTTAGCTGTAGCTTGTTGTGGTCTGGGGGATAAAGAAGCTACAATCGAATGGCTCGAGAAAGCCTTTGACCAGCGAGCAGGAGGTCTGTTCAAGATCAATGTTGATCCCATGTTCGACTCTCTACGCGATGAACCTAGGTTCCAAGAGCTGGTCCGCAAAATTGGCCTTTCAAAGAGTGCTGAGTAGATTGCCTTAACTCATTGGCGTTGGTATTCGGGTAGTTGTTGCAAATTGTTTCCCTAAGATTTTGCCGAATTCAAGCAGCCGCGCTCTTTACAGAAAGTTTGGAGATAGCTTGTGAGATTCTGTCTATAGCCTCATCTATTCTTTCGTTTCCAAGTGATATTCTGACATGACCTTCAATGTGATAAGCTACTCCTGGTGCGCAGGCCACTCCCGCTTCCTTGAGAAGATACTTGCAAAAGTCCATTGAGCTCATGCCGAAAGCCGAAATGTCGGGGAGCATGAGGTTTGTTCCTTCTGGTTTGTGAAGTCGCACACCTTTGATTGAGGACAGTTTCTCAAAGGCATAGTCTCTTGATTTTTGGAGCATTGAAATTGTACTTGCGAGATGCCTTTGTTCAAACTCGGGCTCAAGAACTGGAACAGCGCCCCTCTGAATTAGACTGGGTATTCCCATACTCGAAAAGGAATGTACAAGTTCCATTCCCCGAATAATCTCGGGAGGAGCTATTGCATAACCAAGACGATAGTTCATCATGTTGAAAACTTTCGAGAATGAGCTTATCAAAATTAGCCTATCTCGAACCTCTTTGAATTTCGCCATTGGCACGTATTTTCTTCCGTCGTAAACTATCCCTTCGTATACTTGATCGTGCATTATCAAAAGGTCATGTCTTCTCGCAAAGTCAGCAATGCCTGAAAGCTCTTCCTCGGTTAGAACTCGGCCGGTAGGGTTCTGAGGATTGCACAGGGTTATCATGCGAGTTTTCTTTGTGACAAGTTTCTCAAAGTCCCGAGCATCATGAATGAAATTCTTTGCTGGGTTTAGTTTCGCGAGGATCGGCTTTCCCCGGGCAAGTTTCACAGGAATGTCGAAGAAAAATGTGGGAACTGGAACTATCACTTCGTCTTCTGGATCAAGTAAAGCTGCCATCAAATAATATTCAGACTGCATGCTTCCTGAAGTTACAATAATTTCACTTTCCCAATTCACCCTTTGTCCGTACAAAGTTTCAAATCTGCGAGCAATAGCCTGCCTAAGTTCAGGAATTCCTAAGAAAGGCGCTTCGCGATTTGACATCTCCCGCAGATTTCTCTCGGTTTCCTCAAGAACTACCTCTGGCACCTTGGTCGAAATTATACTTTCGGCGCAGAAAATAATGTCCTTTCCCTTTTCTGCCAGCTTTTGTCCAAGCTGCGCGATTGAAATTGTACCAAAGGGTTCGCCAGTTTTTTCCATAGTTTCGTATTGTCGAGCTAGATCTTCGATTTGCGAAGCTAGAATTTTCTTTCTTCGACTGGTGATCTTGGGAAATGTCTGCTCTTGCATGTTGCCCGAATTGAAAGCTCCCACTAAAAAGCAATTCTTAGGATGAGCAGGCCTGTGGGTGAAAGATAAAAGGGATAGCATAGGAACAATTCTAAAAAAGTTAGAAAAGAAAGGAACTCGAGTCTTGCATTTGTTAGTCTTCATCTTCTAACTGTAGTACACACAACTTCCAAAGTTTCTCGCCTAAGGGCATAGAACTTTCCATAGCATCCTCCTGCACAACCTGTGGCGACTAGACAATCAATCGACATGTTTCTCAAGCTAAAGTCCTATCACGGGGTATTTTAGGGAGGAATTTACGGCTGTACTCCGGCTCCGGTCCAATCCATATATCTCGCTCCTCTGAAGATTCTTTTTCGAACATCTTTTCAAGGACTATCCTGATCGACTCTGAAGAATCTGCGTGCGGGATCTGCGAAACATCGTTGAAAGGTGGATAGAAATCTTTGACCCCACTACCCGTCGCTATCGCACATACTGTCTCAACCTTCTTGAGACTTCCTTCGCGAGTTGATTTAGCTATCGCCGCAAGAGCGGTCGCTGATGACTGCATTTCACAGATCGAGAAAGTTGAAAAAGCTGGAGTAAACCAAGTTCTACTTGGAGCGCCTCTTGGTCCAAATCCAAAAGAGTCAGTCAACATTGTTGGCCAGAAAATAATTCCATACTTCCGCAATAACGATCATAAATGAAAAAATTTGAACACCCACCAAGATCTGAAAGATAATTTTGAAACGAGTAGAAAAAGTGAGCAGCGGAGGGAAATACGAAGAAATTGTCGGATATTCTCGCGCTGTCAAAGTAGGAAATCAGATTTTTGTTTCTGGAACGGGTAGCGTCGATCCTACTCGCACAAACGCAGGCATAAACGAAGTTTATGTTCAAACATCAGAGGCATTGAAAACCATTGATGACGCTCTTAGGAAATTGGGTGGGTCTCTTGAAGATGTAGTCAGAACGAGAGTCTTTGTTAGGCTGGACGCTGACTGGAAACTTGCAGCAAAGGCACACAAGGAAGCGTTCGGTAAGACTAGGCCTGCTTCAACATGGTTAGTCGGAACATTCCTTGATCCAAACATATTGGTTGAAATTGAAGCCGATGCTATATTGAGTTAGTCTCCGATAGCGAACAATTGGTGACAGGAAATTCATGGAGGAGCCGGTTGTAATCATTGGAGGAGGAATAATCGGAGCGAGCGTAGCATACAATCTAGCATCGCTGTATTCTCTTAGCAATATAGTCGTACTTGAAAAATCTCGAGTGGGTTCGGGAAGCACATCGGCTTCTCTTGGAGGCTTCAGACACCAATTTTCTGACGAAACCGCGATCAAACTTACAGTCGAAAGTGTCAAAATTCTAAACGAATTTGAATCTTCATTTGGTTATGACCCGTTAGTTAGGCGAGATGGTTATTGTTTCATCGCTTCAAAGAAGGATTCGTTACAAGCACTCGAAACAAATAGAGCCCTAGCAAGCAGATTGGGCATCGATGTCGAGCTTCTAGAGGATCAAGAGTTGCAACAGCGTTTCCCATTTTATTCATTTGATGGAATTATCGGAGGAACTTTGTGCATGGCCGACGGGCACGCATCAACTCTTGCAGTTCTTCAAGGATACGTCTCAAAGGCAAAGACTCTTGGAGTACAATTTTACGAAGGCACCGAAGTTATCGGAATGTCTACGCAAAACAGTGAAGTAAGAGCTGTTGTCACTGATCAACGCAAAATTGAAACTTCGAAAGTCTTGATTGCGGCGGGAGCTTTTTCTGGACTTGTTGGAAAATTGGCTGGAGTAGATATCCCGATCAAACCCTATCCCCGGAAAATCCTTGTTACACATGCTTTCTCCGATTCTATTCCAATCGAGATTCCTATCATCGTGGATGTAGATTCTACACTTGCCGTCGGCCGTGAAGGAAGCGGTATGATATTCGCTGACAACGAACCAGTTGATTCGACTTTTGAGCTCTCCTTCCCTTCAGACTATGACGCGAGAGTAATTTTAAAAGCAGTAAAACGAGTTCCCTCACTTTCAAATGCTTCTGTTGCTTATTCGGACGAGGGTCTCTATGAACTAACACCCGATTTGAATCCAATAGTCTCAGAAATCAAAGAAATCTGTGGGCTATACTGTTGTTCAGGATTTGCGGGACACGGATTCATGCATGCTCCTGCAATAGGTAGAGTAATGGCCGATATCATGATGGAGCAAAAAACACAGATTGATATTTCGAAGTATGACCTTGAAAGATTTGATTCTGATAAAGTCCAAACTTCTGAAAGGCTGATAATTTGATCAGCGCCGAGCGCTTGTATATGGATCAGAGGAATTATGCCGGTTTGGCAGACATGGGATTGATTTCGGGGAATTTGCTGAATTAGAGCAGTCTTCTCCTACTGTTCTGCAATCCCGAACACGCTGAACAAAGTATAGAATGAAATAGTCCTTGTTTCTATTCTCATCGAAATAGTTAGAGCAAATTCGTCTTTTGAAGAATGTTTTTTGCGCATTTTTTTAGTCCAATCTTGACCTATCTACAATGCACTTGCAAACACTTACCTCTAATTTGTTTAAGGATGAGTGTCTTGCGCATTTCTCATTTCGTGTGGCGAGGCTTGTGCACAAACCCGTCAAGAATCAATCGAATGTCCTTGTTTTCTTTTCTCGACTGCTTTGCTAGTTCTTCCTTTCTTGCAGGGGACATTTTATTCCAGTATCTAGCTACGTCATCTTCAAC
>JARCRS010000144.1 GCA_029850555.1 archaeon | reverse complement strand
TCGTCAGCGACATGCTTCTTACAGGATTTGATGCCCCAAATCTCTGGACGCTTTTCCTTTACAAGCCCCTCAAAGAGCACAGATTGCTACAGGCAGTTGCGAGGACAAACAGACCGTTCATTGAAACGAAGGAATTTGGACTCATTGTGGATTATGTCGGCGTTGCTGACAATTTGGAAAAAGCAATTCAACAATTTGAAGGCGATTTCAAAGATGAAGTTCTACTCATTTGGAAGGGTATCGAGTACTCAGAGAAAGAGTTTGAGACACTCATTGGTGAAGTGAAGTCCCTTCTCGGCAATGTTAGCCTGCTAAGTTTGGAAGATATTGACGACGCAGTTCAATCATTGGTCTTGAATAAGAAAGAGCAAGAATTTCTTCAAAAGGTAAGGAAACTTCGGACGCTCTTTGAATCTCTATTCCCGAGTGATGCCACTTTGAAACACTTGGATTACTACAAGTGGCTCATTTCGACCTCAGTCGCTCTCCGCAAATACCGCCTAGGCGACGGTATGCGCCTAATTGAAATTGAGCAAATGGCAAAGAAGACGTACCAACTGATTCAGAATACAATCGGAGTGGATACTATACGCAAAATTGGCGAAGTAGATCTTTCAACAGAACTGGAAGAAGAGAGCGAGCCAATTCACGCCTTAAAGGAAATTGCGGAAGTGCAGAGAAAAGAGCGAAAAAGGACAGGAGGAACATCGAATTTCTATAAGGGTCTGAGCATCGAAGTTGAAGCAATCGTAGAGGAGATGCGACAAAACAAGAAAGTCACAAAACAAGTTGTTGACAAAATCAAACGTCTTCAAGCAGAGGAATCAGAAAGGGAGAAGGAACGAGAACGATTAGGCAATGCATTTCCAGTCTATGACGTGCTACGATCTCATTCAATTGAAGACGCTAAGAGTCAAAGCGTTTCGAGTGAGATAATCCAAGAACTGACAAAAGAGGAACTGCTCAACAGAGAAGCGTTCCTAATAGGAAGATATAGGCGAGAAATCAAAGCGAGAATAAGGGAGAATATAATCAAGAATTTCGGATTGGTCGGAAGCATTGACGAAATTGAGGGTAAGATATTTTTGAATTTGGAGCAACAGTATGAAAAAGAAGAACAAGAAGAGTAATTCGAAGGATATCAGAGCATTCTCTGAGAAATTGAAGAGAATCCTCGAAGATCTTCAGCACAAGCGTGATTTCGAGATACGTGGACAACTGCGAATCGGGGTTGTCACGAACTTGGACGCGCTTGCCATCATAAAGGGCAACAGAATCTACGTTAACTTCAATGCAAGACGATATCCAAGGCCTGTTTTGCAGTACATTCTATCGCATGAAATAGCACATATCATTAGCAAGCATCATCGCAGAAAGTTTTGGGAAATAGTTGCGAGGATAAATCCTGACTATCAAGACGGCAGAGAGAAATTATTATCGATACAGGCTACTTCGTCCAAGAATCTATAGTATGTCATACAAAGCGAGATTTGGAGAATTATATTGCCCAATATGAATGAAAACGAAACTCGAATGGCGCTTTTGCACGCACTGGGGAAATTAGATCGAAGTGAACTAACTGGTTCGTTCACTACTTGGGTTATTCCCCTTAAATGAGACTATAATGGGTGGTCAGAGAAGGGTAGTTCGGAGGGCTCGTCTAGGCAGTTGACTCTTTTCACTCTCACTCGGCAGGAATTGTTTGATTATGAAAGGTGCCCTAAGATTGTTGCTCTCAAGATGTACAAGAGCTATGTCATGCCGAAACCTCGAAAGTTGAAAGTTGAGGATCGGGAATTGCCAGAAATTTCCGCTGACATCCTTGGAAAGCTGGGAGAGCTTGGAACTGAGACAGAATTTGACAGGGCAATTCCGAGAGAGAAAAAAGAGAAAGCTCTTCTTGCCGAACTTCAAAAGAGAGGAATTGCGATTAATACTGAAATCCTTAGAGCAGTCCGAGAAACTGTCAAGGGCCTAGAAAGAGTTAGAGGCCAAGTCGAAGAAACGTTTGGCGAGCTCTCAATAATCGGTAAGGGTGAAACGAAATACGGTGGAAGCACATCCAATGGAAGACCTGATTTTGTCGCTTTCGAGAGAGCTAGCAAGAAACCTATCCTTATTGAAGTAAAGAATACTGCAAAGCAAGAGCCTTCGCATGAGTTTCAGGCAAGATTCTACAACACAATGCTTAGCACCGTTGGAGTTGTTGTTTGTCATGAGCGTAATGTCGGTGACAAGTTCAGCATAAAACCTTCAGTCGAAAGTGGTTATGATGCAGAAAGTTTGCTGATTTATCCGCGGCTTGGAAAATCATTCAGAATTAGAAAAACAGTTGATCTTTCAACAAGAACGATCCGCAAAGTCTGGACTGCAAAAGAACTAGGATTGTGCGGGAAGGTTCCCGCTACAGATTGTTCTAATGATTGTCCGCATCATCGATTCGATATCGGCCTACCAGAGGACGACTTGGAAGCTTTGCCGCCGCTTCCCCTCGTTTACGCAAAGGGCCTCGTTGAGAGAAATGCCAATATTGATGGCAGATACATGAAAGAGTACTTGAGGAAAAGAACCGTTGAAGCAAGGATAGCAATGTGGGAATTTAGAGGAACCAAGATTGAAGGTGTGGCTAGAGATAAAATTGCCCAGATTCTTGTTGATAGATTGGATCTTGACAGGGATGAGGCGATTAATCTCGTTGATCCGACAAAGGTTCTTCAAGAACCCAATGAATGGCCCGATTCTGACAAAATTATCAGAGAAATGGCAGACGACTTTGCCAAATGGAAGAAATTGCTAGGGCGGAAACTTTCGAAGGAGATTGGACCTAGGACGTCTGGTCAAACTACTCGAATATACACCCTCCCTTCAGAGAGTCAGCAATACATCAAAAAATCCTGGGATACATGGTAAACCGAGGTTATATCCTCACAACATGCCTAGGTTGATATCTTAACATCAGAATCGATTCTCTCAAGATATCGCTGAAGCAATGTTCCATTATTCTAAGTAACGCTGACTCGATTCCCGTTCTTAGATAGATCCGCCAGAACTTCGGAACATCTTTTCCTGAGACTTTTCGATCTTTGAAGTAGTCTTCTGGTTCGCTTATCAGTTCGTCCAGCTTGGGCCATTTCAGACCTTTGCTCTGAGCCTTGTCCATCCATGGTTTCATTATGTCTATGATACCATCTTGGGGCAGGATCATATCTAACTCAGCTTGCATCATTTGCTTCTCGAAGTTAGCGTTGTAGGCATAGAATGGCCTGGGAAGCTTGGCGATGATTTTCGAAATTTCAACATAGAATGGAAGCTTATCCTTTGTCTTCCTTTGAGTAATAACAACGCTGTTCCTAGAGAAATATCCCAGGGTTACTATTTCGTGATCGCCGTTGCGATCCCACGGAAATCCAGTCGTTTCGAAATCAATTAGGCTGCCTTTTCCAGTGCAAGAGCTAGGGCGATCCTGTTCTGGACGTGATTGCGAGTTTCTTGCACGTAAGGCTCTTTTACTTTGGGGTTAATTTGCTTTTGCTATCGAAAGGAGTTAACCCTTCGGCATCGAGTCCCATCAAATATGATATCAAATTAATCAGTGACCTTCGAGCGGTTCGACTTTGGCTAAGTTATATCCTACTTCAGCAGGATACTTTCGATCTCCCATTATGTGACGAGACTCAATTAAGTTATGACTGAAGAAAAATACAAACCTGACGAAATGAAACATCAAATAGCCAACCCTTGCGAAGGTCGAATGCGAGCAGAAACGCGTCCTTAGTTAGCTTTGGCGAGATTACTCCTTGTCATTCCCTTACCTTAATCTGCTCCATTCGCTCAGACGGTCTATATTCTACCCCAATAAGATTGACATTAGGCGTAAGAGCTTCATTGATTTTCGCGACTAAAGATGATTCGCTAGGGTTAACCAAGATTGTCGTGTCATCGAGGACAACAGAAGGAGCTACCTGAACTCCCAACTTCAGGGCTCGTTCTCTTATTACTGATTGGGAGAAATCCAATGTTTCAATTTGGAGATAGTTTGCCATCTCCTTTCCGAGTTTTTCAAGTGTCTTCTTTACTTCATCGTTCCCTGCTGAAAGCTCGTGATAAAAGAAAACAAGTCTAACTGTTTCAGTTTTCTTTTCGATATTTGTC
>JARCRS010000143.1 GCA_029850555.1 archaeon | reverse complement strand
GACCCATTTCCTTTAGTTTCCATTCTATGGAATGCCTGCCTGACTTTTTTCCCAAGAAGACGCCGTGCTTGTTTCCAACGACTTCGGGAAGGTAGGATTCTGAGCCGAGATAATACTTCATCCATCCGGAGATAGATATGCCTGCTTCTCTAGTAAAGACCCGATCCCCAACGACAGGTTTGTTCGGGGCAAGTGGAAACAGTGTGTCTTTTTGAACCAGGTTAGAGAGTTCTTTGAACTTTGTAAAGTCAAATTTGACTTTTTGTCCGTATAGGAATCTCAAGCTCATTGCGACTTCTTCAAAGCTCGCGTTTCCACTCCGCTCTCCGATTCCATTGACTGAAGTGTGAACCGCAATCGCGCCATTCATGAGCCCGGAAATTGCATCTGCGACTCCTAGTCCAAAATCATTGTGTGTGTGAACCTCGATTGGCTCCTTCACACTCTTTCTTATCTCGCGAACAAATTCTCCGAATCCCTCGGGACTCGCGCACCCAAACGTGTCAACTATCACAAATGAGTCAGGATGAGCTTCTCTTGAAATTGTTCCTAATATTTCCCTTGTAAATTCAATATCAGCCCGTGTCCCATCCACGCCAAAGAAGCTAGTCCAAAGGCCATGTTTCTTCGCATACTCGATAGCCTCGACGGCCCGTTCTATCACTTGCTCATATGTCCAGTTAAACTGCTTGAGCTTAGGGACACCAATAGGCCCCTCACAGATTATCCCTTCCACATCACATCTAAGAGCAGTTTCGATATCCTCCCTTACGAGCCTCGAAAAGGCAAACACCTTTGATTGAAGGCCGAGATGGGCTATCTCCTTTACTGCGTCAAAATCTTCTCTTGATACGACGGGCATGCCTGCCTCAATCCTGTGGACGCCAACTTCGTCAAGTTTTCTTGCGATTTCCACTTTCTCTTTTGTCCGAAGCACAATCCCAGGGGTCTGTTCTCCGTCGCGCAAGGTAACGTCGTGAAATATTACTTCGTCAGGGAAATGAAATTTTGACACGACCTCCGGATCGAAATTATAATGGCTGACCCAGTAGTCTTTTCCAACCCATGGGCCACTTTCGATTTTTTTTGTTGAATTCTCGATGGATATTTCGCTCTGCATTTTGAGAGTCCGTTATCTCTTTACTCAAGAATCTAAAAAGGAAATCTGACTAGGTCATTGGATTATCTCGAAGGAGCGATGTAAATTGCGATGGTATTCCTTATTTCCTCGCTTGAGCCTAGTGATCTCCATCTGAGTCAATGTAAGAAAAGTGTTGCTCATATGTTTCAAAACGAAAATACCTTTAGCGAAATGAAAAGTGAAGGAAGAGAAGAGGAATTCCACAAACGATACGAAGAGTCTGTAATTGCTGCCAAGGAAGAATTCGGCAAAACATATCCAATGATAATTGGTGGCATTGAGATAAGATCAAGCGATGGTGTCTTTGCTGATACTAGTCCGTCTGATACTAAATTAGTTCTAGGATACTTCCAAAAAGGATCTCGTGAAGATGCAAGGCGAGCAATTGAAACAGCTCAAAAGGCCTTCGAATGGTGGTCGCATGTAAACTATGCTGAACGAGTCGCTTTATTCAGAAAGTCAGCGGACTTGATGTCCAAAAGAAAATTTGCTCTCGCAGCGGAAATATCATTTGAAAATGGAAAGAATCGTTTTGAGGCAATCGCGGACGTGGACGAGGCAATAGATTTTCTTAGATTTTACTCGGAGCAGCTAGAAGAAAACAAAGGCTTTGAGCGACCGATGGGAAGCTTACTTCCTGGAGAACACGCTAGATCTTTGCTTAGACCCTACGGTGTATGGAGCGTAATTGCACCATTCAATTTTCCTTTGGCAATCGCAACTGGAATGACCTCAGGTGCTTTGATCACTGGAAATACCGTCGTGCTGAAGCCCGCGTCTGACACTCCACTAATGAGCTATGAATTGTACAAAATACTTGAAAGCGCAGATCTTCCTGCCGGCGTTCTGAACTATATTACCGGACCTGGCACCACGGTCGGGGCTGAGCTTATCGAAAACACAAACATTTCGGGAGTAGTTTTCACTGGTTCATGGGACGTGGGCTCAAAGTCAATCGTCGATTTTGAAGAGAAATCTCCTCGTCCCTTTATCGCGGAAATGGGAGGAAAGAATGCGACAATAGTTACGGCGAGAGCTGACCTTACAAAGGCAACGGAAGGGGTTCTTCGCGGCGCGTTTGGGTTTGGAGGACAGAAATGCAGCGCCTGTTCACGTGTATATGTTCAGGATTCCATCAGAGATGAATTTGTACGAAAGCTCTCGGAAAAAGTTTCTCAACTCAAAGTGGGAGAGCCAACTCAAAGGGACGTGTTTCTCGGTCCGTTGATCAACGAGAAAGCTTACAAGAATTATCAGAGATTTACTGATGAAGCGCGTTCTCGAGGCAAGATCTTGGTTGGTGGCGAAGTACTAAATGACGAGCCGTTTACTCAAGGATACTATGTCAAACCAACGATAGTCCTGGATCTCCCTGAAAACGACAAACTAGTGAAAACAGAACTATTCGTTCCAATACTTGTCGTAGAACCCTTCGACAAGCTCGAAGACGCGATTGAAAAAATGAATGATGTTGACTATGGTTTGACCGGTGGTATTTTTTCCAAAGACAAGGGGGAAGTGGATCTCTTCTTTTCGAAAGCTCAAGCTGGAGTGTTATACGCGAATCGAATGGGTGGTTCCACAACAGGAGCAATAGTAGGAGTTCAATCCTTCGTCGGTTGGAAGCACAGTGGCTCTAGCGGAAAGGGTGCTGGCGGACCCTATTATCTACAGCAGTTTTTGCGAGAACAGAGCCAAACCTTTTACGATTAGAAAGATATCTAGCTCGGTCAAATAGTCGAGCCTTTAGATGCGCGAAATAACATATTGTGAAAATACGATTAATGTAGCTGTTACAACATACCACGTTGGAATAAACAGCGTTGTCATGGGGACGAAGAATCCTCCTAGAAATTCGGCAGTCCAATCCGTTGGCAGAATAACTTGTCGAAGTATGGCAAAATAAGAAATGTCTTCCGCTAGAATACTGATGCAAATGATCTGGAAAACGCAAGCTATCGACTTTCTGGATAATCTAGAATCGCCAAATCTTATTGTAACTGCAAATGGCATTAGTGCAAGTATCGTCGCAATGAATAGAAGCATAACATTCTCTACAGTAAAATGACCAAATATGCTCGTCGCCAAATTAGTGTAGTTTAGGGCATCAGCCTCAAGATATCCAAAAATCGAGGCCCATACCAGCGAAAGAGAGATAGCGACGACTCTAATCCATTTGAAAGCGTAAACCGACATTGATAATTCAGGTTTCGAGCTAGCATCGAGCTTTGTAGTGATGAGTGGATCTGGGAGCGCGGGATCTTCGGCTAGCGATGGTGTCAAACAGCCTCAAACTGGAGATATTTAGTCTATAAATGGATTCTATAAAAAAGACAAAATTTCCCTTTGTTATAGAACCCAGCTACACGAGACTAAAGTAAATTTTAGAACGTTTTTTACTTTGGAATCACACTTTGGATTATCGGCCTTCGAGACTCTCGCTGCTAATACTAATCATTTCATTCAGCGCATTTTATCTTAGCGTTGAATTATTGTTGATTGCAAACAGAGGGATTTTCGGACCTCAAGGGCTAACCAATACCTTTGAAATTATACTAATATCTTTCCTGAACTTCACTCCTGCCGGAATCTTCGCATTTGCAATTGTTTCTGTTTTACCCAAGAGTTTTGCGTCGAAGCTTTCTGACGAGACAATAATGTCTGACTGCTTTCCTACCAAAGGAGAGCCTCGGGTAGCCGCGTTGTATGTGACGTTTAATGACTTTATTCATGATTATGCGGTCTATAATCTGGGTGAGGCAAGGCGCAGTAGCAGAGTTTTTTTTATCCTAGATGATAGTACTGATGAGAGAAAAAGGGCCGAAATTGATAGTTTTGCACGTGATAATGAATGCAAAGTCCTACGACGAAACACTCGAGATGGATACAAGGCCGGCGCAATAAATTCATGGCTCAGGCGGTATTCCTTTGACTATGACTATATCTTTGTACTCGATTCTGATTCTCAAGCGAGCCATTCTGCAATAGACTATTGCGTAGGTCTCGCAAGAAGAGATCCAAAACTTGCAGTAATCCAAACAAAGACTATGACTATGACGTCCACCCCAAATAGATTGACAAAGTCAGGGGTTACAATCCAACATGCGTACATGGCGGTGGTTCAAGCCGCGATGAAAAATCTTGGGACAAGTCCATTCTATGGGCATAACGCGCTACTAAAGATCGAAGCTCTAGAATCAGTCGGAGGTCTGATTGAAGAGAGTAATGAAGACTACAAGACCTTAGCTAGACTGCATAACAAGGGCTACGAGTCGATTTATGCAAGTAATGCTGTTACATATGAAGAGATCCCACCCGATTATTTCAGCTCTCGAAAGAGGGCCCTAAGATGGGCAAGAGATGCAGTTGGACAACTTGGACTGTTAAGATACAAACTTCCCGGCGCGATGAGATTCTATCTAATTTACGGGTGGATTACTTACATGGCAAACATCGCACTGCTCGCATTTTTCTTATTGTTAGCTTACAATGGATTCCTTCCGATGAGTGGAGGCACTGCCTATTTTACCGAAATTGCTGGTATTATTACGATGTCAGTTGTAATCTTGTGGCCCCTTCTTTCTCTGAGGACCAAAGATCCGGAGCTCACTCCTCGAAAAATTGTAACATCTGTGGCATGGGGTTCACTTTTCAACACTCCAATGATGGGCCCTATTAGCGCTCAGATTGCGAAAACAATAATATCGCAACTCTACGCGCGCGCAAAATTTTGGCTCGGATACTGTAACTCAAAACTTGTTGAAGAATTTGTGGTGACTCCAAAAGTCCGAACGAGGGATCAAAAGTTTCTGGGCACCCTGGGCGCTTTGAAGGCAGAGATCATAATAGGGGCTTTGCCGCTTATCGTCGCGATAGAAACTGGAGCAGCATGGTATCTACTTTTTTCATCTGCCCAGCTTTTCATGTTATGCTCCCTACCTGTGATAATTTTCGCTGAAAGCACAGGCTTTGCAAGATCGAACAAAAAGCATAGAAAATTTGTTTGGCCGAGAGTAGCTCAGAGCCCTCATCTTCGGGGGTCGCCTTTTGTAGGGAATGTTCCTCCTTCAATACAAACTGAACCGTTGCTTCAAGTAGTTAGGCTTAGAGTCCTTTGAATGCCACGAGCAAGGCATAAAATGAAGAACCTGATTTTATAATCACTACTTTACTTGACTTCCTCCGACATTTCAGACTGGTACTCTTCTGCGTCTTCGGCCTACGCCCCGCCCTCCCCCTCTCCCGTCGACCGTACAGGCTCGCTCTTTGCCTCTCTGAACGTCGGAAGCTATCCTGTTCTAATCGTGGATGACAACGAAGGAGTATGTATTCTGATAGCGAGAATGCTATCAAATCTCGGATTCAAGACAATTTACATAGCAAACAGCGCCAAGCAAGCCTACAGCATATTTGGAACACAAATAGCAGAGGAAGCGAGCGATCCCATAATCTTTCTTGATTTACGCCTGCCAGATGTGCCTGGTGAGAAAGTTGCAAAGAAAATAATTGAGATTCGTCCTTCTTCGAGAATAATTCTTGTAACTGCTGAAGATTCGACAGCCGAAAGCACTCAGGAAGCAATGAGGCAGGGTGCGGCGGCTTACATCCAGAAACCTATTGGACTTGCCAAAATTAAATCAGTTGTCGCCACACTTATCCGGGACATGGAAGCATCAAAGTCGCAACAGGGGGAAAAGTGACATTTTGTCTTGAAGGCCCAAGTCATGTTAGAAAAATCTAGCAAATATGATATAATTCCTCTAGGAGAGGAAAACAAGAAGCTTCTCGTTCTCCACAAGTCCACGGAAACCGAGGACCCGTTTTTCGTCGTCGCCGGCTACTTTCTCAAAGAAATTGGAGACTTTCATGAAAGGCTCCTTGCGGAAATAGAAACAGTACCCGAAAGTCAATATCCCAAACTTAAGAAAGAATTGAGAGACAAGCTTAATGTAAAGGACGGCAAGAGAGTTCCGATCACCTTCTGGTAAAATGGGTTCTCTTTAACCACGCTTGATGTTGGTGACGCGTAATTTGAAAACCAAAGTCTTTCCTGCCATCGGATGTTTTCCCGTTTTACCGTACGCCTTTTCTGGCGGTATCGTAACTTCCTTTTCTTCGTTTACGGCCATACCTAATAGAGCTTCTTCAAAGCCCGGAATCACTTGTCCTGATCCCAGTTTGACTACTATGGGCTTGTAGTCTCTTGCCCGGTTGTAAAGCCCGGCCTTTTTTGCTTCAGATTCTATAGATGTATCGAAGGCTTTACCTCCTACATACTTCCCGACATAATGGACGGAAACTGTGTCGCCTTTTTGCGTCCTAAGATTAGCTGGGATGCTCATAGCATAATTTGCAAACCGCTAGGATAGAAAAAGAATCTGTTTCAGTGCACTAGAGAAAGTACAAATATTGTGTTTGGGCTCGCCACATAAAGAACTCCATTAGCTGGATCAAAGAAGAGCGTGTTAATTCCACCGGTCTGCACTGGCATAACCTGAGATATGGTCCCATTTGTTGTGTCAGTAACGCTAACATTTTGATCTATCAATTGATAATTTTGCAATTTTAAGGTACCGTTCGCAACAAAAAGTTTTTGATCTGTTGAATCATATACCACGCTCCCAACTGTTTCGTTTTGTCTTGAGGTACCGATTCTGACAGTAGATACGTAGGTAGATCCGTTGAGAATCGTAATGTTGTCTCCAGGTACTCCGACTGGAGGATTATAGGCTCCCATCTCGCTTGTGTATCCGTGTTTGCTATGAAGGTATGGCCATTTTGTGGATTATATGCAAAATCAAGAGTTCCGAAAATTGAAATGCTAGAATCTGCGCTAGTTTGTGCAGGTGTCGAAAATTGCAAAGTACGTGGAAAAACCGCCGTGGGCTCCATACATTCCAATCGATTTGTAAAGAAAACCCACCATTAGATTGTACATTAAGGGACTAAGATAGCAGCAAATTCCTCCAAGACTAATGCTGGATTTGAATAACATCACGTTCTTTTCAACACTATTCGTTGAACCATCAATGACTGTCACGCTTATCGTAATGAGAAAAGAAAGAATCTAGGCCTAGTGCCCGTGTCTTGGAACGCAACAGACTTCTTCAAGCTGTATCGTTGCATGTTTCACACCATATGAGTTTGCTAATTTACCTTCGAGGTCATTCATGGTCTCGGCGCGGTGGTTTTTACCCTGATCATTTAGACAAGCATGCAACGTCGCTATCGTGATATGAGAACAGATTCTCCAGATGTGTAAATCATGTACGTCAGATACGCCATTCACCTTTTCGAGATCTGATTCTAAGGCTATCATGTTTTTCACTGGGGATTTTTCTAACATTATAGAAAGACCAGCCCAAGTCGTGACAGTGGCTGAACGTAAGACGATCAGTCCGATAAATGCTGCCACTATTGGATCAAAAAGATTGTCATGTGTGAGGAAAACACCGAGAGCTCCAGCTATAACGGCTACAGATGAAAGCGCGTCACCCAGAATATGAGTCGAAGCGCTCTTTATGTTTAGATCTTCCCCCACGATATACGGGATCTCGCTATTAGACTGGTTTGGATTCTTTTTCAAAATGGCGTGTGATGTAGCATTTATCGCAAGCGCTATAGCTGCGACAGTGATTGTGCCTAACACATCCAAATTACTGGGAGACACGATTTTGACATAAGCGTTGTAAAGTATAAGACCAGTGATCACAAAAAGCGAAATCCCGTTGGCAAGGCTAGCAAATACTTCAAGCCTGTGATAGCCGTAAGTAAGAGTCGAAGTAGGAGGCCTCGAGGAGATTGTCAGGGCTACAAGAGAAAAGCCTATTGCAAATATGTCTGTGAATACATGGAGTGCGTCAGCGATGAGCGCCGAACTGCGGAAAAAGAGGCCACCAATGCTCTCAACAACCAAAACGCCTATCGAAAGTGTTAGAGCGGCGGCTAAGCGAAGTCTTATCGAATTGCTTTTGTTAAACAAAGGCTGCTGATTTTGCAAGTCCGATCCTGCCGCGCTGCAGTTCTAAAGGGTATGAAATGCTAGTAATTATGGTTGCATGCTCCCGTCCAAATACAGCTTTCTCCCTCGGAGAAATTGTTGAGCCCTAGCTTCGTTCTCAAGGGGCATCCCGTAAATACCGACGGTTGCGGGGGGAGAACAATCCATGGATAAAAGTTCAGTTAGGATAGGCACATCCGGATGGTCATACAGGGAATGGGAAGGCGTTCTTTATCCAGATTCAAAGACGCCCAAACTTACATTCTATTCGACAATTTTCAAGACCGCGGAAATTGATTCGACATTTTATGCTAATCCAAGCAAGGGTCTTGTCCTGGGCTGGCTACGTAACACGCCAAAGGACTTTCAATTTTCTGTAAAACTTCCCCAAACTATAACACACAAAAAACAGCTTGACCTACGTGTTGGAGCCGAAGTCGATCTAGTCGAATTTCTTGACTTGATTCATCCTCTTCATGAGGGAGGCAAGCTCGGTCCACTTTTGATACAACTTCCTCCTAGCTTCGGAAGAAGCAAAATCGATAAGCTTGAAGAATTTCTCGATGCCATTCCAAAGACAAAAGACTACTACAAATTCGCAATCGAGTTCAGAAATTTGAGCTGGTCGAAGGAAACGGACAGAGTGAATGAATTGCTGAAGAAACATAACGTCGCAAAAACAATTGTTGATGAGCCACTCTTGCCAGTCGATCTTACATCTACTGCTGATTTTGCATTTATTCGGTGGCATGGTCGGGGCCAAAGGCCATGGTATAATTACCGATACAAGAAGGAGGAGCTGGATCCCTGGGTCGACAGAATAAAAAAGCAGATGAAAAAAACAAGCGAAATCTACGGTTATTTCAACAATCATTTCCATGGTTATGCGGTTGAGAATGGATTGGAATTCTTGAGGAAGCTTGATGTTGCCACTCAAGAGCAGATAAAAACACTAGCTGCAGTTCGTGAATCTATCCAAATTGGAAGACCGAGTAAACCTGAATCGCCAAAGATTAACCCCCAAAAAAGAAGGGCGATCATCTCCGGTCAGAGAACCCTCAGCGAATTTTAGATTAATGCAACTATCGCTGTGATTACAAGGACTATTGTGCCTAAAATCCTTGCGCCGTTCTTTGCTTCAGAACTTGCAGAATCTAAAAGGCCGGAAAAATCATCCAAGACCTCACTTCCAATGGTTTTTACCCGACCCCGAACCATGGAACTCGAAAAGAACCCAATTCCAACCTTGTTTGCAGCTTTCTGATACAACTTTGCAAGTACTTCGCTGAATTTTGGGTAGCTCGACGCATCTCCGAGTGCCAGATATCCCTTTGCATCGGAAGTTTTCGCGGCAGTGACATGTGTATCCGAAGTGCACAGTTCCAAAATCCTTGATTTAGTCGCTTTCTCAAATTGAGAGAAAACTTTCTCTCTGAATCCGATCACCGCGTTGTTTGAATCAACAGTTACAAACGAGAATCTTTCTCCTGCAACTTCCATAAGAATTAAACCAATGCCTGCTGGCCCTACATCAGGATCCAATTTTTCATTCAATTCCGAAGAGTGAGAAATCCCGACCTTGAAATCAAACTGCTTTGCATTCGATAACTGGTCGATGACTATTTTCGCCGCCTCTAGAGCGTCGGAACACTCTTTCTCGTTTGGCTTTTCGCCTTCGGAATTGTGTGTGTCAATGACAAGAACATTCTTGAACTTTTTCGAACTCGAATAGTCTTCGATCTCTTTGCGAACTTCCACTGGAAAATCCTCCATCCCATAAGGAGCCTGAGTAATTGCAATTGAAAGCGTAAAACCAAACGCAAGTCCGGTGACAGTCGCCTTCCCGACCTGCTTTGCAAAGGGAGTGCTCATTGTGAATCCACTATCCAGAATCTCATTTTGGTCTTTGAGTTCAGAGACATATCTCTCGACCTGAGTTTTAGAGGGGAGGTTCATTCCATGATCTGACATTGAATGTACGACCATAGGAATAACCTCGTTAGATTTCAAACGAGCGAAGATGTCCGCCGGGATATTGCTTGAACCTATCGGGTAAAATGGACCGGGATGAACGCCTGGCACAATTATGATCGCTTTTCGCTGTTCTGAAGATGATATCGTCAACATTCGTGACTCGATTATAAGTTCCTTTGAAGTAGCATCGAGGAAGCGCTCAAGATTTGTCGAGTCTTCGGCGGCCCAAGCGTCAAGGAAGGCTTGGAGTAGCTCGAGTGGCCTGTAAACACTAACCTTGATCTTGTTGATGGAAGACATGTATATCTCGATACCAGCGAGCGCGATGATCCCGCCAAGTATCGCCGCCGCAGGGGCGGGATTGCCCATGAAAAAATTCAGTGTAAGAATCCTAAACTGAAAACCAATAGGGATAAAAAGCAAAAGAGGCTGGACAAATGCAAGCGGGATTCCCTGCCAAGTTTTTTCATAGAATAAGCTCCCCAGTATTAGTGCTCTAAAGGAAGTTGCAAAAAGTCCGCCCAATATTATCAGTGGAACGAGTCTAGCTGAATCGTGTGTGAGGAACGCTATAACGAGTCCCACGAGAACAAGTAAGGCCCATATCGAATCGGTTATGATAGTGAGAGAGCCTAGTCTACGGAATGATGCTACTTTGTTATGTCGCTTGAGGACTAGAGTATCAATCTCCACGCTGAGTAAGAGGAGGAATTCTGCCCCGATGAGAAATAATGCTGTCTGTGCAGGAGTATACCCTAAGGCTGTCCTTGAAATGAATGTGATAACTAGAACAATAATGCTTCCGTAAGCAAGAGTTCGGTTTCGAGCCGGGAGTCTGAATAAATGCCTGTAACGCCTATGAATGTTAGTTGTAGAGTCTCTTCTCTCTTCTTGAGTAGACTGTTGCTCCAATTCGTTCTTAGACTTCGCTCTTGCTTTCAGCAAGAATTAGGGAAAAGCCTCTATTCACCCAATTTAAAGCATAGCACTAGGCCGGAATATTCCTACCAAAAGTGCATTGAATGGGTAAATAAAAAAGCTAAACTGGAATAACGTATCTTAAAAGAATACTTACAATTACAAGGACAACCGAAAGGGCTACAACCACTTCCGGTCTGATTTTAATCCCTGAAGTTTCATCCTCGAAGAATCTGAGCAGTCCAGCGCTTGAAGCTGGCATTGGAGACTTGTTCTTATCTTTCTTTGAAGAGCTCAAACTAGATACCGACCAGACTTATCGCCAGTGTTCCGTTCGCGCGTGTTAAAAGTCTTTACGATTCCGGATCAGCTTTTTGGAGCTGTTTTACCTTAGCTCGCCCTACTACCTTTTGAGATACTGCTTCACCAGCGTACTCCATGGCGAGGGAGTGTGCGCTCTGTAGATCCTTTGAGAGCAAATAGATTACAAAGTCTCCGTCTTCTCGTCTCAATATCCCGTAGTGGATTCCAATTCCCTTCACTAGGCGATCTACAAACATCCTAGTGAAGATTACTCTGTGGACTATTGAATCACCGTATTGCCTTAGTGTGATAATTGTGGTCTTGCACACCCTTGAAAGCTCTACAAGAGCGTTTGTGACTTCGACCGTATTCGAAAGGCTCTCGAGGCCCTTCGAACAGACGCATCTAACGAAAGAATCGTCTTTGAATGGCAATGTACTAATTGAAGCGACAACGCCTTCGCCTGCAAATCCGTTTTGTCTTCTATTGTTTAGAGCAATAGCCGAGGGTCCAATTCTAACACTTTCAACGTTGTGTAATATTAATGATTCCTCAAGCTTGTCTGCACCAGCATCAAGAATTACTCCGGATTCCTCGTAAAGGAAGTATCGAAGTACGTCTTCTAAGCTTGCAAATGCTGGCATCGAAGAGACAGCAAGATTAGGCGCGCCTGCCCTTTCGCGTGCTTTTTTAATTTCTTCTTCCTGCTGCTCGCGTAGCCAGTCCTCGTACGTGTAGTTCTTCTTGTAGTCAGTGGGAGAGCTGCTATTAGATTCCTTTTTGTCAGAATTGCCTGCATCATTGGAAGATTCTGTGCTTATCTCAAATTCACCCATTCTAAAGAGGAAGGTTGCAAAAATCCGCTTTTTCTGGAAGAAAACGCTAGGGAGTGCTCAGTATAAACGCTTTGTCTCGAACAAAAAATTAATGGATTCTCCGCCTCGTAGATCGATATGATGTGTCTCTTGCCCAGAGTCAAAGAAGATGCCGCTGAAGAGTGAGCTATCTTGAAAGATTTAAGCTCGTGGTTTGCTATCTTTTTTACAATGCTGCCGTCCCTTTTCCACTTTATTCCAAAAAGGGGGCCTCTGATTTGTCCTTAGCGTGATTTAGATCGGAATCGGTTTGTGATGATTTTACACTTAAGAATTGTAACTTTCCAAGAATTATCATCTTACTCGACCCTTTTGGCGGAAGCTACTACCGACTCCCAAAAAGTAAGCGAAATTTTCCTGTGTGATCCGATCATTCACAAGATGAGCATTGTTTTTAATCTCGTTTCGAAAACGAGCTGATTTGAATTTAGCCGGGGTTGAGCAATCTGGTCGCTCACCGCGCTCGAGATCATCTTGCCTTCTCCGCAAAAAGAGAAAAGTGAGAAAACAATTGGGCTGAGTTCCGAACTAGATACGCGGCGCCGCTCTGCGGCATGTGGGTTCAAATCCCACTCCCGGCGCCAAATAGAGATTATTAGCATTAGCTCCCGTGACCAAAGATTCTCACCCACTAGGAAATTTCTTCCTGTTCCCTTATCTAGACCTCCGGCTTACTGACAGCATCCAATTTGTCAAAAACAATAACATCGGTATTGGGACGTCAACAACACGAGCTCATAGAAATTGGACAACGTAAGCTGCTTGCGATATTTGGTCAAGTCGCGGGAACTTCGTTTGTAATAATTCCTGGGTGGTACGTTGGCAATGAGAAATATGAAGACGATAAACTTACCGCAGTTGATGTTGAGCTGGTTGACACCCTTGAACAACCCCGTATTGAACAAATAATTCGCCAATCTCTAGAGAAGACAGGCCGGACAAATTTCAGGGTGTCATTTTGGGGTGCTTCAGGATTTCCCCAAGACCTCGCGTTTTCAGAGAATAGCTCTCAAAGTGTTGAGAACAAGGCGAAGATACTGGTTGTTGACGACGATCCAGGAATTCGTGAAATTATAAGACTACATCTCGAAAGAGAAGGCTATATTGTTGAAACAGCCTCAAGCTCGAACCAAGCCGCAAAGCTCCTGAATAACAAATCTGATTCCCTTCCAAATTTGATGTTGCTTGATATAATGATGCCAGGTGCCACGGGCTGGCAACTATTGAAGGAGTTAGAGAACGATCCGAGAGTGAATAAGCTTCCTGTAATTGCTATCAGTGGTCTCGAAAAGTCCGGTCTTGGAGAAGAGTACGATTCAAAAATGCTCTACGATTATCTCGTAAAGCCATTCTCAATGGAAGAACTCTCCAGAGTCGTAAGAAAATTCAGCAGATCTTGAGACTTGGATGGAATAGCATTCTAGAAAGTCTTCTCAGCGACTTGCATTTCGAGTTCAAATTAGCATTCTTTGCCTACTGCAAAACGAAATGCTCGCCCCAATAAGTAGTAGCTAAACTCAGCTCTACACGATGGCGAGTTTTTCTTTCATGAGCATCCGCTTCCTCTTCATTCGCAAAGGTCCGCAGACACTGCCTACACGTGAATCTCATTTTTCTCCAATCTCCTATATTTCAACAATATTGTATTTACACTTTGTTGACCTGAAACCTGATTTTCCTGTTTATACAATTGCAAAAACACAAGTATCCCATCCTAGAATTTCATAAACGCGAAATTACCTTTCGATTATTGACTTGTAGTCATGTACGTTATAGTGAAAGTTTCAATCCGTGAATCAAATTAGCTCGTCCCAGATGCTACAAAATGTTGAAACGCTTTGCATATTTTGAAGCAATAATTTGTCCCAAAGCGGGGGCAGAAGGCAAGTAAGTAGCTTCGCTTATATGTAGGGATTCGAAGATGGCTAAATTACGAGCGTACTTAATATGAGCTACGGTAGGAGCCGCGACAGTCGCGGTAACGGAAATCGAGGCCTCGGATTCGGAGGAGGAAGACCTCCAATGGGTCCAAAGCCTGTAGAAGTAGGTAAGGAATACGACGTAGAAGTCACTGAACTTTCAAGACGTGGCGACGGTGTCGCAAAAGTCCAAGGTTTCGTGATCTTCGTCCAAGGTGCAAAAGTAGGGCAGAAAGTCAAAATCAAAGTTGACCGAGTAGGTCCGAGATTTGCAAGTGCTTCAGTCGTTGGTGGTGCTACATCATCGCCGGCGCCGTCGGAGGGTATGACAGAACAAACCGCATCTGAGGAATCCTCAGAAAGTTCCGGAGATAGTGGCGCAGCCGACGAACAAGCCTAAGTGAGTACATCTCCCAAAGACGAACGTCACTACGAATTACCGAATCAAAGTTGCTAGTAATTCCAACGGAAGAAACCTTGGGTTACTACGCACACCTTTTTTGTCACGAATTTGCCGCTGGCAAAAGCAGCTCAATCAAAGTTCCCTTTGAATGATCGCTCTCGACTCGGTTTGTCACTTGAATCCTACCACCGTATCTCCCGACGACCAAAGCGTGCACGATCGACATCCCTAGCCCACTTCCTTTAGCTCCCTCGAGGTATCGTGAGAAAAGTGAGTGTTTCAGGTCGTCTGCTATTCCCTTTCCAGTATCTGAAATCGAGACCCGCCAACAGTTCTTCTTTAGATGGTTATCGTACACGGAATTAAGCTCTATTCCTATGAATACTTCACCATTAGAGTACTTGATCGAGTTTGAGAACAAATTCACAAATACTTCGTCAAGCAAGTCGTCAGCAAGAACGTCCACAGGCTGACTCTCACTATCCAACCGATCTAATGGTGCTAGTGGGAGAGAAGGTAATTTGATGGCAGCGTTAACCTTTTTCCGGGGGGAAGCGCTTAGGATGAGCTGCATCGAGCGCTTCATACTTGAAAGAATATTGATCGGCTTTCGATCTAACTCGTAATCAGAAATTACCCTTCCAAGCATTTTTGCCCTTTCAACTAAGAGAGTAGATCCATCTATAGACTCGAGTAATTTCTCGACCAGGCTATGGGCATCGTGATTGGCGCTGAACTCCTCTGCCAAGAGCTCCGCACTTAGTTTTGAGACTTGATTGTAGTTACGGACATCGTGGGTCAATATGTCTTGAAGAAGCTGCGCCTCTCGAGTAGATTTTTGAGCCTTAATTCTCAGGTCTCTTTCATAGTTTAGTGCATCAAATACGAATCTGTTTAGGAACAATGGACTAATTAAGAAAAAGATCCCTATTACTCCCAATAGTGTCCTTTCGCCTAATGGAGTGAGAAACCGACCCAGAAAATCTAGAGTCGTGTTAGAAAGAATCTCTGAAGTAGCAGCCAAAATAAACAGTGCGCCGCCTGCTACCAGTAGACCGGACAGCGTCACAGAGAAACCGACGTGATGGGAAATAACAAAACTTTGAAAGCCGTCAGATTTGTTTTCATTCTGCCCTTTTGGATCAGATTTCTCAGGCGAGACTTGCGGAGCTCGACTCTCTTCTTCGGAATCCCTTTTCGAGGAAGACAAGTCTTGCTTTTCCTCGGGAAGCTTCTCGATGGGACCACTAGTTGATACTTGAGTCATTCTGGTCGCAGAGGGTAAAATGGCCTATCTTAAGACATATAGACAAATAATCCATCGTTATTGGATTGTCTCGGCACTCGATAGTCGGGGTTCTTCCAGCTTTGAAATGACTTCTCTCAGCGTGCTCGTAATTTCTTTTCTTTTCTCGAGAAGTTGCGACTGTTCAAATTTCCTTGCTTCCACTTCCTCTAATTTCATATTAATTACATCAACTTTCGCCTGCAGCTCATCTAGATCGCTGACGCCTTCGTTGGGGACCCGGGTTCTCTCCGCAAAATCAATCCTCCTTTTCTGCTCAAATATTTTCTTCTCGATTCCATCAATCTTTGCCTCTAGATCGCCCACGCGGTCGAGCAGAGTATGAAGAGAAGTTTGATCTAATGGTTTCCTAGCTCCGAATATCCTTTTGATCAGTTTCGAGGAGTCTTCGACTTGCCTCCTCCTTTGAGCTAAACTATTCCTCGCCTTTTCCAAAAGATCTAGGCTTCGATCCCTCTCAATTTCGAGAATCCTGAGCCTATCCTTTCCCTCTTCGGATTCTTTATCTAGCTTGCTCCGTAGGCGCAGTGAAGAAATCGCATTTCGGAGCTTTAACTCTTGCTCTCTTAACTCTGCAACTTCTGCATCGACGTTAGAAGATGGCTGCATTGATTTAGCTAACGATGACGTTAGCTCGAATCTCTTTGCGAAATAATCGCTCGGCAGATTTTGCCTTCCTGCTTGTTCTTCGAATTCATCTAGGAGCAAGTTGAAGCTATTCATCCAGTTCTCAAAGGAGTATCCGCCGGTCTCTTCAGAGAACCTCTGCTCCCCGAGATGAATCAATGAAAGGATTGTTCTCTCTTTCAAGGAAGCAAAGTCTGGCCTTTCCGTTGTTTCGCTAACCTTGATCTTATGTCTGTGAAAATCCTGTTTCTTTCTCTTAACAGGTCTTTGGCCGAACGTCCTATTACTATTTCCGAAGCTCAAATCTTCTCTCGGTGTGGGCCAAATACAAAACTTACGCCACTTAAAAACTTGTAGAGCCAAGTGATTTTCTCCGAAAGGTGCATCCACTGCGGAACAAAAGCAGGTCAAATCTTCAGCTAGAATTCAAATTGTCAGAGGAGTAGGAGAAGTTTTCTAGCTATAGAGACCCGTTCGCAATTCTTGAAACATAATCCGATAGCCTTCAATTAATGCAAAACCTTTACCTCTTTTGAACCAGGTCGGTTTCCTAAGATAAACACGGGCGTGTGAGAGTTTTTGCCATTGATCTCGCAGAGCGAGTCAGAGCTACGAATAGCATCATCTATTCGAAAGGAAAGTGAACTATTTCCCGAAGTCGTGAAGAGATGCTACGATAGGGCGATTGTACTTCAGAGAGTGTTCGGGCAAATAATTGCAAAGAGTAACATTGACCTGCCAGAGGAATCTTGCATTTGTCTAAGCGGCTCCGTTTCAAGGCTAGAGTGCGTAAAGGATTCGGACATTGATTATGTTTTGGTGTGGAACGACCTTGAAGAATCGTTAGATAACAAGACGAACAAAAGGAAGGCTGTCAGTACAATCAAGGATATCAATCGAAATCTCGCAAAAAACGCCCTAAGACCTTGTGACAGTTTCTCCGCGCACAAGCCACTTTCCGAGCTGATCAAAACTGAAAACTTGTTTAGCAGATACTCAATAATCAGTCTTGTAGATTCTTCTCCCGTGATTGGAAGCGAAAGCGCTTACGAAGATTTTCTTAAACTCATTAGAAAGCATCTTTCCGAATATGCGATTGGGATTCGTGCTGAACATCAGGTCATGAGAGCCCTCACATGGTACATCGCCAGAGAAGGCTGGATGGACCAGCTACATTATGGGACTAGCGTCAATCGCTTTTCAAGGTTGATTCAACTGTTCACGACGATACTCTCGATTAATGAATTTGGAATCGAATCTACTCGGCAGACAAAGACAACCTGGATTAGAATCGAGAGATTAGAGCCTTACCTGCCAAGTGATATGATAGAGACTCTGAAGAAACTTTGGCTCAAGGCCTTGGAGCTTAAGGAAAATAGGGACATCGCCCCCATGTTAGCAGACAGCGGCTTTACTGGAATATCCCAGGTGGTTGGAATGTGGAACTACATCCAGTCCCTATCTCTACCTCCTGTTGCCTGACGATAAAGAATAACGCTTTTCAAGTGTCCTCAAGTCTTCATTTGTAGTGTACGTACTTTTTGCGAAATGTTGCGAAAACAATCGTCACCTTCAGCCTCGGAGCTATCATCTCAAATAAGGACGGTACAATAGATGTAAAGGCAATCTCCTCGATTGCTCAACAATTTAGAAGCTTACTTTCTTACTCCAAGCAAATCCAAATTACTGCAGTTGTGGGCGCTGGCGGGCTAGGAAGAAATTACGTAGAATTTGCACGGAATCATCTGAGGAAAGGAGCTGATTTAGACTCCATTGCAATTAGAGCATCACGTGTAAACGCGCTACTCCTTGCTTCAGCAGTGCGGAATTCCTTGATTGTGACAAACGCCAGAATCCCAGAGTCCATGGTTGAAGTGAATCATTACCTTTCCGACGGGTTTGAAGTTGTGGTTCTTGGAGGGATCGAACCTGGAATGACAA
Organism: archaeon; assembly: GCA_029850555.1. Classification (GTDB taxonomy): domain Archaea; phylum Thermoproteota; class Nitrososphaeria; order Nitrososphaerales; family CADDZS01; genus JASHOD01. The sequence continues at coordinate 4,381 of JARCRS010000143.1, read as the reverse complement.
GCGATAGCACAGCTGCTACGATCGCTCAAGTGCATAAGGGCCCGCTAGTGATTGTTTCGACTGTGGGTGGAATCTTTGGTGATTCAAGGAAGGAGAAAGGTCAAAGCGTTATCCTTTCTAAAGTAGATCGCTCATATCTACGTCGGAGGATTTTCTCAAAGGTAACCGAGCATGTGCTCGACGTAAAGACTAGTAGAATATTGTTGAAGGAACAGAGCAAAGGAATGAAGGTTCTCGTAACGGGCTACCCTAACATACTCAATGCTACCAAAAATCTTCTTTCAATTAAAGACAAGGAGACTGTAATAAAGGGAGCGACGCGGATTCTGGTCTAGCGGGCAATCGATAAGAGGTCAATCGGAATCCTTACGACCTTCTTTCCGAACTCGTCTCCAAATCGAGCGGTCACTTCACAGGTTGAGTTGCCGCAGCCTTCGTCATAAATTCTGTAAATGACCTCAGCCTCGTTCGCTATCTTTTTGCTGCGCGGTTCGTAAGAATGTGTGAAACAGTACTCCTTGCCGGGATTGCAGCCCTCGTTACATTTTGCCGATGGTATCAACTCATAATCGATGTCTCGCTCTAAGGCAACTTCGCCTGCCATTGTATCTACTCCTTCCTCCCCTCCGTTGATCAAAGTGAAGCAGCCCAATTTCTTCTTCTCTTGAAGTATGATGCCATCTATTATTTCGTAAACAGAGTCCATCCCTTCGAGCGACTTGCTCCCTACAATGGCGACCTTTGGAGTCATCAGTAATCTTCATAGCTCAGAAGTTTGGGTATTAATCTGAAAGGGATGAATCTTCGCTAAAGCTCTCTATTTGGCAGCACCATCGAACATTTCGCTTAGTTTCCTTAACATTTTTTTCTTGCGAAACGATGTCGTTCAGATTTTGATTCTCGGCCTTTGCTTCATAAGAAATTTTCTTTCGATAGACCATTCTTACTATTACAAAGCTTATCGGGAACAAGTAGAATCCCAGAAACTGCAATAGACCAAGAACAGACAAGAGAAGGTTTTGCCCGAAGGAAAGAAGCACCGCAGTATGCGCTGGAGTACTGATAGAAGTAAAAGGTGCAATAACCCCGAGCAGTGTTGATAGATTGATAGAAGCTAAATTTTTCTTGTATACAAAAAACGATAGAGGCACGATTACCGCAACTGCAGCGGCAGTAAGTTCTAAGAGGAAAGGCGGAACTAGATTTTTTGAATATAGGAGCATACCGCCTGCGGACAAACATAAAGCCGAGCCAAGGAGCAACCCGCTCAAGACGTTTATGATTTTCAAAAGAAAACTCTCTCGAACATAATTAACTGTCTAAGCGTATGAACGAATCTAGAAAACTAGGCTTTGAAAGATTATCTCGCAGAATCTAGAATAAATCATGACCCGAGATCCTGCTTGAATCAAGCGGCTAGCTCTCTTCCATCAACCAAAATAAATTTCCGTCCAAGTCCTTCATCATAGCGTATTTTCCCCAGCCTTTGTCAATCGGTTTTTGAGAGAACTTGACTCCCTTTTTTGAAAGATCTGTATAGGTCTTGTCCAGACTATCGACAAGAAAAAGAATGCCCGTGTTTCCTTTTTCAAGAGGTTTCGTTTCGCAAAGGTGGATCTCAAATCCATTACCGCCTGGCGGCGCCATCGTGATCCAATGATCTTCATCGGATTTGACTACAAAGCCTAGTTTGTCCACGTACCATTTTTTCGCTTTTTTCCCATCCTTTACTACGACGGCTGCTGAACTGATTGACTTGATCATAATCTAACTAACCACGTCCCTGAACAATTTATCCGCGATGCTCCCTTATTTGGTTTTCAAATAGGAAAAGTATCTTTTACTAATCATGCGGTGCTTTCTGATCTATTTCCCTTGAGTTTGATTTCGTATTTTTGGATTAGATCTCTTGCTTTCTTCGAGATCTCCTCCCACTTCCAATCCGCGACGCTCTTTCTACTTAGATTAACTTTCCAGGCGTCATTTCTGAGCTGCCATCTGTACATTCGAAGATCCTGCCCAAAGTTCCCGTCCACGACAACTAGGGCGACAATTAGCCTGTTGCTTCGGCATATATCATACCCTTCTAGAACCTTGAATTGCTCGGATACGAGATAGTCTGGGTTTCCCTTTGTTTCGGGAACATTGTTTACGCGATCCTGTTTCTGTGACAAATTCCGCAAAATCGACTTTTGATGAGATGTTCAGACTAGAATAAGGGCTGAGCACATTGAAATATTCCAAGAAATTAAGAAACTAGCACTCGTAACCCAAAGGCTACTGTTTGCTCATTTCCTTCTTTTCAGAAGAAAGGTATGCTTTGTAGCACTCGTCATTATCGTACACATGATCTAGATATTCGTCTAGCGTAAACTCTATGTTGCAGGCCGAACAAGTGCGCATTTGCTGCGCAGTTCCAGCCGTTTTCCCTGCTAGCCTTTGGAGCGGCCTCTCGTTCCTACTACCGCTACTAGTGCGATCAATTGCGCTCATGCTTGAAGACCGTATGCTTACGGCAAGTAAGGCCGTAGGAGCTTCTTTAGAGTTGCGATTAGATTTTCAATATTTCTAGAAGTTGTCGGAAATTTCTACATAATACGTACGGATGTTAACTCACAATTTCTAAAGAATCTCGATTTTGGTTCGTTCCTCATCCCTATTTTTGAAAAGCGGCCCAAATCAGTAATCCCTGCTAAGTATGGGGCAGTGGCGTGTCGTTTTTCTAGCTAGTTCTTTGCTAAACTCGGAAACCTATGATTTCAGAATGACCGAACGAATTCTAGCGTATCATGGAGATACCGTAAGGCAGACAATTGCTATTGAAATTGCCGTATTACGATTATACATTTCTTAAGCTGGATTCATCGTTTTCGGTTAAGGATCATTGCTTTCCTCCATAAAGGACCGAGCTCAACTTACAATTATTGTAATTTTTGTCTCCTGATATGGGATGAATCGCGCATCAAACAACTATTGTTTGAACCGTAGGAAATAACACGCCGTTGCGAACGGGATGTGAAGTTGCCATATAAAGCAATGAAAGCAACAAAGATAACAATAACTTTGGAGAGACGATCGCTCTACATTTCTTGAACCACACTAAGTAGAGGTACATAGACAATATGATCTGAATAGAATAGGAATAAGTTCGACTGCCTTTGCTGCGGTCTCCGTGAAATTCTTTTTTGAATGCAAGTAAAATTCTCGGACGAACTTTGATCCTCTGCGTCCTAATAGTATCCTCAATAGGACTACTGATGTTGCTTCCAAGTAGCGCAGCGTCATATTTACAGGGCACGTATCTTCTACAAATGAATTGCGAGAATCAAAAACCCGCCCATTCAGATTGCACACAGTCAAAGAAACTTTGAAGTTGTAGTCTCTGCCGAGCTCCTTTCTATCATTTCCACGTTTCACCGAAAGAGTTTCCACGCTTGTAGTACAAATTAGAGCACTCACTTCACCTTGCCCAACGAGACGGACTACGATATACTATTGAAAAAATCCGCACAAAGAGAGAAAGCAAAGTTTAAACTCTTGCGACAACGATTCGGCGTATTCTAAATTCAGTTAGGAAAGGACGTAGGCACAATTTTTGGAATACAAGTGGAAAGCTCTTTCGGTAACTTCTACCGGAGCGCTCATGTCAGCTGTTGATAGTACAGTCGTTCTGCTGGCGCTTTTCCCAATGGCTTCCGATCTTCATTCTGACTTTGTTACCATGATCTGGGTCATCATTGCTTACCTTTTAGTGAATACCGCGCTCGTTTTGAGCTTTGGGAGGCTGGCCGACATGTACGGACGAAAAACCATGTACAACATCGGGTTCGTCATTTTCACGATCGGCTCGGCACTATGCGGATTCGCTCCAAATGGACTCTCGCTCGTCTCATTCCGAGTAATACAGGGAATGGGCGCTGCCCTTCTTACGTCCAACGCGTTTGCTATACTTTCTGAGGCCTTCCCGCGAGGTGAAACTGGAAGGGCATTTGGGTTCATGTCGATTGTCTGGGGAATAGGATCGGTTCTAGGAATAGTGCTTGGAGGCGTAATTATCACTTACACTACTTGGCGGCTGATCTTCCTGATCAATGTTCCAATCGGGATCTTTGCAACGGCCTGGGCTTACAAGACCCTCAAGTCGATAAAACCGCAAGAACAACGCGGTTCATTTGACCTGCCCGCAGCCCTCTCCTTTACAGGAGGACTACTATCACTGCTTGTCGGAATCAGCTGGGGGTTACTTTATTCGTGGCGAAATCCCACGACGATTGGCGCTCTCGCTCTTTCACCTCTCATCTTTGCTTTCTTTATAACATGGGAAGCAAAGTTTAGCAAAGATCCAATATTAAATTTCGAATTCTTTAGGGATAGAAATTTC